>JAVBMP010000122.1:0-34488 GCA_031552315.1 Desulfovibrionaceae bacterium | reverse complement strand
TGTTATTTTTCCCGCAGTTGGCTTTTGCGCAGGATGAAAATGTATGTTCCGCAGGTGAAAAATGCGTATATCTGTATGTAGCCACGGAAAAAGCAAAATTTTTGGATTTCCAAGTGGTGGAAGGCGACAAGCTGCCGGTCTATCTTGGCTACTTCACTTTGAATAAAAACAGGGGTAAATTATATTTTACCAATAAAAGCGCGTTTGAGCTGGAAGAAATGAAGTCAAGAATACCGCTTCTACTTAAAGCCGGCTATATTCCCCAAGATATTTTTTCCATCCCAAAGGGTGAAGTTGAAAAAACTTCGGATGGCGCGGTAGTCGTCTTGCATTTCAATGCGAACAAAAGGAGGCTTGATCTGCTTGAAGCCGAGTTTGACGTAAAAGAAATGCTGGAACGTGGGAGCGTATGCGTCTTGGGCCTTGGCAATTCTTTTGTGAAAGATTATGACACCCTGCAACCAATGTTCTTTACCCATTGCGTATACCGGGAAGATGAAAAAAAGCCGGATGCCTGCCACACTGATGACCCGTATTTTGCGCCAATTTTAAGGATGGTGCCGCATTACGGCCTTGATTTTTGTTTCCCCTTGTATGACCCACGGCACCGATACACAGGCTATTTGCCCAAGTGACCAACCACCAATAATTTCCGCAACCCAAACGCGGCCCCCGGACAAATTCCGTGGGGCCGCGTTTTTTTCATTTCAAGGCTTCTATCAAAAAAATATGCTGTAACACGCTTAAATATAATTAAGTATCTTTATAGGCAAATTTCTACGCTTAAAATATCTATTTAAATATTTTACGCAACATGAGGAAATAATAAATAAAAACAAGCTGGAGCAACTTTTACCAAACGGAACCCGCCGATATGGCAAAAGGACTGTTGAATATGCCCCCGGAAAAACAGATGGAAATATATCACCACATGACCAGCGGCATGACCAGAACAAAGCTGGATAAGCTCACACCAGAACAATATGGGAAATGGGAAAGCGCCTATGTTGCCCTCTGCCTTGGCCCGGATACCAGCGCCAGTTATATATCCATGCGTGAAAAGCAACGCGCCCTTGATAAAATAGCCAATGACACAACCCGCATTCAGGCAGAACGCGAAAAAGCGGAAAAAGAAAGCGATGCACTCCGTTTTGCCTGGAACAATGCGGAATGGGAAAAAAATCCCTTACCCAAGGATTTCCAAGACCAGCAAAAAGCTATGGGCGAGGGCTGGAAAAACCGCCTGTTGCCCCAACCCAGCGACAGCAAGGAAACCCTTGCCCAAAAAGACGCAAAGATGACAGAACTGGCGCAATTGATTGTTGATTTTGAAAAAACACCAGTTTCAGACCGTGAAGCCCGCCGCATAAAGCTGACGGAATTCTACAAGAAAACCGCCGAATATAGCGGCATATATTCAAATGAATTCGCTGCGGAGCCGCTTCCCCAGGCACCCACAGCCGGTGGCATGACGGAAAAACGAAAAATCACCATGCCGGAAGCATTGCTGGATATTGAAACCGGGGAATTCGACTACAAATCAATGGCAGACTTTTTCCATGAAAACGGCCACGTCTGGCGGCACATCCTGCTGATAGATGCCGAGCAAAACCCGGACGTAATCCCGGACAAGGAAGCCCTGCGCCTGAAGCAGGAACACCCGGACTTCAAGGTGAACGAACAAGCTTACAACATGCTGCTTCAGAACAGCCGCTTCCGCGCATCCGCAAGTCTGACAGACGACTTGTACCGCTTGAACGCGGATGAAAGACATGCTATCGGGTTTGAAACTATCGGCGGCAATTTTAGCGATGCTTTAAAAGAAAAAGTAAAAGTCTTGAGGAGTGGCAGGCAAGCAAGGAGTGATAAAAAATGAAGTTCAAATTTTTCTTTTTAGTACTTCTCGTGTTTTTTCCGTCCAAAATCATCTATGCTGATACGATGTGTAAGAAGGCTGATCATTGTACCAGGCTATATGTCGCGACTGGTCACCCTTCCCGTGTGGGTAGTACATACCAAGGTGTTGAGTTCCCTGTTTACCTAGGCTATTTCACCTTAAACCACACACAAAACAAACTCTATTTTACAAAAAAAACGCTCTATGATTTCAGCTGGCTACTAGACAGGTACAAGGGCATAATTGCAAGCGGCATCATTGGCATAGGTATGCTTGGTAAACCGGATGGCAATCTGGAAAAATATTTTGGCAAAGAACAGGCGGAAGAGGCGCGCGAAAATATTCGGCTTCAGCCCAAATACCCAGGTAGTCCATGGAACTTGACGTTCCTGCTTGAACGGGCAAAAGATATGAAAGTGCTGGGTTACAGCGAAGACAGCGCCGGCGTAGACCCCGAAACTGTTAACGTGCAGTTTTTCAAGCAATGCACCTACCTGCCAAACAATGACCCGCCGGAACGCTGTGACCGGGAAGAAGAAAACGCCTTCTTTATGATGGTGCCCAACCTGAAAATCACGCCATATGAGGTAGATATAAACAGATATAAGCGCTATCTGGAAACAGGGGAAATAGACTAACCGCCTATACCCCCAAGTAATTTCCGCAACCCAAGCGCGGCCCCCGGACAAAATCCGTGGGGCCGCGTTTTTTTCATATATAGGCCATTATGCAACGGCCTCGAACCAGAAACCTCATTGCGCAACACCCTTAAATTATACAATACGCGGGGCCTGATGCTCATAAGAAAATATCCGCGTAAATGTCCGCCGGCCGAACAATCTTTCGCATTGTCTAAATTGGGAAAATGACATATACTTTTCTCAACTTGCACAAAATATCCTATGACTGATAGCAATGTCCGTAACCGGCCTGCAAGATTATGCCGTTTATGGCCGCGCCAGCCGTTTGCGCGATATAGATTTTTATATTTCGCACCCTGCGCGCAAGCTGGTTAATAACTTCTGTGAGGCCAACCATGTCTCTGCACCCCGGGGCGGGTAAAAAAGCACCGCCGGAAAGTCTGGTTTCTATTGAAAAACTTGTCCACGCCTACCACAACCTTGCGCCAGACCCGGCAAACCCGGAACAGCGCGTGGCCTTCGGCACCTCCGGCCACCGGGGCAACGCCTTCAAGGCCAGCTTCAATGAAGCGCATGTGCAAGCCATAACCCAGGCCATTTGCGATGTCAGGCAGGAACGCGGCATTACCGGCCCGCTCTATATGGGGCTGGATACCCACGCCCTTTCCGCCCCCGCTCACCAAAGCGCTTTGGAAGTGCTGGCCGCCAACAAGGTCACCGTGCTTATCCACCAGGACAAGCAGACCAGGGAATTTCTGCCCACCCCCACCCCGGTAATTTCCTTCAGCATTCTTGAATATAACCGGGAACGCCCCGGCTTCGCCCAGGCGGTGGAACAGCGCTTCGCCGCCGGCTTCAACAACGGGCTGGCCGATGGCATTGTCATTACCCCTTCCCACAATCCCCCGGCGGATGGCGGCTTCAAATACAACCCCCCGCACGGCGGCCCGGCAGATACCGACCTTACCGCCATTATTGAAAAACGGGCCAATGACCTGCTGGCCGGGCAAAACGCCGGGGTAAAACGGCTGGATTACGCCGCCGCCCTGGCCGCGCCCACCACCCGCGCCCATGACTACATAACACCGTATGTCCAGGCCCTTGCCAAAGTGGTAGATATGCGCGCCATTGCGGATTCCGGCCTTTCTTTGGCGGTGGATCCGCTGGGCGGTTCATCCCTGCCTTTCTGGCAGGCCATTGCCGCGCATTACAAGCTTAAAATCACTATCACCAACCCGGCGCTTGATCCCTCCTTTTCCTTCATGCCGCTTGACCATGACGGGAAAATCCGCATGGACTGCTCATCTCCGTGGGCCATGTCCGGGCTTACCGCGCAAGCTTCCTGGTACGACCTGGCCTTTGGCAATGACCCGGACGCCGACCGGCACGGCATTGTGGCGGGCGGGCAACTTATGAACCCAAACCATTACCTTGCCGTGTGCGTGTGGTACCTTTTGCAGCACCGCCCGCACTGGCCGCAAAAGGCCATGATAGGCAAAACCCTGGTCACCAGCGCCCTGCTTGACCGGGTGGCCCACAGCCTTGGGCGGGAAATTCATGACGTGCCCGTGGGCTTCAAATGGTTTGTGTCCGGCCTTTTAGGCGGCAGTTGCTGCTTTGGCGGGGAAGAAAGCGCCGGGGCATCCTTCCTGCGCTTTGACGGTTCCGTCTGGTCAACCGACAAAGATGGTTTGATTCTGGCCCTGCTGGCGGCGGAAATAACCGCCAATTGCGGCCGCACGCCGGATAAAATTTATGAAGAGCTGGCCACCCGCCTTGGCCGCCCCTGGTATGAACGCAAAGATACCCCGGCCTCACGCCGGCAAAAAAAGGCCCTTTCCGGCATGCGGGCGGAACAGGTGCAAAGCCGTGAACTGGCGGGAGAACCAATAACCGGGGTCTTTACCGCCGCGCCGGGCAACAATGCCCCCATAGGCGGGCTGAAGGTGCAAACCGCCAACGGCTGGTTTGCGGCCCGGCCTTCCGGCACGGAAGATATTTATAAAATTTACGCGGAAAGTTTTATAGGGCCGGAACATTTGGCAGCCCTGCAAGAAGAAGCCGTCAAGCTGATCAACACGGTGCTTGGTGAATAGCTAAAACTGTTCTTGATTTTTATATTAAAAAACAGTATGTTACCGCACAGATACTTTAACGCGGTATAAAGCGAATGCCCGTTGCATTGCCAACGCGGTGTTTGCCGCGCAACGCCAGAGCGCTTCAAGATGAAAACGCTCTAAAAACCACGCCACGGAGGATCCATGCGCTGCCTGGTAGTAGATGATGATTTTGAGACCCGCCGTATCATCCAAAGCATTTTGCACCCCTACGCGGATGTCGACATGGTTTCAGACGGAGAGGAATGCGTGGTGGCCTTTAATGACGCCCTGCGCAAAGGCATCCCCTATGACCTGGTGTTGCTGGATATTTTAATGCCCAACATGAACGGGCAAACCGCCCTGCGTGAACTGCGCGAAATTGAAAAAGACCATGAAGTGCATACAGAAAAGCGCAGCAAGGTCATTATGGTTTCCGGGCTGGAAAACAACGAGGAAGTGCACAACGCCTTCTTTTTGGGCGACGCCGCAAGTTACATTGTAAAACCCATTGACAAAAAGGTATTGTTGAAGGAAATAAACGCGCTGGGCCTGACGTTGCAGGCCAGAGTCGGCACTGTGCCCGAAGCATAAAAAATCAAATATATACGGAGGCCCGGATATGAATCTGCCAGAAAACCTGCTTTATGTGGATACCCATGAATGGATAAGAATTGAAGGTAATGAAGCCGTAATTGGCATTACAGACTATGCCCAGCACCAGCTTGGCGACGTTACCTTTGCCGATTTGCCCGCCGTGGGCAAAAAAATGGCCGCCAATCAGGAAATGGGTTCAGTGGAATCCGTCAAGGCCGCCAGTGAAATCTACTGCCCGGTGGCCGGCACGGTTGTGGCGGTCAATGACGCCCTGGCCGACGCGCCGGAACTTGTCAATTCCGCCCCCTATACAGATGGCTGGATGATCCGCGTGGCCCTTGACGGCCAGCCCTCCGGGCTGCTTTCTGCCGCCGAATACGCCGCTCTTTGCAAATAACCCGCTATCAGGCTTGTGCTTTTCTTGCCGGGCAGGCCAATTCCTGTTCCGCATGAAAAACACGAGCCTGACCTTTTTAATCTCAATACCATAGCGCATAGCGCCCAACCCATCGTGAGAAAGCCATGCCATTTATCCCACACACCCCGCAAGAAACAGCGGAAATGCTGAAAAGCCTTGGGCTGAACAGCCTTGATGATTTGTTTTCCGTCATCCCCCCGGCCATGCGTCCCCTTTCCTACAAACTGCCCGCCGGTCTTTCTGAAGGCGAAGCCTGCCGGAAAATGGAAGCCATGAGCCAGGCCAACGCCCTGCCGCGCATATCCTTCACCGGCGGCGGCTTTTATGACCATGAAGTGCCCAAGGCCGTAGACGCCCTGGTCTCTCGCGGTGAATTTTACACCGCCTACACCCCCTACCAGCCGGAAGCGGCCCAGGGCACCCTGCAAGCCATTTTTGAATATCAAAGCGCGGTGTGCCGCCTGCTGGATATGGATGTTTCCAACGCCTCGGTATACGATGGCGGCAGCGCCATGTTTGAAGCGGCCATGATGGCCGCGCGCGCCACCAAACGCAACCGCCTGGTGTTTGATGAAGCCATAAACCCGCTTTACCGCAAGATGTTTGATACCCTTAGCGCCAACCTGGGCATTGAAGCGCAGGTAATTGCGCATAAAAACGGCCTGCCGGATCTGGCCGCGCTGGAAAGCGCCGTGAATGACCAGACCGCCGCCGTAATTGTGCAAAACCCCAACTTTTTCGGGGCCATTACAGACTACACCCCGCTTTTTGCCGCTGCCCGCGCCAAGGGCGCGTTGGGCATAGCCGTGGTTTACCCGGTCATGCAGGCCGTGCTTAAAACCCCGCGTGCCATGGGCGCGGACATTGTTGTGGCGGACGGCCAGTCCATTGGCCAGCCCCTGGGCTTCGGCGGCCCCTACCTGGGCATCATAGCCTGTTCAAAGGAACTTTCCCGCCAGATGCCCGGCCGCATAGTCGGCAAGACAGAAGACCTTGAAGGCCGCCCCGGCTACGTGCTTACCCTGCAAGCCAGAGAACAGCACATTCGCCGCGCCAAGGCCACTTCCAACATTTGTTCCAACCAGGCCCTGTGCGCCCTGCGCACCCTTATTCACCTTTGCCTGCTTGGCCCCGAAGGGCTGAACCGCGTGGCCGCGCGGGGCATGGAACTGGCCCGCCTGCTGGCGGAAAAGCTGGTCAAACTGCCCGGCGTAAGCCTGCTGCACAACGCCCCCTATGGCAATGAAATTGCCGTGAAGCTGCCCAAGGCCGCCGCCCCGCTGCTGGAAGCGCTGGGCAAAAAAGGCCTTATGGCCGGGGTAACCCCGGGCATCTGGTACAAAGGCATGGAAAACGTGCTGCTGCTTGCCTGCACGGAAAAGAACGATGAAACGCAAATAGACGCCCTGGTGAAAGAGCTTGGAGGTTTGTTATGAAAACGGTTTTTGAACAATCCGTGCCGGGCCGTCAGGCCGTAGTGCCCCCCAAGGCGAATAAAAGCGTGGCGGAAATGCTGCCCGCTTCCTTGCTGCGTGAACAGGCCCCCCGCCTGCCGGAAATGTCCGAACTGGACGTGGTGCGCCACTTCACCCTGCTTTCCCGCAAGAACTTCAGCGTAGATACCAACTTCTACCCCCTGGGTTCCTGCACCATGAAATACAACCCCAAGTTTACGGAATACCTGGCGGCCCTGCCCGGCTTTACCGCGCAGCACCCGCTTACCCCGCAACTGCCCGGCGGCCCGGCCCTTAGCCAAGGTTCGCTTGAAGCGGTATGGCTTTCTGAACAGCTTCTGGCGGAACTTACCGGCATGAAGGCCTTTACCATGCAGCCCATGGCCGGGGCCCAGGGCGAACTTACCGGGGCGCTGCTTATCGCGGCCTACCACCGCGACCAGGCCGCCAAAAACCCGAACCGCCCGAAAAAAACCAAAATAATCTGCCCGGATTCCGCCCACGGCACCAACCCGGCCACCGCGGCCCTGGCAGGCTATGAGGTGATAAACATAGAATCGCGCAACGGCCTGGTGGACCCGGAAGCCCTTTCCGCCGTGCTGGACGATTCCGTGGCCGCCCTGATGATGACCTGCCCCAACACCCTGGGCCTGTTTGAAAAGAACCTGCCGGAAATTGTCAAACGCCTGCGCGAGGTTGACGCCCTTTTGTACTATGACGGGGCCAACTTCAACGCCATTATGGGCCGCATGCGCATGGGTGACGTGGGCTTTGACGTGGTGCACCTTAACCTGCACAAGACCATGGCCACCCCGCACGGCGGCGGCGGCCCCGGCGCCGGCCCGGTGGGCGTAAGTGAACGCCTGGTGCCCTTCCTGCCCGGCCCAAGGGTAGAAAAAAAGGCGGACGGCTTTGCCTTTGCCGCGCCCCAGCCCCTTTCCATTGGGCAGGTTACGCCATTCTATGGCAACTTTGGCGTAATGATCAAATCTCTGGCCTATATCCTGCGCCTGGGCGGCGAAGGCCTGGCCCGCGCGTCCGATTACGCGGTGCTGAACGCCAACTACATGATGAAGCGCCTTGAAGGCCACCTGGATATACCCCACCCGGAACGCTGCATGCACGAATTTGTGGCGTCCGCCAGCAACCTTGACCAATACGGCGTGAAGGCGCTGGATATAGCCAAGGCCCTGCTGGACAAAGGCTACCACGCGCCTACCATCTACTTCCCGCTCATAGTCAAGGAATGCCTGATGTTTGAGCCTACGGAAACGGAAAGCAAGGAAACGCTGGATAAATTTTGCGACGACCTTGTCAATATCATCAAGGAAGCCGCCAGCAACCCGCAAGCCCTGCACGACGCGCCTGTAACACTGCCCCGCCGCCGCCTTGATGAAACAAAGGCCGCGCGTAATATGGTGCTGACAGACGAAAGCTGAAAAATAAACCTGGGGGGCTCTGCCCCCCAGCCCCCCCCGCCAAAGGGGGTGACCCCCTTTGGAAACCTCGACAGGCTTGGCTAAAATCATGCCGAGGGGGTTTGGGGGAAATCATTTCCCCCAATGGGGCCCGGGGCAAGGCCCCGGCTTTTTTGGAGAAAAATATGCAATATGACCTAATAGTTATTGGTTCCGGTTCCGGCGGCCGTCAGGCCGCGCTTGCAGCTGCTGGCGGAGGGCTTAAAACCGCAGTAGTTGAGTCCGGTTTTCCTGGCGGGGCCTGCGTAAATTCCGGCTGCATACCCACAAAATTTCTTTTGGGCAGCAGCGCCCTGCTGCCGTTTATTGAAACGCAGAAGCGTTATGGCGTGATTGAGGGCAATCTGGAATTGAATCTGGAAAAGCTGCAAGGCCGCAAGGATGCTTATTTGAAGGGCATGCGTCAATCCGTGCAAAAATCTTTGGAAAGCGCCGGGGTGGATTTTCTGCCTGGCGAAGCCGCCTTTACTTCCGCCAACAGCCTTGGGGTGAAAAAAAGCGGCGAGATAACGGAACACCAGTTCAAATATTGCGTTGTGGCCAGTGGCTCCACCCCGGCCAGTTTTCCCGGCGTAAAGCCGGACGGGGCGGCGGTGCTGGGTTCCAGCGCGGCCATGAACCTGAAACAGGCCCCGGAAAGCATGGTTGTAATAGGTTCCGGCCCCATAGGCCTGGAACTTAGCGAATTTTTTTCCCGTTTCGGCACAAAAATCACGCTGATAGAGTCACGCGAGCGCCTGCTTGCCAATGAAGATGATGATATCGGCCTTTCCATGCAAAACTATTTGACGCGCGCCGGGCGGGAAATTATTTTTGGCAAACGGGCGGAAAATGTAAGCACGGTCAATGGCCGCGCCCTGCTGAAGTTTACAGACGGCAGCGAGATAGAGGCGGAAAAGGCCCTGGTGGCCGTGGGCCGCAAGCCGGACGCCACCCGCCTGCAAGTGGAAGCCGCCGGGCTGGAAACCTGCGGCCCCGGCTGGCTGAAGGTGGATGGAAAGCTGCGGGCCGCGCCGCACATTTACGCGGTGGGCGATATAAACGGGCGCAAGCTTTTGGCCGGGGCGGCGGCGCACCAGGGCGAATACGCCGCCCAACACATTTTGGCCGCCCTGAAGGGCGAAGAGCTGGAAGATTATGCGGATTCCATGCTTCCGGCCTGCATTTACGGGCATATGGAAAGCATGCGTTCCGGCCCCAACCTGGCGGATTTACGTAAGGAATGCCCCGGGCAAACAATAACCGTTTCCACAGCGCAGTTGGTTTCCAACCCCATAACGCAAAGCTACGGGGTAACGCACGGGTTTATAAAAGCTTTGTGGGCGAATGGGCGATTACGCTCAATCGCGGCCATAGGCCACGGTGTTTCCGGCATGACCATGCTGGCCCACCGCCTGGTAAGCCAACAGTGCACCTGCCCGGAAGCCGCCTCGCTTTGCGCGGCCCACCCCACTCTGGACGAGGCACTTAAAGCGGCCCTTTTGGCCCCGCACAGTGCTGTGTGAAAACGCTCATATTCAAAAAAGGCTTGCCCTTTGCGGGTTTTGCCTGTATTTAATTTGATAGTATACTTGTTTGCTTCTGTTTGACGCCATTGGTCATAAGCCTTATTGCAGCCCGGTTGGGGTGCTGAATACGGAACAGAAGTAAAAGTTGCCATGGAATATTGACTTGTTTGGCATGGCACTTGTACTTATATATCAAAAGGGTTTCTATGAAGCAAAGCCAAAAGATCAGCCCGCATCTGCCGGACCTTCCTGGACAGGAAGGCTGCATTTTCTGCAAAATTGTCCATGGCGATATACCATGCGCCAAGCTTTATGAAACGGACAATTTTTTGGCTTTTCTGGATATAAACCCCTTCCGTCAGGGGCACACTTTGGTTATGCCCAAAGTTCACTGCCCCACCGCGTTTGAACTGCCCCCCGCCCTGGGGGCGGAACTTGTGGAAACCCTGCAAAAAGTCGGGCGGGCCATTGTGTTGCACACACAGGCCCACGGTTTGAACTGTTTGCAAAACAATTACCCGGCGGCCGGGCAGGTTATATTCCACGCCCACTGGCACCTGATACCCCGCCACGATGGCGACGGGCTTTTTTCAGACCCAAAGCTCCGGGCAAGTTACGCGCCTTCCTCTATTGAAGACTTCGCGGCCCAGCTGCGAATGCTTATATGATCCCATTATATCCAGCATAAAGGCAGGTAAATATGAACGACAAGACTTTAACCAAAGCTGATCTGGTCGATGTGCTGCACGAACAAAGCCCGCGCAGCCGCACTGAAGTGAAAAACATAGTTGAAGCCCTGCTTCGCCTGATGAAGCAAGGCATCAAGAAAGACCATTCTCTTATGGTCAGTGGTTTCGGCAAGTTTGAAGCCTATGCGAAAAAAGCCCGCAAAGGGCGCAACCCGCAAACTTCCGCCCCGCTTCTTCTGGATCCGCGCAAGGTGGTTGTATTTCGGCTTTCGCGCAAGTTCAGAGAAGAATTGAATTCCTAGTTTTGTGTGACTGGTTTTTGTTTATCGCAGACTTTATAAAAGCTTAGCAAGATATTCATCGCTGGATATTTTGTAGCCTGTATTTTCGGGCCACGCTTGGCCCCATGAACTTTCGCAACAGGTTGCGCGCAGTCAATTTGGTCACCTTGTATTTGATTGCGTGCCTTTTGTATTGCCTGCGTCCGGATTACAAAGAACACCCCTTGGGGGGATGCAAGCAAATTGGCTGCGCGCGGCTGATTTGCCGTTTGGCGTTTCACGCCGTTCCCGAATAAAATTTTCTATAATTAGGCCATTGCACAATGAGAATTTTTGTTCTTTTACAAGGAGTGCGAGGTCCGTGCGGAGGGAGTATATTCAAGCATATATGACCTTCGCGCGGGACGAAGCACGACGCAGTAAAAGGGCAAAAAGGCCATTGTGCAACGGCCTCATAATCATTGATTAAAGCAAATTTTATACCGTATCAAAACAATGCCTCCGGCGGCCAAAGGGCTTGAAGCCCTTTGGAAACCCCAATAGTTTTTAGGCCCCGGTATTGTGTTTCGCAATGCCGGGGCCTAAAAAAATATTGGAGGGGCGCGGGAAATTAAATTTTCCATGTCCCGGCAGGTTTGGATATACAAGAAAGTCACGCCGTAATAATATCTACAGACAAGGCCCCTGTGATTGCGCATGCAATCACAGGGGCCTTGTCTGTACTAGAGTGGTTTACGCTTGAAATAGTCGCTTAACGGCGAGCAAAGCTCGCCTACGACTATTTCACGGCAAGGATTTGAAGACAAATCCTTGCTGAGCAATTCACTCATTTCAATCGTAAATTGCTCTATCGGGGTTTCCAAAGGGCTTCAAGCCCTTTGGCCGCCGGAGGCATTATTATTTTACGGGTTATACCCCGGTTGCAGGCGCATATCTTCCGGCGCGGCCACGCGCACCTTGTGGTTTACGATCACTGGTTCGCCCGGCTTCAGGGTAATTTTCCAGCGGTAGAGTTTGGCCCCGCCTGTTTCCTGCGGGTTTACCGCTTCTTCCGGTTTGGGTTTAGATTCCTCCGTTACGCGGATTTTTTCATCCTCAACTATGGGGGCCGGGGTTTCCAGCACAACTTCCACCGGGTATTTGCGGCTGTTTTGCAGGGTATATTCCCATTGCCACAGCAAGGTTTTGTCTTTGTTTATAAGCCCGTCTTCGCCGCTTTTGCGTTCAATTTCCCGGTTGCTTACGCTAACCTGCGGGTCGCTGCCAAAATACAGGCTGGCCTTGTCGCCGTTCAGGGTCAGGCCTTTCGCGCCCACCAAGGATCCGTCCACAAAAAAACGGGCTGTGCCCATGGGCAGATCAAGGGCCTGGGGCAATTTCAGTTCCGCCGTAAGGAAGCCGCGCGGGCTGCCGGCGTTGCCGCCCCAAGTGTGGCCCCTGGAATGCGGGCGCAAGGTGTAAAGGAAGCTGGCCGCGTATTCCGCGCGATCCATGGGCAGGCGCACTGTCCGCCGGGTTGCCACCTGGCGCTTGCCAAGGCTCCACAGCCGGAAGGTGGACATATCTTCCACAACTACGCGCTGGGCGGCATCATAGGCGTCTTGCTCCGGCGCTTCCGCCATTTTGCTCATACGCGCGGCGTATGGAACAGGCTTTCCGGCAGGGGCCGGCATAGCGGCGCCAGCCACATTTTCCGGCATGGGTTCTATGCGCCAGGGGGAAATGTGGCCGGGGTCCAAAGAAGCGTCACGCCGGGCGGTGGATATGAAAAGCTCCACCCCTTCCCAGTTCAGGCCGGAATTTTGGTACAGCTCGGCTTCCTGCGCAATGAACACCTTTTTATCGCCGGGCAGGGCTTCCACCCGGTAGGAATAGCCGCAACGCGCGGGCATTACATAGCTGTAGCGCACGGTATGGGTTGCGCCTTCCTTGCTGTCCGCGCCTTCAAACGGCACATAGACTGTTTGCAGTTTGCCGGCCACGCCTTCTTCCTGGTCATATTCCGCCAGGTCGGCCTCAGCTTTGGCCAATTTTTCCTGTAAAAATTCCAGATTGCGCCGGTCAATGGCCAGTTGGCGGTGCAGTTCCGGCAGGGTGGAGGCCGCGGCCTTGTCCAGCTTTATGATGTCTTCAGCGGAACAGGCGACAACCTGGCCGGTTTGGCTGGCCTGCTCAACTTGATCGGGCTGGCCGGGCTGGCCGCCCCATATTGCAATGCGCTGTTCCCCGGCGGCAACTTGCCCTTCCTTACGGGAAACCTCGTCCTTCATGCGGTTTACGTTTAGCAGAAGCAGGCGGCGGGCCGGGTCTTCCTCTTCCGTAAAGGTTGCGTCATCCTCTCTGGCAAGGTCTTCCTTGAAGCGGTCAAGCTTGCCCATAAGGGCGCGGCGTATGGGGTCTTCTTCCTCTTTTCCGCTTTTGTCTTTGCCGCCAAGGTCATCTTTGAACTTGTTTACCTTGTCCAGCAATTCATTTTGCGCGGCGCTATTTTCCTTGTTATCCCCGCTGGCCCCGGCAAGGGGCAGCACTGGCGGCAAGGGCTTGCGCTTTTCCTTGGCCCAGTAGTATCCATAAGCCGGTTGACCGTTTATGGTGAAGGAAAGGGTATCTGGCCGAACCCCGCCGGGCAGGGTTATGGCAAAGCCCAGGCCGCCTTCCGGCAGCTTTTTCAGGGGCAATTTTTCTTCCACCGCAAGTTCCACCTCATCCGGGTAGAACAAGGCCTTTAGCGGCTGGGCCGGAAGGGCGGGCGCAACAGGCTGTTCCGCCGCCAAAACGGCCCCGGCCCCCAAAATACTTGCAAAAAAAAGGCTAAGCAGCGCACCCAACACGGGCCTGATAAATTTTCTACCCATAATTTCCTCGAGGGGTTTAAAAAAATCCAAACCCTCCGCACCCCAACAAACGAGGTTCAGGAGGGAGGGGGTCTGGGGGAGGGAACCTCAAGGACTTCAAGTCCTTGGGGTTCCCTCCCCCAGAAACTTACGCCCTATCCCAACCTTACGCCTCGCCGCCCGCGCGCAGGCGTTGGGCCAGGCGGGTGAAGCGGCGCACGGTGCTGTTGTTTTTTACGGCCATGTTCAGGGCTTTTATGGAGCCCACCACGACTACAAGTTTTTTACCACGGGTTACGCCGGTATAAAGCAGGTTTCTTTGCAGCATGACGTAGTGCTGGGTAAGTATGGGCATTACCACGGCCGGGTATTCCGAGCCTTGTGATTTGTGTATGGAAATGGCGTAAGCCGGAACAATTTCATCCAGTTCATCAAAGGCGTAGGTAATGTTGCGGTCGTCAAAGCGCACGGTAAGTTCTTTTTCTTCCGCATCCAGGTAGCAGATGCGGCCTATGTCGCCGTTGAACACGTCTTTGTCGTAGTTGTTGCGTATTTGCATTACCTTGTCGTCCAGCCGGTATTGCTTTTCACCCCGCATCAGGTGTTCAGATTTCGGGTTCAGCACGCCTTGCAGCTTGTGGTTAAGGGCGGTGGCCCCGGCAGCGCCCTTGTGCATGGGGGTAAGCACCTGAATGTCGTTTACCGGGTGGAACTTGAAGCGGCGCGGAATGTGGGATGAAACCAGTTCCGCAATCATGTCCGCCGCTTTTTCCGGGTCTTCCTGCCGGATGAAGTAGAAGTCTGAAAGTTCTCCTTCCAGCGGGCGCAGCTGGGGCATTATGCCCCGGTTTATGCAGTGGGAATTGGTTACTATGGAGCTTTCCGCCGCCTGGCGGAAAATTTCCGTCAGTTCCACCACCGGAACCACGCCGGAGCTGATGATGTCGCGCAGCACGTTGCCCGGCCCGACCGAAGGCAGCTGGTTCACATCGCCCACAAAGATCACCGTGGCCCCAAGGGGCACGGCCTTCAGCAGGTGATACATAAGGGTGTTGTCCAGCATGGACGCTTCATCCACCACCAGCAGGCCACAGGCCAGGGGGTTGTCTTCATTGCGGGCGAAGCCGTCTTCATTGGGGCTGTATTCCAGCAGGCGGTGAATGGTTTTGGCTTCCTGCCCGCTGCTTTCCGCCATGCGTTTGGCCGCGCGGCCCGTGGGCGCGGCCAGCAGTATGCGGGCCTTGGCCCCTTGAAAGACCTTCAAAATGGTGTTGATGATAGTGGTTTTGCCTGTGCCGGGGCCGCCGGTAATTACCAGAACCTTGCTGCGCAAGGACTGGCGCACGGCTTCCACCTGTCCTTCCGCCAGTTCAAGCCCGCTTTTTTCCAGGGCTTCTGTCAGGGCCTCTTCAGGCCGGGGCAGGGAAACGGATTTGGGCGAGCGCAAAATACGTTGCAAATAGTGGGAAATGCCGCTTTCACAATGATAATGCTGGCTAAGATACACCCCGCGTGAATCCGGCCCGTCGTCCTCTGAAGATGGTGAAGCGGGTGAAGCCGCCTGCGCGGCAAAAAGGGGCAGACAGAGGTTGTTGGTGGCAAAATCTTCTATGACCAGTCTTTCCTGGTGTTGCAGGCTGAAGATGGCAGCTTCGGCCAGGGCCGGTTCCACATTGAAGCTTTCCGCCGTAAGGCGGGTCAGTTCGTTCAGCGGGTAATAGAGGTGCCCTTCATCGCTGGTCTGGCGCAGGGCGTAAAGCACAGCGGCTTCCGCCCGCAGGGGGCTTTCCGGCCCTATGCCCAGCTTCATGGCCAGGCTGTCGGCAGTGGCAAAGCCTATGCCGTGAATGTCCATGGCCAGGCGGTAGGGGTTTTCTTGCACCACATCAAGGGCATAGGGCCCGTAATGTTTGAAGATGCGCACCGCGTAGGAGGTAGAAATATCATGCGGCTGCAAAAACATTATAAGGTCGCGTATGCTTTTATGTTCCGCCCAGCTTTTTTTGATGCTTTCCAGCGTCTTGGCGGAAATGCCCTTGACTTTGCCCAAAAGATCCGGGTTGTTGTCCAGCACTTCAAAGGTGGCTTCGCCGAACATTTCCACAATGCGCATGGCGGTTTTTTGGCGCACGCCCTTGATAAGGCCGGAAGCCAGGTAGGAACATATGCCTTCCGCCGTGGCGGGCAAAAGGCATTCATAGGCCGTAAAATGGAACTGGCGGCCAAAGCGCGGGTGTTCCACCCACTGGCCGGTAAGGCGCAGGCCCACGCCGGGCTGGGGCGGCACCATGTGGCCCACGGCGGCGAAAAAGTCCGCCTTGTGGCGCGGCTTTACCCGCAGCACGGTGTAGCCGTTGCTTTCATTATGAAAGAGAATGCGTTCCAGCGCGCCTTCAACTTCCAGGTTTTGGCGCAAGAGGGGAAGGTCTGATGCTTTGGACATTAGATGCGTTTTTTGGCGTATTCCGCCAGTTTTACGGCTTCGGCAAATTCCGGATCCAGCGTGGCGGCCTGTTCCGCCGCCTTGTAGGCGCTGGCCCACTTTTCCCAATCCAGATACAGGCGGCCAAGGTTGAAGTAGATGTTGGGGTCGCTGTTGTCCAGTTCCACAGCCTTTTTGAAGGCGGCTTCGGCTTCTCCAAAGCGCTTCAGGCGGCGGCGGGCAATGCCCAGCCAGTTGCAGGCGGACGCGCTGTAACCGTTGCCCTCGGTTATTTTTTCCAGATATTCCACGGCATCTTCCCGCGCCCCGGCCTGCAGGAAGCGCAGGGCTATATCAAGGTGCATTTCCTTGCCGGTGGGGTTTTCTTTCATTACCTGGGCCGCCAGCTTGCGGGCCCGGTCAAATTCCCCTTCGCGCATGGCCTTTTCCGCGTCATCGATAAGGGCCTGCCAGCGTTCATTGCGGCTTTCAATAAGCTGGTTGGCGTTGCCTACCGAATGTTCATGCAGCGCGACAAGCAGGTCATCAAGGGTGGCTATAAGGGCTTTTTCCTCACCCGGCTTATATTCTATCTGGATGGGATAAATTTTCCCCAGGTTGCGGTCATAACCCAGATACATAATGCCATCACGCACCATTTCTTCCATTTCCGAGCGTTCAGCCTTCAAAAGCTGGTGCTGCAACATGGCCTGTACCCCGGCGCGCAAAGTTTGCACCGCCTGGATAAGGTTGCCCTGCTTCACATGACTGCTTATGGAAGCAAGCCCGCGCCGGGCTGTAGAAAGAGATTGCGACATACTTTATTCCTTTGGGGCCTGTTTTTGCCTTCAGCGGCCAAAGGGCCCCCGGTGCCGTTTTTGCGCCGTTTGGTGCCGTTTTGCTGAATGGCGCGCCTTGTAAGCCCCATTATGGTATATGAATACCCTGCTGGACGCGCTTTGGCAACCCAAGACTTCGCCGCGCCCGCGCGTCCTGGCGGCCTAGCTTGCCTGTAACAAAGGGATTACCAGCGCCAAATCTTCCGGCTTGATTACCAGACTTCGCCGCGCCCGCGCGTCCTGGCGCCCTGGCTTGCCTGCAACAGCGGGATGACCAGCGCCACATCCTCAGGCTTGTCCACGCCGTGGCATTCCCCTTGGGTTATGACTACGTGGATGGGGATATTGTTTTCCAAAAAGCGCAATTGTTCCAGCTTTTCAAGCTGTTCCAGCGCGGAAGGTTCAAATGTTGTGAACGCGCGCAGGGCGGACATGGTGAAGGCGTACAGCCCTATATGCAGCAGGCAGGGGCTGTTTGTCCCTTCCCGGTCAAACGGTATGGCGGCGCGGGAAAAATAGAGCGCTTGCCCGTTGTTGGCGCGCGCTACCTTTACCCTGTCCGGAGATTCCGCTTCTGCCCGGCTGATTGCCCTTGCCAGGGTGGAAACCAGCTTGCCGGAAGAGGCCAGCAAATTTTCCGGCAAATAAAAAGGCGCAACCAGCTGGCTTAACATGTTCGGGTCAAGGGCCGGTTCATCACCCTGAATGTTTATTAGCACCGCGTCATCCGGCAGGCCAAGCTTGCGGGCCGCTTCATAAACCCGGTCGCTGCCGCTGGCGTGGTCTGCCCCGGTCATGACTACGGGCACGCCAAGGGCCTTGGCCGCCGCAAAGATGCGTTCATCATCCGTGGCCAGGGTTACGCTGCGCAAATCCGGGCAAAGTGAAGCCCGTTGCCAGACATGCCAGAACATGGGCCGCCCCAGGATATTCACCAGGGGTTTGCCAGGAAAGCGGCTGGACGCGTAACGCGCCGGGATTATGCCGTGGCATTCCGGCCTTTTCATTTTTTGCTCCGCGTCTTGACGGCCTTTTTTGGGGCGGCCTTTTCCGAAGCGGCTTTTTCCGGGGCCGCGTCAGTGGGTTCCGAAGCAGCCGCGCTTTTTGCGGGCGCTTTTTTGGGCGCGGCCTTGGCTTTTGCGGGGGCCTCGGCAGTGGCTTTGGCCTTGGCGGCACCGGCGGCCTTTGTTTTAGGCGCGGCTTTGGCTTTGGCGGGGGCTTTGCCCTTTGCCGCTACCGGGGCAGAAACTTCAGCGGACGTATCCCACGGCACGCCGGCGGCTTCCGGGGCTGCCTTGGCTTTGGGAGCGGCCTTGGCGGAAGTTTTCGGGGCGGCCTTGGCTTTGGGGGCGGCCTTTTTCACGGCGGGTTTTGCCGTTGCGCCCGGCAGCAGGCCTTGCGTTGGCTGGGGCTGTGGCGGAATTTGGCTGGCGCTGCCGTCTTCTTCACATTCCACCTTGTATTTGCATTCCCTGTTCGGGCAAGAGATATATGTTTTGCCGCGCAGGGTTTTGCGTTCCAGGATATTTCCGCCGCATTCCGGGCAGCTGCCCGGCACGGGCCAGTTCCACAGGGCCATGTCGCATTGCGGGTACTGGTCGCAGGAATAGAATATTTTGCCCCGGCGGGAGCTTTTTTCCACCAGCGATCCTTTGCCGCATTTGGGGCAGGGCACCCCGGTGGAGAACGGACGGGCGTTTTTGCACTTGGGGTAGCCGCTGCAAGAAATGAAGCGGCTGCCGGTACGCGCGCTTTTCAGCACCATATCTTTGCCGCAAATTTCGCAGGTGCCCATAACCTGTTCCTCTGCCTTTTCTCGCGCTGTGGCCTGGATGTTGCCCTGTTCATCACGGGTAAAGTTGCTGGTATAGCCGCAGTCCGGGTAGCCGGAACAGGCCAGGAATTGCCCGGCCTTGCCGAACTTCACCATAAGCGGCTTGCCGCAGTCCGGGCAGTTTACGCCCGCTTCCACCCCGGCCTTTACGGTCTTCATGGCTTTGGCGGCCTTTGCCAGGGTGGGGTTGAAATCTTTGCTGAAATCTTTCATCAGTTCCAGCCAGCTTTGTTTGCCTTCCGCCACTTTATCCAGCAATTCTTCCATTTGGGCGGTGAAGCCGGTATCCATAAGCTGGGTGAAGTTGTCGCGCAGCACTTCGCACACCACCGCGCCAAGGTCTGTGGGCACAAAATGCTTTTCTTGCATGTCAACATATTCACGGTCTTGCAGGGTGCTGATGATGCTGGCGTAGGTGGAAGGACGCCCTATGCCCTTTTCTTCCAGTTCCTTCACCAGGGCGGCTTCAGTATAACGCGCCGGGGGCTGGGTGAATTTTTGTTCCTTTTCCAGCTTGTTCAGCTTCAAAATTTGGCCCTTGCTCAGGGGGGGCAGGTCTACCACATCTTCGCTTTTTTGCGGGGTAAGCTTCAAAAAGCCGGGGAAAATTACCTTTTCCCCCTTGGCCCGCCACTGGGTGTTTGCGGCTTCAATATCCACCACGCAGTCTTCCACCTGGGCGGCGGCCATTTGCGAGGCCAAAAAGCGGTTCCAGACCAGTTTATAGACGTTGTATTGTTCCGGGGTCAGGTAATCTTTGACGGAATCCGGCGTAATGCGCACGTTTACCGGGCGTATGGCTTCATGCGCGTCTTGCGCGCTGTTTTTGGACTTGAACACCCGGGGTTTGGGCGGGTAATAATCCGCCCCGAAGGTGCTTGTAATGTAATCTTTGGCTTCATCCCGCGCGTCATCGGAAATGCGCACTGAATCGGTACGCATGTAGGTAATAAGGGCCTGCACGCCGGAACCAAGTTCAATGCCTTCATAAAGCTTTTGCGCCACATTCATGGTGCGCTTGGCGCTGTAACCCAGGCGCTGGTTGGCCACCTGCTGGAGTGAAGAGGTAATGAAGGGCGGCACGGGGCTGCGTTCCTTAACTTTGGTTTCCAGCCCGGTTATGCTGAACTTTTGGCCTTTGAGGCGTTCTTCCAGGGCCTTGGCTTCCGCCTCATTGCGCACCTGGGCCTTTTTACCGTCAATTTTTTGCAGATCGGCGCGGAACACGGGCGGTTCCGCCCCTTCCAAAAAGAGTTTGAACAGCCAGTATTCTTCCGGCACAAAGGCGCGGCGTTCGGCCTCACGTTCCACAATTATGCGCAGGGCCACAGACTGCACGCGCCCGGCGGAAATGCCGCGCTTGATCTTGTTCCAGAGCAGGGGGGATATTTTGTAACCCACCAGGCGGTCAAGCACGCGGCGGGCCTGTTGGGCGTCAAACAGATCCTTGTTCAGGCTTTCCGGGTGCTGCAGGGCTTCCTTCACCGCGCGGGGTGTGATTTCATTGAACTTGATGCGCTTGACGTTGGTGTTTTCTTCCTTGATAAGTTCCGCCACGTGCCAGGCAATGGCTTCACCTTCCCGGTCCGGGTCAGGGGCCAGGTAGACGGTGTCGGCCTTGGCGGCGGCGCTGCGCAGTTCCGCCACCACTTTTTCCTTGCCGGCAATTACCTGATATTGCGGGGTGTAGGTTTCTTCATCCACCCCAAGGGTTTTGGAGGGCAAATCCCGCACATGGCCCACGCTGGCCTGCACCATGTAATTGTTGCCCATGAATTTTTTGATGGTTTTCACCTTGGCCGGAGATTCCACAATTATCAGGTCTTTTCCCATGGATAGTCCTTATATTTCACTATATTTTTTGCGATTCAATAATTTGTCATGCGATATAACCAGATGCGGTTATATTTCCCCGCAAAACATAGCGCATTAAACGGTCAGGTCAAGCCTTAATGTGCCTGCGCCCAATTTTCACCCGTGCCCCAGTCCACGGCAAGGGACACGGCCAGCTCAACACCGCCCGGTTTTACGGCGCCCATAAGTTCCGCGCAGCGCTGCCCAACGGCTTTGGCATTTTCCGCCGGGGCCTCCAGCAAAAGTTCGTCATGAATTTGCAGCACCAGCGTGGCTTGCAGGGCCTTAAGCGCCGGGTCGCCGGCCACGGCCAGCATGGCCAGCTTTATAATGTCTGCCGCGGTACCCTGAATGCAGGTGTTTATGGCCTGCCGCCGGGCGCGGGACTGCAACTGCTGGTTGGCGGAAAATATTTCCGGGCAGGGGCGGCGGCGGCCTGTCATGGTGCTTACAAAGCCGTGTTCTTTAGCTTCCGCCTCTATGCGTTCAAAATAGCGCTTCAGCCCGGTAAGTTTGGAAAAATAACGCTCCATAAACTCCTTGGCTTCTTTCAGGCTTATGCCCAGTTCCCGCCCCAGTTTTTGCGCCCCCATACCGTAGATCAGGCCAAAATTGATGGTTTTGGCGTTGCGGCGCTGATCCGGGGTAATTTGCGCCTGTTCCACCCCGTAAAGCAGGGCGGCGGTGCTGGCGTGAATGTCTTCCCCCCGCTGGAAGGCCCCCAGCATGTTCGCGTCTTGTGAAAGGTGGGCCAGCACGCGCAGTTCAATTTGCGAATAGTCCGCCGATACCAGCAGCTTGCCCGGCGCGGCCCGGAAGCAGGCGCGCATGCGCGGGCCATGTTCCCCGCGCACCGGAATATTTTGCAAATTCGGGTTGCTGGAAGAAAGCCGCCCGGTGGCCGTGGCGTTCTGGTTGAAAGTGGTGTGCAGACGGCCCGCGGCGTCGGCCAGGCGGGGCATTGGGTCAAGGTAGGTGGAACGCAGCTTTTCCAGCACGCGGTATTCCAGAATAGCCTCTATTACCGGGTGCTTGCCCAGCAATTTTTCCAACGCTTCCTGTGAAGTGGAATTTTGCCCGCCCTGCGTCTTGCCGCTTTTGGGCAGCTTCAGCACATCAAAAAGCACCTCGCCCATTTGCCGGGATGAACGGATGTTGAAGGGCATGCCGGCCAGATCATGGATTTTGCCGGTAAGGGCCTCCAGCTCTTTTTCCGTTTCTTGCAGGAAGGCGGCAAAGGCCGCCTTGTCTATGCCTATGCCCGCGTTTTGCATGCCGGCCAGCACGGGCACCAGGGGTTGTTCCAATTCCCGCAGCACCGGGTCAAGCTTCAGGCCGCCCAGACGTTCCGCAAAAACACGGCCAAGGGCGAAAATGGCGGCCAGGGGCGCGGGCAACGGGGCAGCCAGTGAGCAGGCGGCTTCGGCCACGGAAGCATCCGGGCAGCCCTTTTGCCCCGCCGCTATTTCCGCGCCCCAGCGCAAAGACAGGCGCGGCCAGTCATAGGCGTATTCCTCCGGGCTTAAAAGCCAGCCCGCCAAAGAAAGATCAAGGGCGGCATTGGCAAAGGCCGGGCCTTCAAAAAGTTGGCCCAGGGCCGGGCTTGCGCCCAACAGGCCCTTCAGTTCCGGCACCAAAACGCGCAGAGCGGGCTTTTGGGCCAGCAGGGATGAAAGTTCCGCGCAAAAATGGGCCAGGGCACTTTCTGAATTTGCGGTAAGTAAAACGGCCCCGCCCTGATGCGCGGCTACAAGCTCCACCTGCACGGGCGGAACAAAATGCGGCTTATCCAAAACAGCCGGGGGCAAAACAACCGGGGCCAAAACAGCCGGGCCGGCGTTTTCCAGGTCAAAATCCGCCGGGGTGCACAGGGCCAGTTCCGTCAGTTTGCCTTCCAGCAGGGGGGCCAAAAAGGCCCGCAAATGCGTTGTATTTTCATTAAGCGTCAAGCGGGGCAAGGCGGCCAGTTCCTCCTGCTTTAAAAGCAGGGCGCCGCCCGTTTGCGCCGGGCTGAAAAGGCTGCCCTGCGCCCAGTCCTGCCCTTCATTGGCAACGGGGTTGCCCGCCGCGCTGTTTGCGAAAAGCGGCAGGCTGGCGGGCCCTTGCGCGGGCTTGGCAGCGGCTTTGCCCTTGCCTGGCGCTTTATTTGAACCGGCACCTTGCGTCCCTTGCACCAGCTGCCCGCCTTGCATCCCCTGCACCCCCTGCCCGCTGGATTCGGACGCTTGCGAAGCGCCTTGCGCCAGCTGTTCCGCCCAGCCCGCGCAGGCCGGGGGCGTTTCCGTTTCCGTTGGCGGGAAAAGCTTTGGCGGGCTTTTGAAGACGCGGTTCATGGAACTTGTTTCACGTTGCAGGCTGCGCAAGCCGTATTCCTCGAATATGGCGTCCAGTTCCGCCCCGTCCGGGGTGCGCGGCCGCAAATCTTCCAGCCCTATGTTGGGGCAGACGGCAAGATCAAGAGTGGTCAGGCGGCGGCACAGGTAGGCCTCATCAAAATGCCCTTCCAGTTTTTTACGCAGGGCCGGGGGTATGGCGGGCAGGCGCTTTTCCAGTTCCTCCAGGCCCCCAAAATCTTTTATAAGGGTGCCCGCGCCCTTTGGCCCTATGCCGGGCACGCCGGGTATGTTGTCGCTGGAATCGCCTATCAGGGCCTGATAGTCCGGCCACAGGGCGGGGGGAAAGCCGTATTCCGCCTCAAACGCGGCCAGGCTGTTCAACCTTTCTTCCTTGTTGGAAGGGTCCCAGATATAGACATTCGGGTTAAGGCACTGGCGCAGGTCTTTGTCCGCCCCGATAATCACCACCGGGCGGGTGGGGCTGAAGCGGGCGGCCAGGGCGGCGATGCAGTCGTCTGCCTCACAGTTGTCGGAAAAGGTATTAAAAAGCCCAAGGGCCTGCACGCCACGGCACAGGGGGGGAATTTGCGCGGAAAGCGGTTCCGGCGTGGCCTGGCGGTTGGCCTTGTACGCTTCATAAAGCTGGTGGCGAAAATTTTTGCCCCGCCCGTCAAGGATAAAGGCGAAATATTCCGGCTGTTCTTCCCGTATAATCTTCAGCAACATGCGGAATACGGAAAACAGCACGTTTGTGGCAAATCCGTCTGCCCGGCTCATATTCTGGTTGGCGTAAAAAGACCGGAACACATAGGCGGAAGCGTCCATCAAAAAGACCGGTTCCGTAGAAAAACGCAGCCGTTCGCGCAAAGACATGCAAGCTCCTGTAGGCGGACAATATTGACTTGAAACGGGTTAAAAATAAAAAGGACTCATCTCAAGACAAGTCCTTTTTACAGATAACATACGCTACCCCGGAATACAAGGGCCGGCGGGCAGCCTCAGATTGCCGCGCCTGACGCCTGAAGCCCGGTTATGGTCGGTTTGGGGGTTATGACTGCTTGCTGAAAAAATAGGGATCCCGTTTTTTCCTGCCAAGCAGTCCGTAGCCTTGCAGCCCGGCGTCCATTTCTTTTTCCTGCTTCATGGTGTTTTGCAATTCTTGCCGCAAGGCGTTGGCCCGTTCATCCAAACAGCGCTGCATTTCTTGCAGTCTGGCCAGTTTGGCGGCGTAAAGCTGTTCATCGCATTCCGCGCGTTTTTCCCATGCCTGTTCCAGCAGCCCTTCCCTTTTTGCAGCGCTCTCTTCCAGGCCGTCCGCCTCTTCGCCTTCCAGCAAATTCAGCTCCCGCTCTGCCAAAGCAATGGCCTGGTCAAGAAGTTTCAATGCAAGGGGCATGGCTAGGCAGCCTTTACCAGCCGGATGCTGTTGGCCAGTTCGCCCAGAATTTCATTCCATGAATTGCAGGCCGGAAGGAATTCATATTCGATAAGGTCGGCCAAAAGGAGCCAGTCTTCATTCTGCATGACTTCGCTCATTTCTTCCAGCACAAGGGAAAGGCTTTCGGAAAGGTCAAGCAGCCTGTCAGCGTGGGCTACCGGGTAACGGCTGCGCAGCAGGTCAACAGTGCCCATGAAGTGACGGGTTACTTCCAGCACGTCTTGCAGCACTTCAAGCCCTTCACCCAGATCGGCCTGGCGCATAAGAGACGCCACGCGCTTGCCGCCAGATGTCATAAGGGTAATAACTTTATAAAGTTCTGTGGTTATATCGGCCGCCAGTTCTTCAACAGAGACACTGCGGATTTCCACCCGGATTATTTCAGAGGCTTCAATATCCTCTGCCTGGTGCGGATAAATTTCTGAAAAGGCCTCATCGTTAAGCAACACATCGGTTACAATGCGGTTTTCAAGGGCTTTTTCGTCCATGGCGCTAACCAGAACTTCTTCCAGGTTGGCAAAATTGCCAAGTTGCAGGTCAGTGGTCTTACCGTCAATAATAATCATCGCATACTCCTTTTGAGGTTTAACCAAACTTTTGACAGTCTGGCCCGGTGACAGGTTTGTATGCGATAATATGCAATTGCTGTGCCAGAACGGCATCACCTTGTTTCAGGCAGTGTTGTCAGAAAAGCGCCTTTTGTTCTTTGGCAAGGCACAAAAACTTTTTATGAACCGCGCGGTTCAAGACCGGCAAGCAACCAGGCCACAAGCCTTTCATAATTGCCTATGGCGGCAAGAACATTGTCAAACTGTTCTTCACGGTTTTGCGTGCTTTCACGCCACAGCCGGGCCAGGGTTTGCAAGTGCGGGCTGGCGGCCCAGTCCTGTTCAAGCTTTTGCCAGGTTTGCAAAAACTTTTCCCGCAGGCGGGAAAGCGGCAATTCTTGCAACATTTTGCCCTGCTCCCGCAAAAGGGCAAGCCGGGCCTGAATGGTTGACAGCGCAGCTTCAAGCTTTGCGGCTTCTTCCGGCGGCAGGGGGCGGGCAAAGGGCGGCAGGGCATGGCCCGCCTGATGCGCGGGCGGGCAAAATTCCGCCCCCGGCTCCAGGTCAAGAAAGTGACGGAACAAAAGACGCTGGGCGCGCAGCCATATGGTGCGAAATTCGTCTTCATGCCCGGAAAGGGATTGCAGATCCATAAACCCGAAATTGTCAAATCCTGCCAGCCAGATACGGCCTTGCCCAAACGCTGCCGCATAATCCGCGCCCAACGGCCCGCTTGAAGCGGACGCGCCGCGCCCGTTAGCCCCAAAACCTTCCGGCGCGGAAAAACGCTTTTGTTTTAGCAAGGTGGCAGCCAGGGCAAAAACCAGTTCCGGCTTTATGCTGTGGCGGCATTGCAGGTTATGCGGGCATTGCTGGCGGAATGAACAGGGGTGGCAGGGCAAATCCGGTTCCAGTGAACAGCTTCCGGCCAGGTACGGCCCGGTATCCCACGGTTGGGCCGTGGCAAGAAAAATGGCCAGTACCGGCCTTTCCAGCCCGGCGGCAAGGTGCATGGTGCCGGTATCATTGCTTATAAGCAGGTTGACGTTGCACAGGGCAGCGGCCAGTTCCCCCTGAGTGGTACGGCCCATAAGGGATATGAAGGGGGCGGCCTGTACAGCGCCAGCATCCGCTACCTGCCCTGTTTCCGTTTTTGCGCCAGATTCCGAGCCGGGCTTTGCGCCTGGCATCGCGTTTAGCGCCGCGTATTCTTCTTCCAGCTTGCGTTCGCCCGCGCTGCCCAGCAGTACCGGCACATAACCCAGTTCATGCCAAAGGCGCGCCCCCACCCGGGCAAAATATTCCAGCGGCCAGCGGCGGCGTTCCTCGCTGGCGCCCGGCTGCAAGGCCACAAAACCTTTAAAGCGGGATTTTTGCTCCGGGGCAAGAAGGCCTTCCAAACGCGCCCGGCTTGCGGCAATTTCCGCTGCCGGGGGTTTGCGCAAGGCGGAATCGGCCGCGCCGCCGCAAGCTGAATCAGGCCCGGCCCCCGGCCCAGCGCCCCATTTTGTGGCCGGGCGGCTTTCTCCGGCCACAGCGCGAAAAAGATCTACCAGGTTGAACGGGCTTACCCCGCGCGACAGGGCCGCGGCCTGCAAAAAAACGGCCCACAGGGAATGGTCTTTGCCAAACCCGAAAGAATCCACCCCAAAACCGTGCACGGGCGCGTCTTCCCCCCCGCCTTCCACGCTGACGGCGGAAGAACAATAAAGCCCCAGCAAACGGGCGGCCAATGAGGGCGTAAGGTTGCACACCTTGCCGGGCGCGAATTTTTTGACGCCTTCCCGCCAGCCTTCCAGAATTTGCACGCCCCACGCCCATTCTTGCCCGCCTACCCCGTTTGACATGCCTGTTGGGCTGTTGGGGCCGGGGGCTTCCAGAACGCGCAAAAGCTCATGCCCCGGCAGGGGGAAAACCGCGTCAATGCCTTCAAGCAGGCTGGCGGTTTCCGCAAAGTTGCTAAGGCAAACAAGGGCCAGGGCGCTTTTTGCCGGGACGCAATCTGTTGGGGCGCAATCCGCCGGGACACAGTCTACCGGGCACTTGCCGGGCCGGGCTGCCGCGTTGATTTCAAAGCGGGCTGCCGCGTTGATTGCGGAGCGGGCTACCGCGCTAGTTGCGGCGCAACCCGCCGCCGGCGCAAAAAAACCTGCCGATTCTCCCCTCAGGCTTCTTATAGCGGCCTGGCTTTGCAGCAGGTCGCCGAAGCGGGTGAGGTTTATCAGCAGGGTTTTCATAATTTCCCTTAAAGATGGATGGGCAAAAATCAGGGCAGGCGGAGTTTCTGCCCTGGTTTGATGGAACTTTTGCTGCCAAGCCCGTTGGCCTTGCGCAGGCTTTCCACGCTGGTGTTGTTGCGGCTGGCAAGGGAATACAGGGTATCGCCGCTTTGCACGGTAATTGTTTTGCCGGGGGCTTTGCCCGCGCCGCCAGAGCCGCCAGTCCCGCCAGAGCCGGATCCCCCGCCCTGCCCGGTGCTTCCGGAACTTGCGGAGCCTCCAGAGCTTCCAGTTGCGCCGCCTTCCGCCGGTATAAGCAGTTTTTGCCCCGCGCGCAGGGCGGTAAAGTCAATGGCAAGGCCGTTGGCCGTTCTAAGTTCTTCCGGCGTAATGCCATAGCGGCGGGAAATGGAATGTATGGTTTCCCCACTGCCCACGGTGTGTGTGTCCTTTACCGGGCGGGTACGGGCAGAGGGCGTGGAGGATGCCGGCCGGGCAACCGGCACGCTGGCCCGGCTGCCGCCACCGGCTGAAGCGCGTTCCGTCCGGGCGGCCACCACGGTTTCCTGCATGGCGGCGGCTTCTTTGGCGCTGCCGGGCACCATCAGGGTTTGCCCCGCGGCCAGGCGGTCACTGTTCAGGCGGTTGGCGTTCTTTATAGACGCGCTGCTTACCCCGTAGCGCTTGGCAACAGAGGCCACGGTATCGCCCTTGCGCACCTTGTATTCCTTCCACCCGGCATAGATGCGGGCATCCGGCGTGGCAAGCCAGGCGGTAATTGTTTCCGTTTGGGCTTTGGGCACATAGGCGGTGGTGCTTACTGAAGGCGGGCTTACCTTGCGGCGGTAGGCCGGGTTCATAAGGCTGAAGTCTTCCCAGCTCCACCCGGCCTTGGCGGCCAGGTTTTGCAAATCTGTGCCCGCAGGCACGCTTACCTCGGCCAGGTCAAGCCCGGCAGTGGGGTTGGGCTGGGCAAAACCCAAAATTTCCAGGTTGCGCATTATCTTGCAAAAGGCCAGAAAGCGCGGCACATACTGCTGCGTTTCATCCTTCAGGCGCATTTTTTCTTCCGGTATGGTGGGGTTAAGGCGGCACAGTTCAAAAAAATCGTCCGCGCCCGTGCATTCTATGGCCTTGCCTATTTTGCCCTCACCGGCATTGTAGGCGGAAATGGCAAAAAGCCAGTCGTTAAAGTCGCCATGCAGCTTGGTAAGGTAGTCTGCCGCCGCGCCCGTGGCCTTGAAGGGGTCACGCCGCTCATCCACCCAGGAATCTTGTGACAGGCCGTATTTTCTGCCCGTGAAGGGCATAAATTGCCACATGCCCACCGCCCCCACCGGAGAAACCGCGTTGGGGTTGAAGCCGCTTTCCACAAAGGGCAAATAGGCTATTTCTTCCGGCAGGCCGCGTTCCCTTAGCACCTGGCGCACATAGGGCAGGTAGGCTTCTGAACGGGCCAGGTAGCGTTCCAGCGTTTTGCGGTGCTTGTGCACGTAAAACTTGAAGTGCAGCTGCACCTGGCGCAGTTCTTCCGTGCTAAGCCCGGCATCAAGCTTGCCGGTGGACTGCATGGCCTTGCGTTCTTCCGCGCTAAGGGGCAGGCCATCATCTTCCGGCAGCACCGGCAGTTCAACCACTTCCTCGCCAAAGTCCGCCTTGCCTTCAAGGTCTTTGCCGCCGCAAGCCGCAAGCGCGAAGAGGCTGAAGAGAAAAATAGCCAGAAGGCCGCCGGTGCGTAAAAAAGATATTTTTTGCGAAGTAGAATTTTTTGTCTGCATTCTTTATAAACCTGTGATGCTTGCCGAAAAGGCCCCGCAACGCGGAAAATTCCGGCAATGTTGAACAAATATGCGGCACAGGCGGGCCAATACCCGCTTGCCTAAAAGCGAATTTACTGCCAAAATCCCCAGCACCTTACACCAACTTGCTTTTACAAGCAACCGGAGAAAATATGCCTGGCAAAAATCCCTTTGCAAAATCCGCCTTTAAAAAACATACTAAAAATACTGAAGACCAGCCCGGTGAAAGAACTGAAAGAACCGGCCACCGTTCCGAAGACCGAAGCGGCCCACGTTCCGAAGACCGAAGCGGACGCAGGCCGGAAGGCCGCCCCGGTAACCGCCCCGGCAATCGTGAAGATTCCCGCCCGTACGCGCATTCAGACGCCCGTCCGAATACCCACCGGGACAGCGGCAAGGCCGAACCCGGCAAGGCCGAACAGGACAGCGCCGGGCGCGCCAAGCCCTGGCACGACAGACCCGCCCGGCCCAAGGCCCCGGCGCGGGCCCCGGCGCGGGCCACAGAACAGGGACAGCCTGAAGGTTTTGCCGCGCCTGCCGCCCAGGTAACGCAGGGGCAAGATGAAGATGCCGCGCAAACCCTGCTGCCCGGCGTAAACCCGGTGCTGGAGCTTTTGCGGTCTGACCCGGCCCGCGTGGATACCGTGTTCATACGCAAGGGCCGCCACGACAAACGCAGCGATGAAATTATCGATATTTGCCGCGCCGCCGGGGTACGCTTCGCCCTGGTGGACGACCAGATGCTGGAAAAGCTGCTGCGCGGGCACGGGGCGCATCCCCAAAACTCGCCGCGCAGTTTACAGGACGCGCTACGCGCTTGCCAGGGCGTACTGGCCCGCCTTTATTCCGCCGGTTTTGTGGAACTGGATGAGCTTTTGGGCCAGGTTATGCAAGCCCCCCTGCCCCTGCTGCTGGCCCTTGACCAGGTGCAGGACCCAGGCAACGCGGGCACACTGGCCCGCACCCTTTACGCCCTTGGCGGGGCCGGGCTTGTGGTGCCGCGCCACAACGGGGTTTATCTTGGTTCCGCCGCGGCCAAGGCGTCCGCCGGGGCGCTGGCCCGCCTGCCCGTGGCCAAACCCGCCAACCTTGGGCAGGCCCTGGATGCCGCCGCCGACCTGGGTTTCAACATCTACGGGGCCGTCATGCAAGAAGAAGGCGGGCCGGAAGCGGAAAGCGCCTTCGCATTCACCCCCCGTCTGCCCGCCGTGCTGGTGCTGGGTTCAGAAGAAGGCGGAATAAGACCGGGCATTGCCAAGCGCTGCGACAAGCTGATCTATGTGCCCATGCTGCGCGACTTCAATTCCCTGAACGTGGCGCAGGCCGGGGCAATAATTCTGGCAGAGATGGCGAAAAATTCCGGCAAGTTGAAATAAGCGCAAAAACTTTCTGGGGGGAAGGGGAAAACCACCCTTTGGAAAGGGTGAGTTTTCCCCTTCCCCTTTCCGCCCAAACTTTTTGTAAGGGAATTATTTTGCGCTGGGGTCAAACAAGTCCGCCGCCGGGTTTTATAATTTTATGTTTCAGCAGCAGGCGCGTAACTTCCGTAAGCGGCAGGCCAACCACGTTTGACCATGAGCCTTCAATGCGTTCCACCAAAAATGCCCCCAAGCCCTGCACGGCGTAGGCCCCGGCCTTGTCCATGGGTTCCTCGCTGGCCGCGTAGGCTTGCAGGGCCTCTTCCGGGGCCTGCCACATGCTTACCAGGCTTTTGCCAATAAGTGCGTCTTCCGTGCCGTCCGGCAAAAGCAGGCAGCAGGCGGTAAAAACCGTGTGCGTGGCCCCGGCCAGACGCTTCAGCATGGCAAGGGCATCCGCGTGGTTTGCGGGTTTCCCCAGCACCTCGCCCGCCAGCACAACAATGGTATCTGCCGCCAGAATGGCGGGCTGGGCGCTGAAATCGGGCTGCCATTTCGCAATGTGGCGCACATCCGCGCTGAAAGAAGCATATAGCGTGGAACGCGCCGCCAGGGCCTTTTGCCGGGCCGCGCGGGCGGCATAGGCCGCCGGGGCCTCCCCGGCCAGGTGGCGCGCTTCTTCATCCGGGCTGGTCATAATGCTGAAATCCAGCCCCAAAGACCCCAAAAGCTCCTTGCGGCGCGGCGAGCCGGATGCCAGCACCAGCGGGGCAAGGTTGACGTATATGGACATAGTGTTCACTCTTTTCCTTCATTAATTTGTAACTTGAGGCCGTTGCACAATGAGAATTTTTGTTCTTTTACAAGGAGTGCCCATGTCCCGTTGTTCCGTGCGGAGGGAGTATATTCAAGCATATATGACCTTCGCGCGGGACGAAGCACGACGCAGTAAAAGGGCAAAAAGGCCATTGTGCAATGGCCTCAACAGGTGAATTGTCGGCAGGTGCCTCAGCGGCAGCCCGGGGGGCAACATTCTGCCCGCCGGATCTTGCCTGGCCCGGCGTTTGGCCCGGTGTTTGACCAGGCGTTTGACCAGGTGTTTGGCCCGGCGTTTGGCCAGCCGCCTTGCCGGACGTTTTGGGGCTTTGCGCGGTTGCTGCGTCATGTGAAGCAGCCGCCTTCTTTTTGCCCGCTGGTTCCGGGGTGTAGCCATAGGCGGAAAAAATATGCGTTACGCGGCCATCCGGCCATTCAATTATTTCATGCGGGCGCTGGAACGGTTCACCCAAAACCACTTCGCGCCTGGCAAGATCCACCTGGCTTTTCCCGTCAACATTGTCGCGAAGCAAGGCTTTTCTGACGGCCAGACGGTCAATCGGGTAAATGGTTATATATATTTCATCTACCGGGCAAGAAAGCAGGGCGTCCCCAAGGTCGCCTGTCGGCTCAAGCTGCGCATCCATTATGGCCCTCCAGGGGTTATCCAACAATGCGCCTGCGAAATTGGCAGCCTTGAGCGTTCCATAGACTGTTCCCCCCACCACTTCCGCCACTTGCACCCCCGGATGAGTGCCGTCCGTACAGGCGGCAAGCGGCACCTTAAATTCTACAGAAATTCCGTTAATTACAACAAACTCACCGGGTTTTGCGTCCCAATAAAGCAAATTCTGCCCCAGGGCCTCCAAAGGAAGTTTGGCGGAATATGTTGGCCGCACCTGGTTATAGCCCATATGCTCATGCCTGATCACCTCCGGCTTGGTTTCGCCATAGCGGGTGCTGCCATCGCTATATTTCACCATGCCGTATTCAGGCGGAGTGCGCACTGTTCTGAGAATTTCGATCTGATCGGGAGATTTGTGGACGCGCACGACAGCCAGAGGATTTTCTGGGGCCCTGGCCCGGCCGGAATCCACTGTTTTTGTCGCCACAAACGCGCCTTGCAGGACATAGCGCCCAGAGGCCCCGGAACTTACAAGCGCGGTGGGCATTATGGCGGTTTTGCCTTCATCCGCCCCTACCGGATTCAGCCAAAGCGGCCTTGTGACATTCTCGCCAAAGGCGGTTGGGCAAACAACCACCACTTTGCCCGCCGCCGCGCCGTCCTTTATAATATCCACAGGCTTTGCCCCGCAAGCGGAAAGGACGCAGCCCGACAGCGCGGCAAACAAAAAAAACAGCCATGGCCCGGCCTGCCCGGAAGCCTTATTGACCTGAGTGCGCATTCACGTATACTCCTGAATCAATACAATCTTATACAATACGCCTGTAACGCGAATGATATTACCGCAAACCCGCAAGGTAAACAACCATGTATATTGATGCGCTGCCGGAAGTCTTGCAAACGCTGCAACTTGCAAAGTGGCTTATAGGCCTGATACTGGCAACCTGCCTGCTTGCCGGCTTCAGACAGGCCCGCCTGATGTTTTTTTCCGGCCTGGTTGTGCTTCTGGGCACCGCTGGTTCCAGCTTTTGGGCAGCCCTGCAACAAGACCCGCTAAGGGCTTACAAACTGTTTTGCGTTTTCTTTTTGGGTTTGCCGCTGTTTTATTTTCTGGCCTGGCGGGCAACCCGGCACAAGGCCCAGCATGGCATCTTCTGGCTGCGTCTTGGTTTGCCGTGGGGCGTGGGCATGCTTTTGGGTTTGAATGTGGCCGCCAGTTTGCTTGATGCCCATTTTTCAGCGCACGTCAAACAGCTAAGGGGACAGTCCATTGGGGCTTACTTGGCCGTTTTTGTCCCTGCCTGCATGGAAGCGGCATTCACTGTTCTGGTGGTGGCCGGGTTGTTTTTTTTGGGCACGCGTAGCGCCCTTTACCGCAAGGCAGGAGAAACCCCGCCAGACCGCAGGGAAAATACCCCCGGCCTGGTTGCTTCATTCTGGCTGGGTTTGGGTTTGTTTTTTCTATCTGGTAGCGGTTGGAACATTATATCCGCCAGAACAGGGGCTGTAGCGGCTTGCCTGGTTTTTGTCCTTGGCCTGTGCGCACTGTTCAGCCTTTGGCGCGTTAATGGTTTTCATCGTATTTTCAGCCTGCTATGGGCTTCATTGGCGCTTGCGGCATTTAGCTTGTACCTTGCGGATAAACTTCTGCCTGTATTTTTTCCTTTTTCAAAGCTTGTAGCCTTTATGAACGGACGCCCCGGCCTTGTGTTGGCCGGGTGCCTGTTCGCCGCCGCCCTGCTCGTTATGGGCCGCAAGCCCCTGTTCAGGGGAAAGTTGTCGGTTTCTCCACCCGCGGAAACGGCGTAACCGTCCCAATGCCTTTAATTCAAACGGCATTCACCGCTTCGCGCAAAAAATTTCAGCATTTTTCTTACGACAAAATGCAAATATAATCTACCCTTACACCAAAAAGACTACACATTCCGGCTGTGGCGCTAACGCCACTTTTAGGCTATACTTTTTTTGTTAAAGAAAACGCCTGTAAATTGGCCCCTTCCGGGCCAATTTGGCGTTAATAGTCTGTTTTTATTACAAATCACTTCCAAGGTCAGGTTATGAAAAATCAGGAAAACGCCTCTAAAAACCCCGTCAAGACTGAAGTTCGGCATGCTTTGCCCCAGCCGAAAAACCTTCCGCCCGTAAAGCTGAATGCCAACGCCAAAACCGTGCTGGCCAAGCGCTATTTTATCAAAGACCTGGCCGGAAAGCCTCTGGAAGACGGCACTTCCATGTTTTGGCGCGTGGCCGCCGCCATTGCGGCGGAAGAAGGCAAGTATTCAAAATCATTATACAAGGCGGATGAGCTGGCGCTGGACTTTTACAAGCTGATGACCAGCTGGAAGTTTTTGCCCAATTCCCCCACCCTGATGAACGCCGGGGCCGGCCTGGGCCAGCTTTCCGCCTGCTTTGTGCTGCCGGTTGGCGATTCTATTGAAGAAATTTTTGACGCGGTAAAGCACGCCGCCATGATTCACAAATCCGGCGGGGGCACGGGCTTTTCCTTT
>JAVBMP010000031.1:0-78951 GCA_031552315.1 Desulfovibrionaceae bacterium | reverse complement strand
AAAAATGCCTTCGGCGACCAAGGGCTCCGCCCTTGGAACCCGCGCGGGGAAACGATTTCCCCGCGGCCCCTCGACAGGCTGTGATATAAAATGTGGTTAGGCTGTTCAAAGTTTCGGCACTAAAATTGCTTTAAGCTTCATACAGTCAAAAAGCAGACAAGGCCGCAAGGCCAGGAGGATACCTTTATGATGCGTTCGCTCTGGACAGCCGCCACAGGCATGGTGGCCCAGCAATTGAACATAGACGTGATTTCGCACAACCTGGCGAACGTCAACACCACCGGCTTCAAAAAGAACCGGGCGGAATTTGAAGACCTGATGTACCAAACCCTGAAAATAGCCGGCTCCATTACCGGGGCGGACGGCGACCAGCGCATACCCACCGGCATTCAGGTGGGCATGGGCGTGCGCCCGACCACGGTGCACAAATTCTTTTCTCAGGGTGACTACCAAAACACCACCAACCCGCTTGACCTGGCCATTGAAGGCGATGGCTTCTTCCAGGTCATGGTGAACGGAGAAGAAATGTACACCCGGGCCGGGGCCTTCAAACTGAACAATGAAGGCACCATGGTCACGGCCAACGGCTACGTGCTGCAACCGGAATTTACCGTCCCGGCGGAAACAAAAAATATCGTGGTGACGGAAAACGGGCACATAGCCGCCCTGGACGCCCAGGGGCAGGAATTGGCCGGGGCGGACATTCCGCTTTACACCTTCATAAACCCGGCCGGCCTGGATGCCAGGGGCCGCAACCTCTACAGCACAACCGAAGCCTCTGGCGAAGCTCAGGAAGGCGTGCCCGGCGAAGAAAACACCGGCACCATTGCCCAGGGCTTTCTGGAAATGTCCAACGTGGAAGTGGTGGACGAAATGGTGAACATGATTGTGGGCCAGCGCGCCTATGAAATGAACTCCAAAGCCATTCAGACCTCGGACAGTATGTTGCAGACCGCAATTCAGCTTAAACGCTAAGGTTACCCCTGAAACCGGATAGCCCAGGCAGATGATCAAGAGCCTTAAGGACAACAAGGAGCAAGCCATGTCAGACGCCATTGATGTTGTTATTATTGATGAAGAATTCATTTTCCGCAACAGCCTGCCCTTTGCCATGCTCAAGGTCACCTGCAAGGCGCTTGCCTATATTGTTCTGGCGGCCAGCCTGGCCTTTTTGGTGCAAAACCCGCTGCAAGCCCAAAAGGCCCTTGGGGCGGAAAACGCGGAAGAATACGGCCCGGCAACCGCCTGGCGCATCCGCTTTGTTGAAGCGGCCACCGTGGCCGGGCCGGATGTTTTTTTGGGTGAAATAGCCACCCCGGCCGGGGATATCCCGGCTGATTTGTGGGCCAAACTTTCCACCCGCAAGCTGTGGGCTTCCCCGGCGGAATCCGGCAGGCCGGTCAATATGACCAGGCCCCGCCTGCAACAGGCCGCGGTGGAATTTCTTGGGCCGGAACTGGCCCGCCTTTGCCTTTACCCGCCTTCCATGGCCCTGCAACGCGGGGGCAAGGTGCTTATGCCCGCCGACATTCAGGCAATTGCCGTCAAAAAACTGACAAGATACGTTTCCGCCCTGCCGGGTGAAGCTTCCTTGCAGGACTTCCGCCTGCCGCCTTACATATTCATGGCAAACGCCCACCAGCAGCTGGAGGTGGAACCTTCCGGCAAGATGGAAGCGGGCCGGGTAAGCCTGCGCCTGAACGTTGTTGAAGTTGGCGGAAACATTACCAAACGCCTTACAGGCACGGTTTTTGTAGATTGCTGGATAAACGTGCCCTGCGCCACCGCCCCCATGAACAAGGGCGAGGCCCTGGAAGTGGACAAGGTGACCTTTGTGCGCAAAAACCTGGCATCGTTGCGTGAAGGGGTGTGGGACGGCCAGGGCGGCCCGTGGCGGCTTATGCGCCCGGTAACGCTTGATCAGGTCATTTACCAAAGCGATTTGTCTAACATACCCACAGTCGCCAAGGGCAGCAAGGTGAACCTGGTTTACCGTTCCAGCGGCGTAACGCTTACAGTCAGCGCGGAAGCCATGTCGGACGGCGTGCCGGGTGAAACCATTCCCGTACGCAACACGGCCAGCCGCAAACAAATTTACGCCACGGTGCAGGACGGCAACACAGTATTCATACGCCCGCCCCAATTGCAGGCCGGGTTGTAAGCAGTGCCCTTTGCCCCTGCCCACGGCAAATATATTCCTTTGACAGAAAACAACATTCGCAGGTTGCAGGCGCATACAGCAAACAAATTTCAGTTCAACATACGGAGGGGATTATGAACAGTTACAATTTTTTCAAGCACCCAAAAAGCTTGGCAGCTTTTATGCTTTTGGCCGTCAGCCTGGGTTCCGGCTGCGCCGCCGGGCCGCAACGCCCCACTCCGGCCGCCCCGGTAACGCCCGCTCAGGCCTACCGTGAACCGGAACAGCGCTACAACAACCCCGGTTCACTGTACAGTGAAAGCTCTTCCGCCGGGCTGTTTGAAGATAACCGCGCCCGTCGCGTGGGCGACCTGGTTGTCGTGCAGGTGGTGGAAAATACCAAGGCCAAAAACAAGGCTGAAACAGACGCGGACCGTGAATCCAGCATAAACCTGGGTGTGGAAGCCGCCTTCGGGCGCAAAACCGTTTCCCCGCTCTATGCCTTTGCCCCCCTTGGCCTGGCCAGCGGCAAAGTGGGCGCTGACCCCATGCTTGCCGCCAAAAGCTCCAGCGCTTTTTCCGGCAGCGGTGAAACCAAGCGGGAAAACTACGTTACAACCAGCGTGGGCGCGCGCGTCCACCAAATACTGCCGGGCGGCGTGCTGCAAATTGAAGGCGCGCGCGAAATCCGCGTGAACGGTGAAACAGAATACCTGGTGGTGCGCGGGCTGGTGCGGCCCAGCGACGTACGTTCCGACAACACCGTGCTTTCCACCCAAATGGCCGATTCCACCGTGGCCTACTACGGCTCCGGCATTATCAGCGACAAACAGAAGCCGGGCTGGCTGACCAGAGTTCTGGACAACATCTGGCCGTTCTAGGAAAATGTTCTGGGGGAGGGAACCCCAAGGGACGCGTCCCTTGAGGTTCCCTCCCCCAGGCCCCCACCCTCCTGAACCCGATTAGAGCAATTTACGATTGAAATGAGTGAATTGCTCAGCAAGGATTTGTCTTCAAATCCTTGCCGCGAAATAGTCTTAGGCTAGCTTTGCTCGCCTTTAAGCGACTATTTCAAGCGTAAACCACTCTAGGGGTTTAGAGTTTCGCGATGCTCTGTTCGCGGGCCCCCAGGCCCCCTCCCTCCTGAACCCGCATTATGGGGTTGGCAAAGGTAGGGTTTACCAAGGACAATCACGCGTCAGGCCTGCCGCAAACCTCTATAAACCGGAGCTTGCGGTTTTTTTTGCGCTTGGCGCTTTGCCATAACACTGGACAAACGTAAAAAGATGTAGTAAATAATCACTCAAACACTATATCTGGATTTATTGATATGGTTCTTTTCACGCAAGACACATGGAAATCAAAGCGCATGGAATTAGTAAGATGCAGATAATCAGCTCTCCGCAAGAATTGCAAGCCCAGTGCCTGAAGTGGCGGTCTGAAGGGCTGCGCGTGGCCCTGGTGCCCACCATGGGCTATTTCCACTCCGGGCATGAAGCCCTTATGCAAGAAGCCCGCAACCGGGCAGACAAACTGGTGGTAAGCCTTTTTGTGAACCCCAGCCAGTTTGGCCCCACAGAAGATTTGGCCGCCTACCCGCGTGATCTGGCGGCAGATACAAAAACGGCGGAACGCAACGGGGCGGACTTGCTCTTTACCCCCACGCCGGAAGCCATGTACCCGGCGGGCTACGCCACCTGGGTGGAAGTTCCGGCCCTTTCCGGCTTAATGTGCGGGGCCAGCCGCCCCGGGCACTTTACCGGGGTGTGCACCGTGGTGCTTAAGCTCTTTATGCTGGCCTGCCCGCATGTGGCCGTGTTTGGAGAAAAAGACCGCCAGCAATTGACCATAATACGCCGCATGGTCAAAGACCTTGACCTGCCGCTGGAAATTGTGGGGCTGCCCACCGTGCGCGAGGCAGACGGCCTGGCCCTGAGTTCCCGCAACAAGTACCTTGAAGCGGCGGAACGCGCCATTGCCCCCAACCTGTACAAGGGCCTGCAACTGGGTGAAACCATGCTGAAGGGCGGAGAAAAAAACGCGGCCCGCGTTCTGGCCGCCATAACCGCGCATTATGCCAAAGAAATGCCGCAAGGCCGGGTAGATTACCTTACCCTGGCCGATGCGGAAACCTTGCAGCCAATTGAAGAAGTTTCCGGTAACTGCCTTCTGGCTGTGGCCTTCAAGCTGGGCCGCGCCCGGCTTATCGACAACATCCTCATAACTTTATAACCATTTTTTATAAAACACTTTTTAAGGAGAACAAACATGATACCCGCAAAAGGAAAGTATTATTTCACCTCTGAATCCGTAACCGAAGGCCACCCGGACAAGGTTGCCGACCAAATTTCAGACGCCATTCTTGACGGCCTGCTGCGTGAAGACCCGGAATCCCGCGTGGCCTGTGAAACGCTGGTTACTACCGGCATGGCGGTTATCGCCGGTGAAATAACTTCCCGTGGTTATGCCGATTTCCCGGAAATTGTGCGCAAAACCGTTAAGGAAATAGGCTATAACAGCTCTGAAATGGGCTTTGACTGGCAAACCTGCGCCGTGCTTTCTTCCATAGACAAGCAGTCTCCGGATATTGCCCAGGGCGTTGACCGTTCCACCAATGAAGACCAGGGCGCGGGCGACCAGGGCATGATGTTCGGCTTTGCCTGCGATGACACCCCCACCCTTATGCCCGCCCCCATTTACTGGGCGCACCAGCTTTCTCAAAAACTTACAGAAGTGCGCAAAAACGGCGTTATCCCCTACCTGCGCCCGGACGGCAAGACCCAGGTTTCCTTTGAATATGTTGACGGCAAGCCCGTGCGCATAAACAACGTGGTAGTTTCCAGCCAGCACGCGCCGGAAGCCACTCAGGAACAAATTGTGGCCGACATAACCAACAAGGTTATTGTGCCCACCCTGCCCGCCGCCATGTTTGATAAAAACAACTGCGAAATTTTCATAAACACCACTGGCCGCTTTGTTATTGGCGGCCCCATGGGCGACTGCGGCCTTACCGGCCGTAAAATCATTCAAGATACCTACGGCGGCATGGGCCACCACGGCGGCGGCGCTTTTTCCGGCAAGGACCCGTCCAAGGTTGACCGTTCCGCCGCCTACATGGCCCGCTATATTGCCAAAAACGTGGTGGCTTCCGGCCTTGCGCCCAAGTGCGAAGTGCAAATCGCCTACTGCATAGGCGTTGCCAAGCCGGTTTCCGTGCTCTGCTCTTCCCTTGGCACCGGCAACGTGCCGGATGAAATACTCACCAGGGCCGTAAAGGAAGTGTTTGACCTGCGCCCCTACTTCATTACCAAACGCCTTGACCTGAAGCGCCCCATCTACCTCAAAAGTTCCTGCTACGGCCACTTCGGCCGAGAACTGCCGGAATTTAACTGGGAAAAAACCGACGCCGCAGCCGACCTGCGCACCGCGGCCAAGATTTAAGTGAATAATGCTGGGGGAGGGAACCCCAAGGGACGCGTCCCTTGAGGGTCCCTCCCCCAGGCCCCCTCCCTCCTGATCCCGAATCGAGGCCGTTGTGCAACGCTTCAATGCAGCCTTTCGGCTGGTTATAACCAATTATTATTGTTTGGCAAAACAGTAGTTTCGTTTATTATGCGATCGGATCGCATTTTGAACGGAGTTTATTTAATAATCTTGCAGCCACACACTTATAACATCATCAAGCTGTTTTTGGATTTCTGCAAAATTTTCTCTTAAATCAAGCACCCTGATACTGATTTTGTTACCACCCAAATTATATTCCATTGCCGGGATATCCGCATCATCTGCCCTGGCATATAGCAACATGCCGTCAACACACCCAGTATTGCCTTTATCCGCATTTTTTACATAACTAAATATTTGGTATAAATGGCTTGACCGTACTTTTTCCACTCCATACCGTGCCTGCATAACCTTGCTGTAATATTTTGCGTCAATTATTAAGGTTTTCCCATGGCGAGTCAGCATCATATCGGTCTGCATTTTGGGAAGGTATGCGGTACCGCCTGTGGTATTCCACTTAATTTCTTTAGCTGCCGGGTTGCACTCAGGAAAATGCTTTTTGTAATACTCAAGCACAAATTTTTCATACAGCCTGCACATCTGTTGTTCATCAAAAAAACTGGACAATTTTACCGTGCCCTTCTCTGTCGTCAACAGGAGTTCATGCAGCACCAAATAGCAAATGTTCATCAGCATTTGGTAGGATGCATTATGCCTGCTGTAGTATAAGGAATGCCACTTTATCGTTGCGGGGTTAAGGACGTCAATGCTGGAAAAAAAAGCCACTGTTTTTTTTAACAATTCCTTGTTCTTTGGTTTTACTTCGCCTGCGCGAATCAAATAAAGCGCAGTCGTCTTCAAAATTTGATTAAAAACATGGTTTTCTGACAGTTCATCAAAACAGCAGGATAATTTGCGTTCATGCCGCATACGCAACATAATGGATTCCTTGATATTAACCTTGCCCTTCAAGCAGGCAAGGTTATCATCAAGTTCCATATACTGTTTGCCCAGGCCCTGCTTAAGTTGCAGGGTCATGCCCCTGGCAAGTATGGCCGCCAACAAATCCAGGGCATTTTCAAACTTCTCTGTTGCAATATCCTTGTATCCTTTGTGCTGCAGGTTAGCATAGGCGTATGCAAGCATATAGTATATATTGGAAACAATAATTTCTTTTTTATTCATGGGTAACATTCAGCAATTTGCCTATCCATTCCTGAGCCTTGTCAGCATTGTCAAACCAATATTCATTCAGCATTGGCATAAGATCGTACCTGATGACGCCATCAAGCCAGTCTGCATTGCATTTTTTTTGCTCACAAAAATAGCTGTGTCCAATACAAAAACCTTCTCCCAACGCGGCATCAGCCCGAATTTCTGTATTCATCTGCGTAACAAGCGCAATCAGCGAATCAAAATGGTTACTCTTCAATTTTTGCTGGTACAAAACAAACTGATCGGTATGAAATGCCGGGCGCATGCTAAAAAAGCTGAACCTTCGGCGCAGGGCATAATCTATCATGGCAAGGCTTCTGTCAGCCGTATTCATCGTCCCTATTATATAAAGATTTTCCGGCACGGAAAATTCTTCCGCATTGGAAGACAAGGTTATTTTAGTGCCGCGATAATCCTTTTCAATCAGCATCAGCAGTTCTCCAAATATCTTGCTGAGGTTGCCACGGTTAATCTCATCAATTATGAAAAAGAAATTTTCTTTGGGGCTATCCGTTGCTTGCCGGCAAAAATTATAAAATATACCAGGCTGCAAAGCAAAGCCGGAATCCACCGGTTTATACCCCATAACAAAATCTTCATATGAATAGCTCTGGTGAAATTGAATGCATTTAATGTTCGCCTCACGTTTTTCGCCAAGCATGGAATACGCCAGGCGCTTGGCGGCAAACGTTTTGCCAACGCCTGGCGCGCCCTGCAAGATAACATTCTTTTTATGCTGTAGAAGAGAAACAAGAGAGTCATATTCAGCTTCAGGCATGTACACATCCGCAAGAAAGCTTTCTTTCGTATATGCATAACTAGCTGTAATCAGGGGCAGATCAGGCGGCTCCATTTTTGAAATACCCGCATCCAGCAACGCTTGCAGCAGCTCCGGCCTTATTGTCCACTGAAAGTTGCCGTTATCAAGGTATGTGCCGGTAAAAGGAATATTCCACCAGGCGGTCTTGCCGCTGCCGTTTTCACGCAACGGCGCTTTACATTTTGTGTGTTTGACAACGCGCTTGGCCAATGCCACCATTGGCTGGATATAGGTAGAAGGATGTTCCGAATAAGCCTTGCCAACTTCCGCGCAGGTTGCTGAACCCTTGAACCACAACCATTTGCGCAATACTGTAATTTCACTCTGCCCGAAAATAGCAGGCGTCCCCAACATGTTCAGCCAGTCCATTGTGGTTATACCTATCGCGTCAGTAAACATGTTTTTTACTCGCTTATCTTTAAATTCGCTATCATAAACAACAAGCTGAAACCAATATCTACACTTTGCAAAAATACTTAAACATTTCGGCGCGATTAATACAATAATGTGCATTTCTTCCGATACAGGTATTGCATTATGATTCACAACCAAAGTCTTTTCAAGGTATTTTATCACCTGTTGATACCATAACAAAGCCCGAGCATAACAGCCATACAATCGATGGAATACTGCGCCATTACTCTGGACATACACCCCGAAATATGTTTTTCTGTAAAACAGCATTTTTTCACCATAAGACGGAGCCAACCCCCATGCTTATTTTCAACGCGGAAAACTTCAAGCGCCTAGGTAAAGTCCTTTTGATTCAGGCCGTTATATTTGTGGGCATTCTTCTGGTAATTTGGGGCAGCCAGCGCCTTTACGCCCTGGTGGACAAGGTTGTCTTTCCAGCTTCCTTCCCGGCGGCAGAGTCCTTTTCTGAAGAAAAAACCCGCCTGGGCGGTGAAAAAATAGCCCCGGAACAGCGGGAAAACGCCAAAGGCAAGGCCTTGCTGGACGCCATTACCTTCCAGATGCGGCGTGAGCTTGATTCCACCTTCGGGTGGAGCGCCAACGACATCATCTTCAACAAATATGTGCTGGATAACCGGGCCTACCGCCAGTTTGGCGTTTACATAGCCACCAAGGCCATGCTGGATCATTATTCCATGGTCATAGCCAAACTGGGCAGCAATGACCGGGAAAGCGAAGACCTGCACAAGGCCCGCATGAACCATTTTTCCATAAACCCGCAAAAGTTCTGGTTCCCCTCGGCGGAAGGCTCGTATGAATCCGGCCTGAAGCTGCTGGAAAGCTATAAAAAAGACCTGGATACCGGCAAAAGCACCTACAATTGCCGGTCAGACGACATTTATTCCGCCTTCGGCCTGGTGCTTGGCGACAACGTGCTTGGCTACGCCCTTGGGCAGTTGCAGCAAAGCCAAACCCTGCCCTTCTACACGCTGGACAACCGCATCTATGAAGCGCAGGGCGTGGCCCTGGTGGTGCGCGACTATGTAAAAGCCCTGTATACCCTCTACCCGGAAGTGTGCGGCAAAAATAACGAGGAAAACATGCAGGTTGTGCTGCATTACCTTGACCTGATAGCGGAATATGACCCGCTGTACATAACCAGCACCTTCAATTCCGGCGAACTGATCATATCTTACCTGATGTTTGTGAAAAACCGCCTGGAAGATATACGCGACAGCATTCGGATATAACGCGCAATCTGGGGGGAAACCCCAAGGGCTTGAAGCCCTTGAGGTTTCCCCCCAGACCACCCTTCCTGATCCCCGGTATCAGGTTTTCCAAAGAGGGTTACCCCCTTTGGCGGGGGTGCAGGGGCCCTGTTATGAATGGAGCCCCCCTGTTTGCCGGGGCCGGGCTTTATTGGAATTTTAATTGCAACCCTGTTTCTAGAGCAATTTTACGATTGAAATGAGTGAATTGCTCAGCAAGGATTTGTCTTCAAATCCTTGCCGCGAAATAGTCGTAGGCGAGCTTTGCTCGCCGTTAAGCGACTATTTCAAGCGTAAACCACTATAAAGGAAGGACTATGGCCGGAGTAGGTCTTTTGGCCTTGTTGGATGACATTGCCACTGTTTTGGATGATATTGCCCTTATGACCAAGCTGGCGGCCAAAAAAACCGCCGGGGTGCTGGGTGATGATCTGGCCCTGAACGCCCAGCAGGTAGCCGGTGTGGCTTCTGAGCGGGAAATACCCGTGGTATGGGCCGTGGCCAAAGGTTCGCTGCTGAACAAGGCCATTCTGATACCGGCCGCGCTTTTGATCAGCGCCTTTGCCCCGGCGCTTATAACGCCCCTGCTTATGCTGGGCGGCTCATACCTTTGCTATGAAGGGGCAGAAAAGCTTTTGCACCGCTTTTTACACCGCAAGGACAAGCATTGCGCCATAACCGATGTTGAAAACGTGCCTGAAACGGCCAATGAAACAACGGGTAAAACAGAAAATGCCGCCCCCATCGCCGCGGAAGAATGCCTGAATGTGGCGGATGTGGCGGAATTTGAACGCCAGCGCGTAAAAGGCGCTGTGCGCACGGACTTTGTGCTTTCTGCCGAAATTGTGGTCATTTCTTTGGGCACGGTGCCGCCGGACAGCCCCTTTGCCGTACGCGCCGCCGTGCTGTGCTTTATTGGCATTTTGATGACTGTGGGCGTTTACGGCCTGGTGGCCTGCATTGTGAAGATGGATGACGCCGGGGCCTACCTGCTGCGCAAGCATGAGGCCGGGCGGCCTTACGGGCACCGCGTGGGGCATGCCCTGGTGGAGGCCTCGCCAAAAATCATGCGCCTTTTGGGCGTGGTGGGCACCATTGCCATGTTTACCGTGGGCGGCGGCATTTTGGCCCACGGCATACCGCCCTACCATTATGTTACAGACTTTTTGGCAACCCTGCCCTGGGCCGGGGTTTGGGAATTTTTGGCCGGGGCCATATTCGGCGTGCTGGCCGGGGCCGCGCTGGCCTTTGTCGTGGGCGGAATCAAGCGCCTGGTTGCCTTGGGCGGCCAAAAGGCCAATCCGTAGAAGGCGCGCTTTGAAAACCCCGGCAGGGTTTGTCGGGGCAAAGAACTTTTATCTTGGAAAGGGTTATTTTTTCCTTTCTTTTTTGCTCAAAAAATCTTCAATTACCGCAATGGCCCCGTCAACCCCGGTTTGCAGGTTGGCGGGCCATTTGAATTGCCCCTGCGGGGACTTTTTGCCCAAGCGCAGAATCTTTTCCGCCACTTCTTGCGGGTCATCTGTATTTTCAAGCACTTGCTGGCTTTTCAGAAAAAAGGCGGAACCGTTTGTCTTGCTGCTTAACACCGGCAACCCGCTTGCCAGGGCTTCCAGCACCGCGTTGGAACAGGCGTCATAAAAAGTCGGCAGGGCAAACAGGTCAAGGGCATGATAAAATTCCGCCATGCGGTCAACCACACCCAAAAAACATACCCGGTCAAACACGCCCAGCCTTTTGGCAAGTTCATCATATTCACCGTGGTTGCGGCCGCCGGCCACATACAGCCGGTAATTTTCCGGCAACATGGGCAAGGCGCGCACCAGCGTTTCCACACCTTTAAGGCGGAAGTTGCTGCTGGCCGTGCCTATTACAAAGGCATCTTCCGGCATGTTGAAAAATACCCGGGCGCCCAGTCTTTCCGCCGGAAGGGGCGCGTGGTAGCGTTCCAGGTCCGGCTTGTTGTAAACCAGGTCTATGTCTTTGGCGGCAAGGTTGGGGTGGTCTTCCACAATCCAGTCGCGCACCAGGTGGGAAACCGCTATGATGCGGGTATTGCCGCTGTACTGGCGTTTTTCCAAAAAAAGCGTCAGCCGGTTGTTGGGGGCCAGGCGGCGGCGCAGCCCCTTCCACATACGCGAAAGGCCTTTGGGGTAGGAAGCGGAAGAAAGCTTCCAAAACGTGCGCAAGGGGCCGCCCCCCACGCGCAAGATATCCTGATTCAGGCTTTTGCCAAGGCTTACCACGCAATCATATTGCCCCTGCTTGCGCAACTTTTCCGCTTGCAGGCAAAACCACAGGTTTTTCAAAAAAAGCGGCCCGCCCGGCCTGCCGGTAACTATTACCTTCACCCCCGCAGGGGCGGGTATTTCACGGCGGGAACAAATAAAATCCACCGCATAGCCGCGTTCGGCCAAAGACGTAGCCAGGCGCACCCCAAACTGTTCCGCCCCGCCGTAATTGGAAAAGCGCGGCAGCAAAATGCAAATGCGTTTTGGCCCGCGTTCCGCCGGCTTGACTGCTGCGGGAACAGCGCCTGTTCCGCCGGGGTTCTGGCCTTGCCTGGCCGGCTGGTTAGTTTTGCTCATATCTCTCTTGACCGGTTTTAAACCGTTTGTTCCGGCGTTATGCCGCAAATTTGCCCGCTTCTACGCCTTTTGGCAATGTTCACAAAAAACCGTGCCCCGCCCGGCAACCCTTGCGGAGCTTAGCGTGGCCCGGCAGGTTTTGCAGGGCTGCCCGCCGCGCCCGTACACCCGAAAATTGTTCTGAAAAGCCCCGGCATTGCCTTGCGCGTCGCGGTAGTCCCTTATGGAACTGCCGCAAGCCGCTATGGCTTCCTGCAAAATTTCTTGCAGGTTGCGCCCAAGGTTTACAAGCCGGGCGAAGCTTATGTCCTTCAGCGGGGCATCCGGCCTTATACCGGCCCTGAAAAGGGCTTCATCCGCATAAATGTTGCCTATGCCCACCACTCGTTCCTGGTCAAGCAGGGCCGCTTTTATGCGGGTTTTGGAAGCGCGGTTTTGCAGGGCCAGCGCTATTTCTTCCGGCGTGCTTAGCAGCGGCTCTATGCCCAACTTGTTCCAGAAAGGCCAGTCTTTCACGCCTTCCGGCCGCATCAGGCGGCAATAGCCAAAGGTGCGCATATCGTCAAAAAACATCAGGCTGTCCGCTTCCCCGGCAGGGGCGCTGCCCAGCTCAAAAATCAGCTTGCTGTGCTTGTGCGGCTCGGTGCCCGCCGGGTGCACAAAAAGCTTACCCGTCATTTTCAGGTGGAAGCCCGCAAGCAACGGCTGCGACGGCGCGGCAAGGTCAAGCAACAAAAGCTTGGCCCGGCGGCGCACCCCGGCAATTTTGGCCCCGGCAAGCGCGGGCAGCAGTTCCGCCCCGGCCTGCATGGCCTTGGGGCTTAGCACGTTGCAGCGCAAAATATATTTGTCTTGCACCTGAGGGGCCAGGGTGCGGGCAATTGTTTCAACCTCCGGCAATTCCGGCATGTGATTCTCGCTGGTTAGAAAAATAATACCTACTTGATGGTAGTATTATAAGACCTTGTCCGGGCAAAGACAAGTAAAAGAAATGAGCATGGACAAACGCGCCCAATGTGGTTAAAATATTTTCGCTAAGTTACCTATAAAAATCCGAGGGAAAGATTTAATGAACCAGCAAGTTTACGCGGCGCGGCGGGAAAGGGCCAGAGAAGCCATGCACAGGCAGGGCCTTGGGGCCATGCTGCTTACCCTTGACGCCAACCGCTATTATTTAAGCGGCTTTGAGCTGAAAGACCACCAAAGCAATGAAAGTTCCGGCTGCCTTCTGCTTATGGCGGACGGCAAAGACCGCCTGTGCACAGATGCCCGGTATCTTGACGCGGCCCGGCGCTTTTGGCCGGAAGATCAAATTTTTATCTATGCCGGGGAACCGGCTGTGCAAATAAATTCCCTGTTGCGCGGCATCCTGACCGGCCCGCTGGGGTTTGAGGCGCTTTCCATAAACCTGGCCTTTTATGAAAAACTTTCTCCGGGGCTGGAAATGCGCCGCGCCGATGGCCTGGTGGAAAAGCTGCGCGCCATAAAAGATGCGGAAGAAATAGCCCGCCTGCGCGCGGCCTGTTCCCTTAACCACAAGCTGATGCAATGGTTGCCCGGCGTGCTGGCCACGGGCCGCGCGGAAAAACAGATAGCCTGGGATATTGAGCAATTTTTCCGCAACAACGGGGCAGAGGAACTTTCTTTCCCCAGCATTGTGGGCATTGGCCCCAACGCGGCCCTGCCCCACGCGGTGCCGGGGGAAACCCGTGTGGATGAAAATTGCTGCGTGCTGGTGGATACCGGCTGCCGCCTGAACGACTACTGTTCCGACCAGACCCGCACCTTTTGGGTGGGCGACAGCCCCGCCCCGCGCTTTATGAAGGCGCTGGAACAAACGCGCGAGGCCCAAAAACGGGCCATTGCGGCCATACGCCCCGGCGTGCTGTGCAGCGACATCTTCAAGACCGCCTGGAACTATTTTGAAGAGCAGGGCGTTGCCAAACACTTTACCCATAGCCTGGGCCACGGCATAGGCCTGCAAACCCATGAGGGGCCAAGCCTGAACTCCAAAAGTTCCATAGCCCTGCAACCCGGCATGGTGGTAACGGTTGAACCCGGCCTTTACTACCCGGAATGGGGCGGCATACGCTGGGAATACATGGTTCTGGTTACGGAAGACGGCGCGGAAATATTGTAGCGGAAGCATTATAAAAAATCATTGTACAAGGCCCTGGAATGCTTACTGAAACCTTCCTGCATTTGCCCGGCATAGGCCGCGCCATGCAAAAAAAAATGAATGATGCGGGCATTGTCAACTGGGATGATGCCTACAAAGCCTGCAATACCGCCTCTTTTTCCGGGGTGAACCACGGCCTGCTTGCCCTTGGGCTGGAAGAAGCGCAAAAACGGCTGGAAGACGGCGACGCCCTGTGGTTCAGCCAGCGCCTTTGCGGCGCCGAGGCCTGGCGGCTTTACCCGCACTTCGCGCATTCCGCCGCCTATGTGGATATTGAAACCACCGGCCTTGGCAAGGGGCGCGACCACATTACCAGCATTGCGCTTTATGATGGCGGCAGCGTGCGCTGTTACGTGTATGGCCGCAACCTTGAAGATTTTGCCAAAGACATAGAGGCCTACGCCCTGCTGGTCACCTGGAACGGCGCGGCCTTTGACGCGCCCTTTTTGCGCCGCGCCCTGAACATTGAATTGAACATGGCCCACCTTGACCTTTTGCCGGTATTCCGCGCCCTGAACCTGCGCGGGGGCCTGAAGGCCGTGGAAAAAACCCTGGGCCTGAACCGTAGCGGGCTGGAAGGGGCCGACGGGGTGGACGGCATGACCGCCGTGCTGCTGTGGCAGGAATTTAAGCGCAGCAACAATGAACGCGCCCTGGAAACCCTGCTGGCCTACAATGTGGAAGATGTGCTTTCTTTGGAATACCTTAGCCGCTACGCCTGCAAGGCCCACGGCTGCGCCCTGCCGGGGCTGGAACCGGATTTGGAAGCCCATAATACCATGCAGCGCAACCCCTACCGGGCGGACAAGGAAATACTGGACAAGGTGCAGAAACGCCGCTGGCGGTAGGCAAGGGCACAAGGTAGGCAAGGGTGCAAGGTAGCCAAGGGCGCGAGCTAGGCCAAGCCGCAAGGCAGGCTGTCTCGTCAAAGAGGGCTTTGGCAACAGTCGCGCCGTAAAGCGGCTTTGAACCGCGCCCGCGCAAACCGTAAGTGCTTCGATAATTGACCGTAAACCGTACGGCAAGCAAGGGCGCTGCCCGTAACCGCTTTTTCGGCAGCCATTTTTTCCGGCAGCCATTTTTTTAGGCAGCCATTTTTTCAGGCAACCATTTTTTCAGGCAGCCCGTTTGGCCCCATGCCGCGCCAAACGCCGGTTACTTTTTGACCGGCGCCGCGCCTTCCTTGACAACCTTGCCGGTTTTGTCCGTTTTGCCGCCCTTGTCAGGCTTGCCGCTTTTGCCGCCCTTGTCGGTTTTATCAGCTTTGCCGGTCTGGCCGGTCGGGCCAGTTTCGTCAGCCGGGGCGGTCTTGTCAGCCGGGACGACAGCGCCCGCCTGTGTGGCATCCTCACCCTTGGAATCCGCCGCCGCACCCGCGCCGGACTGCCCAGCCTGATTGCTCGGGCCAGCCTGATTATTCTGGACAACCTGATCATTCTGGGCACTCTGATTAGTCTGGGCAGGCGTGTCCGCCTGTCCGGTCTTGCTGGCCGGGGCAACCTGATTAGCCGGAACAACCGGGCCAGCCTGACCCGCCGGGGCGTCCGTAGCAGCCGGGCCAGCCTGATCCGCCGGGGCGTCCGTAGCAGCCGGGCCAGCCTGATCCGCCGGGCCAGCCGGAACAAGCGGGCCGGGCAAGGCGGCCTGGCGGCGCTTGAAGAGCATGCGCATTTCCGCGCCGTGGCTTATAAGCGTATTGTCGTCTTTAAATTCAAAATTTATTTTTTCTTCATCGCTTGTGGTAATGACCAAAAATTTTCCATCATCAGAATTTACCATGAAGTGATTGATTTTTTGTTCATCCCCCACAGACATGGCAAGCTTGTTCTTTTCCGCATCCACCTTGAAGCTGATGCTTTCAAACAACAGCAGGGCTTGCCGCCGGGCTTCCGGTTCTTTCAGGCTGTTGCTTACGTCCGGGTTCAGCTTCAGGCTTTCTTCCCCGTTACAATCCCAGGTGCCGCGAATACGTTCAAGGTTGCCCGCCGCGAAGGCCGGTATGGCAACGGACAAAGCAAACAGGCAGCTCAGCAAAATTTTCATTCTTCCAGACACAGGTTTCTCCTTTCATCCCCGTTGCCGGCAGGCGAAAAAACGCCGCGGAGCAACAGGCTTCTTTAAGGCAATTCACTAATTTCAATCACAAATTGCTCTCCAAGGGCACAGGCAAAATGTTCCAGCCCCGCAGCGCTCTAGAGTGGTTTACGCTTGAAATCGTCGCTTAACGGCGAGCAAAGCTCGCCTACGACTATTTCGCGGCAAGGATTTGAAGACAAATCCTTGCCGAGCAATTCACTCATTTCAATCGTAAATTGCTCTATTCCGGGCAATATTCCCAGTAGGCCATATATTCCTGGTTCCCTTTCGGGCCTTTTATGGCGGAAGGCACCATGCCAACCAGCTTCAGGCCAAGGGGGGCGGCGGCGGACAAAACTTTGTCTATGGCCGCCTGACGGGCTTCTTCCGTTTGCACCACGCCGCGCACGGTTTTGGCAAAGCCCAGTTCAAATTGCGGTTTTATAAGGGCCAGCACCCGCCCGCCCGGCTTCAGGCATTGCAGGCAGGGCGGCAAAATGGCGGTAAGAGAAATGAAGGAGACATCCGCCGTTATCACGTCCACCTTTTCCGGCAACAAGTCCGGCCCGGCCAGGCGCAGATTGGTGCGTTCCATGTTCACCACCCGTGGATCCGCCTGCATTTTTTCATGCAATTGGCCGTGCCCTACATCCACCGCATACACCCGGACAGCCCCGTGTTGCAGCAGGCAGTCCACAAAACCGCCGGTGGAAGCGCCCGCGTCCAGCGCCACGGCCCCGCTGAAGTCCAGCTTGAAATATTCTATGGCGGTAAGCAATTTGTAAGCCCCACGGCTGACAAACCGTTCCCGCCCCCTTATTTCCAGCCGGGTTTCCGGCAGCAGCTGGTCACCGGGCTTGTTCACGCGCACGGGGCCGCTTTCCGCGTCATAATAGACCAGCCCGGCCATGATCAGGCGCTCTGCCTGTTCCGGGCTTTCCGCCTGCCCCTGCTGGAACAGCAATTCTCTGGCCTTTATTTTTTTTGCCATGCCCGTGCCCCTTCAGCGCCCTGCCAATTCCGCGCCCGCGCCGGATTAACGCTTTCCGCACGCCGGATTACCGCCTTCCGCGCGCCTGCCACGCCCTAGCCTCTCCGGTTCAGGCCGAATTTTTTCAGCTTGTACTGCAAGGCGCGGCGGGAAAGTCCAAGAGAATCCGCCGTGCGTTCCCGGTGCCCGTTGTTGGCCTTCAGGGCCTCTTGCAGGGCGGAAAGTTCCGCCTCTTCAAGGGGAGAAAGATCCCCCTCCCCGCTGTGGGCCGCATGCCCGCCGGGCGTGGCATATGAGGCCGGGGCATATGATGGCGGGACAGAACCGGCGGGAAAAGAAGCGCCCGGGCCGCCAAAAGCCGGGCCGCCAGATATTCCTCCAGACATGCCGCCAGCCGGGCCCCCGGCCGGGCCGGAAGCAGAAGGCGAAAGGGCGGAAGCGCCGCCAAAGGCCGCGCCCGCGCTTACGCCGGACGCTGCGGCCCCTTCCCGCAGCAGGTAGTCCGGCAGGGCGTCTGGTGAAAGGATGTCTGACCGGCTCAAGATAAGCGCCCTTTCCAGAATGTTTTCCAGTTCCCGCACGTTGCCCGGCCAAGAATAGCGGCTTAGGCGGGCCAAAAATTCCGGGGACACGTTTTGCGCGCTTTTGCGGTTTTTTATATTCAGGCGGTGCAAAAGGCGGCTTACCAGCAAGGGCAGGTCTTCCAGCCGGTCACGCAGGGGCGGGGCCACAACTTCCAGCACGTTCAGGCGGAAAAACAGGTCTTCACGAAAGCGCCCGGCGGCCACGGCCTGGCGCAAATCCGCATTGGTGGCGCAAAGTATGCGCACATCCACCGGCACCGGGCGTATGGAACCCAGCGGCTCCACCACCCTTTCTTGCAGGGCGCGCAACAGCTTGGCCTGCAATTCCAGCGGCAATTCGCCCACTTCATCCAAAAACAGCGTGCCGCCTTCCGCCAGCTGGAAGCGGCCGGGCTTGTCCCTGACCGCGCCGGTAAAGGCCCCCCGCGCATAGCCAAAAAGTTCGCTTTCCAGCAGATGCCCCGGCAGGGCGGCGCAGTTTACCTTGACCAGCGGCTTGTTGCAGCGCGGCCCGGCCTTGTGCAGGGCTTCCGCGATCAGTTCCTTGCCCGTGCCGGATTCCCCAAGAATAAGCACGGTGGCCTCGCTTGGCCCGGCCTGAAGAATAAATTCGTGCAAGCGGCGCATGGCCTCGCCCTGCCCGACCAGGTTGGCAAGCGCGTCAGACCCGGCAAGCTCGTGGCGCAAGCGTTCATTTTCATTAAGCAAGGTGGCGTATTCATAACCTTTTTCCAAAACGGCCACCAGTTCGTCGTTGTCCGCCGGTTTGGTAAGGTAGTCAAAGGCCCCGCGCTTCATGGCCTCTACAGCGGAACCAACCGTGCCAAAGGCCGTGAACATGATTACCGGCAAAGAGGGCCGCACCTCGTGCAGGGCGGCCAGCGCGGCGGTGCCGTCCATGCCGGGCATGCGCATGTCCAGCAGGGCCACATCTGCCATGAAGGGGTCAGCCTTGAACAGTTCCAGCCCGACCAGGCCGGATTCCGCCTCTGTAACTTCCCATCCCGCATCTTCCATAACAGCCCGCACCATCATGCGGTGGGCCGGTTCATCGTCTATTACCAATAACTTTTTCATTCTGTAAATCCTTGGCGGAATAAGGCCTTGCCCGCGCTACGCCGGAATGGCGCCACGCCTGAAATAAATTATATTGGGGTGAAAATTACACAATTCCCGCATCAGCTTCATCATTTTCTTGCAACAGGGGAAACCACAGCCGCACGCACAGGCCGCGCCCCCGCGCCCCGGCTTGCACCGGCCCGGATTGTCCCGGCCCGACTTGTCCCGGCCCGACTTGCCTCGCACCTTCAGGCGCTTGCCCGACATTTTGCCCCCAGGCATGAACCGGCGGCGAAATTATCTCACAACTTCCGCCGTGCTCGCGCATGGTTTTGTATACCAGGGCCAGACCAAGCCCGGTGCCCTTGTCTTTAGTGGTGAAAAACGGTTCAAAGGCCTGCTTGATATGCGCCTGGGTCATGCCGGGGCCGTTGTCTTCCACTTCAAGGCAAATGCCGCCGTTGTCCTCATAACTGCGCACGGTTATGGCCCGCCCTTCCGCCCTGGCCCCGCCCGGCGCGTTCTTTGCCGGGCCGTCCTGCCCCGGAGCGCCCTGTTCTGACGCATTCTGCCCCAAAGAGTCCTGCCCCAACGCGTCTTGCCACAAAGCGTCTTGCCCCAACGCGTCCTGACTATTCAGCAGCAGGTTCAGCAGGCTCTGCTTCAGCGATTTTTCATCCCCTACCATGCTGGAACAGCGCAAATCAAGCCGCAGTTCAATTTTTTGCGCGGCCAGGTCAAGTTGCAGCAACCCGGCCAGATCCGAAACCAGCGAGGCCAGGTCAAGACGGCGCAGATCAAGCTTTTTGGAATGGGAAAGGTAAAGCAGGTCTGTAATGACCTGGTTCAGGCGGTCCGCCTCTTTCACCATGCTTTGGGCGTAGGTTTCTTCCGGTTTTTGCCCGGCCAGCTTTTTGGCGAAATACTGCGCAAAACCGCGCAAGGCGCTTAGCGGGTTGCGTATTTCATGCGCCACACCGGCGGCCAGCGTGCCTACGGCAGCCAGCTTTTCCGCCTCTGCCAGGCTTTTTTCCAAATTGTGTTCCTTGGTGCGGTCGCGGATAATCAGCAACAGGGAAAGGTCATCCGCCTTTTCTTTGAAGGAAGAACAAATAATTTCCAGCTGCGCCGCGCCAAAGGGCAACTTGCGCCGCAAAGGCAGGGCCTTCATGTCTTCCTGGGCCGGAACAAGTTCTTGCAGGGCCGGGGGCAACGCGGTAACCGGCCGCCCCACCAGCCCGCCCGGCGGCACGTTCAATATGGTATGCACCACGGGGTTGGCGGAATAGATCATGCCTTCATGGTCAACCGCCAGCAGGCCGTCCGGCAGGTTGTCCAGCAGCCCGGCCTGAAAGCGTTCCAGTTCCGCCGCCTTGCCCGCAAGGTCGCGCCGCGCTATGAAACTTATGGAAAGCCCCCAAATGAAAATGGCCGCCAGCAAAATATAGACAGTCTGGAAAATAGCGTTTTTTTTCACGCCGTTATACACAGCCTGATGCTTTTCCACATTGATGCCCACCACCAGAAAAACCGGCAGTTCCACCAGGTTGTTCAGTTCCGCCCCCGGCCTTTCCAGCCCGTCACGCCCCCAATTCCCCCAGGGCGGCAGGCGGTTGCCAAAGGACGGCATGCGCGGCAAGGCCTGACGCAACGGCCCGGCATCTTGAAATGCGCCACTCGGGTTGCCGGGGCCGCCGCCATTTGGGGCAGGCGCGCCGCCTTCTGCCGGGTTGCCGTTTCGCCCCGAGCTTTCATTGGGCCCCGGCCCGCCGTTTGGCGCCGGGCCGCCTTCCGGCCGGCCAATGCCTTCCTGCGGCATGGCCCGGCCCCGCATATGCCCTTCGCCCCGCATGTGCCCTTCATCCCCCATGCGGCCGCGCCAGTAAACCTGACGGGAATAGATAAAAAGATCCCGCCCGCCCTGGCGCAAGCGGCCAGACCATTCATTTTTGGTGACAAGCTGCTTCAAAGCGTCCGGGGGCAGGTGAATATCGCCCATGCCGCCGGACGCGGCCAGCACCATGCTGCCGCCGTGCGGGGCGATAAGGCCCACAAACACCACATCGCCGCTGGCTTCAAGTTCTTTGAATATATTTTGAATTTGCGGCACAAAACTGCTGTCTTCCGTATGGCGGCGGTTGCGGCGCAGCACGCTTTCAAGCGTATCAAAGACCGATTTTGCGCTTAGCAGCAAATGCTGTTCCGCCGCTTCATCCTGACGGCGCAAAATTTGCCATGTGAACAAAATCAGGCTGATGCCTATGACCACAATGGAAACAGATGCGGCCAGCACCATACGTCTTTCTTGTATTTTATTTAAAACTTCCATATACTCATTCAGGTTTGCGCGGCGCTTGCGCGGGCGAAGGGGTTCTGCCACCCGCCAGAAGCCATCCGCCAGAGGCCATCCAGGGGTCCAGCCACGGGGCCGCCCGGACACGCCACTGGGCCGGCAAGGCCCTTTGTCCGCGAAAACACCGCGATATTTCGCGATGCGTCTTTCCTTCAGATCTATAGCGGAAAAGCCCAAGTAAAACAAGAACCCCCGCAGGAGCACATATGAAACCGGAATGGCAAAATTACCAGCTTCAGGGCGTAAACCTTTACAGCGTAAGAAACCGTAACGAGGTGCGCGTAATTGAAGAGATGAACAGCATCATTTCTCAAGAAAACGGCGAAGTTGCCTATAGCGAGGAAGAACTTTACGATATTTACGCCTACGCGCTGAACCGCCTGCCCGCCCGCTACGCCCAGCTTGGCACCATAGTTTTGCGCGACCCGGTAAAAAAAGAAATGATACGCGCAGTTGTTGAAGAGGCTTTCAAGGTTATAAGAAGCAACCCCAAATGAGACTATTGCACAATGGCCTTTTTGCCCTTTTACTGCGTCGTGCTTCGTCCCGCGCGAAGGTCATATCTGTTTGAATATACTCCCTCCGCACGCCCTATGCGATAAGGGGCACTCCTTGTAAAAGAACAAAAATTCTCATTGTGCAATAGTCTCAAATAAAAAGCTGAAGTACCATGCTGCAAGCAGATTTACACACCCACACCAGCCATTCGCACGCCAAAAACAGCGTGGCGGAAATGTTTGCGGCCGCCCAAAAAAAAGGCCTGAAATTTTTTGGTTTTTCTGAACATTCCCCCCGCCCGGCCGGCTACAGCTACCCGGAAGATTATCAGGAAAAGCTGGCCCCCGGTTTTGCGGCCTATGTGCGTGAAGTGCTGGCCCTGAAGGCCGCCCGGCCCCAAAAGGCGGAAGCGCCCACCCCCCTGCTGGGCATGGAACTGGACTTTTTCCCGGCGGAGCTGGCATTCGCGCGTGAACTTTGCAACGCCTACCCTTTTGACTACGTTATAGGCGGGCTGCACTTTCAGCAGGTATGGGGGTTTGATTTTGCGCCGGAAGACTGGCAGGGCCGTAGTGAAAGCGAATGCTTCGCCATTTATGACAAATATTATCAGGACATGGCCACCATGTGCGCCACCGGGCTTTTTAACATAGCGGCCCACCCTGACCTGATCAAAATTTTCAGCCGGGAAGTTTTTACCCGCTGGCTGGGGCAAAGCGCCGCGCAAAACCGGGTGCGGGCCGCGCTTGAAGCCATGAAGGCCAGCAACACCGCCCTGGAAATATCTTCCGCCGGGCTGCGCAAGCCCTGCCGGGAAATTTACCCCGGCCCGGAAATAATGCGCGCCGCCGCCGCCTTGGGCCTGCCCGTTGTCCTTTCATCCGACGCCCACAACACCGAAGACGTGGCCTTTGCCTTTGACCAGCTGGAAGCCTACGCCAGATCCTTCGGCTACACGTCCAGCCTGGTTTTTGTGAACCGCCAGCCCATCCGGCTGGAGTTTCAAGACAACTGCGCGACTGTGTAATCGCTTTTATTTAATTCAAATATTTTGGAATATCCAAAAATACATTGCGCGTGAAGGTAATAACCTTGTCCATTATCCATGGGAAGGCAAAAAGCAGGGCCAAAAACATGGAAACAATTTTGGGAATAAAAGAAAGCGTTGTTTCCTGAATTTGCGTGGCAGCCTGAATTATGCTTACCGCAAGGCCAACCACCAGCCCCACGCCAAGCATGGGCAAAGAGACTGAAAGGGCCAGTTCTATGGCCTGGCGCGCAAAACCTATTACATCATCCGGCGTCATGTGCCCACCCTGTCGCAAGTTCTAGATAGAGCAATTTACGATTGAAATGAGTGAATTGCTCAGCAAGGATTTGTCTTCAAATCCTTGCTGCGGAATAGTCGTAGGCGAGCTTTGCTCGCCGTTAAGCGACTATTTCAAGCGTAAACCACTCTAGTGTCGTCAGGCAAAGCTGTTCACCAATGTCCCTACCAACAAGTTCCACCCATCCACCATTACAAAAAGCAATAATTTGAACGGCATGGAAACCATCATGGGCGGCAGCATCATCATGCCCATTGCCAGCAGTATGCTGGAAATAACCATGTCCAGCACCAAAAATGGTATGTAAATCAAAAAGCCTATGGTAAAAGCCGTTTTAAGCTCGCTTATCATGAAGCCGCAAACCAGCATGCTGGTGGGCACTTCATCGCGGGTTTTGGGGCGTTCCATCTTGGTTATGGAATAAAAGATGGAAAGATCCTTTTCCCGCGTGTGTTTGAAAAGAAATTCCCGTATGGGGCTTTCCGCCTGCTTTATGGCCTCTGTAAGGGTTATTTTTTCATCAAGATAAGGTTGCAGGGCCTGTTCATTCACGCGCAGCCCCACGGGCATCATAATGGCCACGGTCATAAAAATGGCCAACGCGGCCAGCACCTGGTTGGGCGGCACCTGCTGCACCCCAAGGGCCTGGCGCACAAAGTGGAACACAATGATAATGCGCGTAAAGCTGGTGGACATCAAAATAATGGCCGGGGCCAAGGAAAGCACGGTAAGCAGAAAAAGAATTTCCAGCAACAGGGAAACCTTTTCCGGTTCCGTGCCATCCCCCATGGAAAGTTGCAGCGAGGGCATGCTGACATCTTGCGCCGCCCGGGCCAGATCCGGCATCCCTAAAAAGGCCAGGCCGCAAAAGGCAAGGCCGAACAGGCAAAGCAGGGGCAAGCCGCGCACAGGCAAAACGCTGGCAAGCCAATCGCGCGCTGGCCGGTTGTTCACAGGTCTGTTGTTCACAGGTCTGTTGTCCGCGGGCAAAACGCGCAGGGGCAAGCCGCGCTTGCGGGGCGCGGAAATGCCGCCCCCAAAAGCGGCGGCAAGCCGGGAAAATACGGAAGCAGGCTGGTCAGGCATGGTTTGTTCCCGCACTAAAATTTTCCGCCGGGGCTTCGCCCAGCGCGCTGATATTATGTTCCGTCACCCCAAGCAACAGGCGTTTACCAGCAAAATTCACCACAACAAGGTGCTGGTTTTTGCCCATGCTAAGGCGGGCTTCAAGGTTAAGCAGGTTTTGCCGCCCCATGCCGCCAAGGCCGCGCCGCCGCAAAAAATGCAGCAACAGCCAAAGCAGGGCCAGCAAAAAACACACCAGACCCACGCCCCAAAAATAGGTGCCCCATGAATATGCGGAAGAACTGGCGCGGCTGGAAGCGGGGGCCTTTTCCACCGTTGGGGTATCCACCCGGCCGGGGGCAAGGTCTGAAGCGTTTTGGCTGTAATTCGCCGAAGAAATATCCTGACCAGAATTTTGGGCCACGCCCTGACTGGCGGCCGGGGCCATGAACGTCCCTGCCGGTTGCTGCGCTTGCGCCCCTATCTGGGGCGGTATGCCGGGGGCCGGAACGGCGCGGGGCGGCACGGGCAACGGCGCGGCAGCGCCGGAATAGGCCGGGCCTTCCGCCGCCCGAGCCATGCCGGGCATGCCGTAAGCGGGCATAAAGGTTGCAAGCCCAAGCCACAAGGCCAGGGCCGCGCAACGGCGGGCGGGGCCAAAGCGCAAAAATGTCCTGCGCGGGCCGTGCGCCGCCGGCAGTGGGCAAGACGCGGGCAGTGGGCAAGGCGCGGGCAGGGCCGCGCCTGCCGCCGGTAATGACCGGACTGGCCCGGTGTGAAGTTGCCTAGCCAAGCTGCTTCACCCTTTCAATGGGGCTTATGATATCTGTAAGGCGCACCCCGAATTTTTCGTTAATTACCACGGCTTCGCCACGCGCTATCAATTTGCCGTTCACAAAAACTTCCAGCGGTTCACCCGCCAGCTTGTTCAGTTCCACCACGGATCCTTGGCCCAGCTGCAACAGTTCATTTATCAAAAGGCGGGCCCGGCCAAGTTCCGCCGAAACATCCAGCGGAATGTCCAAAATGAAGTCAAGTTCACGCCGCACGGAATCCCGCGGGGCCTTGGCTTCATCCGTAAGGTCCTTGAAGTTGGCTTCCCGGGCCTGAGCGGCCAGGGCGTTACGGCTTTTTTCCTTTTTTATGTCGGCCTGCTCGTCCGCCGCAAGGGCTTTGGCCCATTCTTCGGCCAATTCTTCTTCCTTGCTTTTTTTCGGCGCGGCCTTTTGTCCTTCTTCCGCTTCCAGGGTGGCGGCCCATTGGGCGGCAAGTTCGTCTTGATCCAGTTCCGTCATACAAAACTCCTTAAGGCATCAGATAGAGGCGGCCTTATTGAATTATAAAATCTGTAAAAGAAATGCGCTTTACCTTTGGCCCGCCCAAAATTTGGTTAAGCCGCGCAAGAATTTCATTTTTCAGGACAATTTTACCTTCAACCGGGCTTAATTCCGCATAGGTTTTACTGCTTAGCAGCATTATCATGGCGTCACGGATACGGGGCATACTGGAGTTTACTTCATGTATGGCGGATTCCGAACTCATTTCAAGCGTCATGCTTACCTTGATGAAGCGTTTTCCCAACGGGTCTGAAAGGTTTACCAAAAAGGTTGGCAGGTCAACCACAAAGCCTGTGGGGGCATCTTCGCCGCCTTGCTTTTGTTCCACTTTGACCGCTTTTTGCCCTTCCGGCGCGTCAGCCTTGGGGGCCAGAAAAAAGTACCACACCGCCCCGCCGCCTGCCCCAAGCAGAAGCAAGATCAGTATGATCGCAATAATCAGGGGCAGTTTGCTCTTTTTTTTCGGCACATCTATAACATCATCCGCCATGTTCCGCTCCTTTTATCCAGATGCCGGGGCAAGGCCCGCGCGGCGTATTTTCAGTTCATCCTTATCTTGCCGGATAATTTTAGCATTATTACCCGGCGCGCACAACAATTATAACGAATGGGCGCCGGCTGGACAGCACCTGCAAAAGCAGTCCTAATATTGTCCCACCCAGCGCGTGGTCTTCAGCAAAATCTCCACCCGGCTGTTTTGGGCGTGATCCGCCGGGCTGGGGCCTGTGTTCAGGGGCCTGTCCGTGCCGTAGCCGCCAAGTGAAAAACGGTCCGGGTGCACTTGGCCGGCCAAAAAATAGTCCAGCACGCTTCTGCCGCGCAAAACGGAAAGGGAATAATAGTCCATGCCCTGTTCCAGCACATCATGTTCCGCATCGCTGAAGCCAGACACATTGACGTCCGTGTTGCAGGAAAGCAGCAGGACAAGCACCTGTTCCAGCAAGGTTTGCGCCGTTTGGCTGAGCATGGCGGAACCTGGCTCAAAAAGCAGTTTTTCCGTAAGCATTATGGCTACGCCTTCTTCTGTGACCAGCACCTTCAGGTTTTCTTCCAGCAGGTTGCGTTCAACATCTTTGGGCAGCACTTCATCCGGGAAAAGCAGGTCTTTGATAAGGTCTTGTTTTTCCTTAAGCAATTCCGGGTCGTTTATTACTTTTACCAGCAGTTCTATGCGGGCGCTGGCCTTGGTAAGGCCACTGGCTTCTATGGAAGCGGTATCGCCGCTGAACACGCGCATGCGGGTAATTTTGACCTGATCCATGGACGCCATGCTTAAAAGAAGCACAAAAAAGGTCAGCAGCAGGGTCATAAGGTCTGAAAATGTAACCAGCCAGCCGTCCCCGCCCCCGCCGCCGGAGCTTTTTTTCTTGCGCCTTGCCATGTTCAGGGCTGCCTTTGGCCGCTTTGCTTCGGCAGGCCAAGGTCAAAGTGAAATTCCTTGAAGTAGTAGCTGCCGGGCAGGCGTTCCGGCTCGCGTTCCCGCTGAATGCGCTTGGCGGCCACGGCGTCGCGGGTATCTATTACCAGATCCACCCGGCGGTTTTTATTGCGCCCTTCCGCGCTGTTGTTGCCGGCAACCGGCTTGTATTGCCCGAAGGCCTCCATGGAAAGGCGCGAAGTATCAAGGCCAAGTTCCTTGTAATGCCGGTAAACGGCCAGGCTGCGCGCGTAAGACACCATCCAGGTGCTATCCGCCGTGGCGGCCCCAAGCGTTACGCGGTAGTTGCCGCCTTCTTCCTCTCTGGCCGCGCTGCTGTGCCCGGCAACCAGCATGGGGAATTGCAAATTTTCAACATAGGGGTAAATGCGGTTCAAGATAGATTTGCCCTTGTTGCTAAGCACCGCGCTGCCGGGCTGAAAAAGCACCTCGCTGCCTATGGAAATTATGCTTACCACCTTGTTGCTGCGAAAATCCACATCCTGGTCTTTAAGATCAAACACAACATCGCGCAAAGATTCCATGCTGGCATCGCCGGGCGACATTGCCCCCGGCGCGTACCCTGTGGGGGCATTGCGGGTGCTTTTGGGGTTAAAAAGCTTGCCGGGCGAACTTTCAAAGGCGGAAGCGACTGAACCCAGCACCACCAGCTTGCGGCTTTCATCAATGGTTGCCATGCTGAGCAACAGCACAAAAAAAGTAAGCAGCAAGGTCATAAGGTCAGAAAAGGTCACCAGCCAGGCCGGCATCCCTTCTGCCACTGCTTCTTTTTTTTTACGCGCCATTCGCTACCCCTGCCGCAAGAACATTTTGGTACTCAAACCGCCACAAGCTAATCAGAATCCTTGCGCATTTTCGGCGGTTGAAAGCTGCTTAACTTTTCTTGAATAATTCTGGGGTTTTCACCCCGGGCAATGCCCAGCACCCCTTCCATTTGCATTTCCATAATCAAAATTTCTTCTTTGGAACGGGCCTTGAGCTTGCCCACCATGGGCAAAAAAACAAGGTTGGCCAGCACCGCGCCGTAAAACGTGGTTATAAGGGCCACGGCCATGGCCGGGCCAATGCTGGAAGGGTCGTCCATGGTCTTGAGCATTTGCACAAGGCCTATAACCGTGCCTATCATGCCCAGGGCCGGGGCGTAGGCCGCCAGGGCGGAAACCAGGTCTATGCCCGTTTCATGGCGGCTTTCCATGCTGCCTATTTCCGCTTCCATAATGCTTTGCACCACAGCCGGTTCCATACCGTCCACCGTAAGTTGCAAACCTTTGCGCAGGTAGGCGTTGTCCAGCCCCTTCACCACGGATTCCAGCGCCAGTATGCCTTCGCGCCGCGCCCGGTTGGCGTAATCCAGAAACTGGTCGATTATTATGTTGCTGTCCGGGCTTTTGCCGGTAAGGGTCTTGCTTATGAACTTGCCGGTTTTCAGCACTGTGCCCATGGGGTAATGGGTAAGGGTGGCCCCCAGCGTGCCGCCGAAAACAATGAGCATGGAAGGCGGGTCTATAAAATCCAGCACAGAGCTGCCCAAAGCCACGCCCACAAGGCCAAAGGAGACCAGCAAACCCAGAATTGTTGCCAAATCCATAAACTCACCTCAACAAAAACATGGCATTATAGTACAAAAAGCGGAGCATTTTTATAATTCGGTTTCAAGAAGGCACTACTAACATTCTCGCTTTGAGATTGTCGCTTAACGGCGGGCAAAGCCCGCCTACGACAATCTCGCGGGCGTTGTTGCGCTTCGCTTCACAACGCCAGAGCATTTTATCCGGATAGATAATTTCAATGACAAAATGCTCCTTGCCGCGCCACTTTACCGGGCGGCCTTACAGGACAGGGCGCGGCCCAAAAATATCCGTGCCCACCCGCAAAAGGGTGGAACCTTCCTGAACGGCGGTTTCCAAATCGCCGGACATGCCCATGGAAAGGCAGGGCAGGGCAAGGCCAAGCGCCTGCTGCAAATCATCACGCAAGCGGCGCAGGGCCGCGAAGTACGGGCGTACGGCCTCCGCTTCCCCGGCGTCCGGGGGCAGGCACATCAGGCCGCGCAATTCCAGCCCCGGCAGCTGCATTACCGCGCGCGCCAAGGACGGCAACGCGGCGGGGTTTACCCCGGATTTTTGCCCTTCATCGCCTATATTCACCTGAATAAGCACAGGAAATGGCACTGGCAGGGGCTGCCCCACGCACCATTCCACCTGATTTTTATGCAAGATACGCGCCAGTTTTTCAGAATCCAGCGTGTGCAGCAGGCTGAAGCGCCCGGTAAGGGCTTTGGCCTTGTTGGACTGCAAATGCCCGGTAAAATGCCATTCCGGCAGGTGGGCGCAGCCTTGCGCCGCCAGCAGGGCGGCCACTTCGGCCTGTTTTTCCACAGCTTCCTGCAAATAATTTTCCCCAAAACAGGGGCGGGGCAGGCCTTCATTTGCCGCCCTGTTTTGCCAGTGCCGGGCAAGGGCTGCCACGGCCGCGGCCGGGTGGAACTTGGAAACCGCCACCAGGCCTATTTCCTTCGGGTTGCGCCCGGCCTTTTCCGCCGCCTGGGCAATGCGGGCCAGCACCTTGTCAAAACGCTGACAAAGCGCCTGCTCGTCCATTGGCGCAAGGCCAGCCACGGAACCGGACGCACAACCAGAAGCACAACCGGGCGCGCAGCCGGAAGCCGGGCCAGCGCCGCTGGGGCCGGGGCCGCTGGAACAGGGACCGCCGGGGCCGCTGGGGCCGCTGGAACAGGGACCGCCGGGGCCGGGGCCGGGAAGCTTTGCGGCGCTCATTCCGCGTTCCGCCCACGGCACTTAAGGTTTATTTGCCGGCAGACGCCCATCAAAAAATCAAATTCATGCCGCCGCAAACGGCTGCGCCGCAAGTACCGGCGCAAGGGCTGCATGAACCATTCCGGGTTTTCCGCCGGGATGGCCTCTATAAGTTGCAGGCTTTGTTCAAGGCGCTGAAAAACCAGATTTTCCTCTTCCAGAGTGGCGGGGCGTGAACCGGCCCCGCTTTTGCCCCGGCGGGGGTTTTCCCGGCTTTTTCCGGCATCGCCGCCCAGTTTGAAGCATTCATAAAGCAGAAGCAGCACCGCCTGGGCCAAATTTAGCGAATGGCCGCCCTGGGCCGTAGGTATGGTGACCAGCCGGGTGCAAAGGTCTGTATGTTCATTGGAAAGGCCGCGGTCTTCCGGCCCGAAGACCAGCGCGGCCCGCCCGCCGGAACTGATTACCCCGGCCACTTCAGCCGCCGCGCCTTCCGGGTTTAGCAGTTCACGCCGCCGCCCGCCGGTGCGGGCTGTTGCGCCCACGGCCAGGTTCAGCCCGGCCAGGGCCTCCGGCAGGGCATCAAAAATCAGGGCCTTTTCCAAAATGGCCGCGCCCTGCGCTGTGGCCAGGGGCAGGGCCTTGGGCAGGTCAAAGCGTTCCGGCTTTACCAGCGCCAGTTCGCTTACGCCCATGTTGGCGCAGGCCCTTGCGGCCATACCGATATTTTCTGGAAAGCGCGGCTCCACCAAAATTACCCGCAAGCCCTCATTCATGTCGCAACTCTCCATAATTGAAATAAGCGTAAACCACTTTAGGGCCTGTTGACACAATGAGCCATTTTGTTTTCTGACGCAGGCCAGAGGGCAAAAGGGCCGTTGTGTTGACAGGCCCTACAGCTCGGCCAGCCAGACATCAAGGTCATTGGGTTGCCCCGGCTGGTGGTCTTCCGGGTAAAGCAGGGCGGACATGTAGAAGACGGAACCCAGACGCAGGGCGTTGGAGGCGCTGGCTGCAAAACGGCGCAAACGGCTGCGCAGGGGGGCGGCTTCGGCTTCCGGCATTGCGCCAAGGCGGCTTTCGCCATTTTCAAGCAACGCGGCCAGAAGTTCGGCCTTCAGGCGCATCTGTTCGCGGTATTCCACGGGATCCGCCTTTTCCAGGGCTTGGGCGGCCTTATTTTCATACGCGGCAACCGCATCGCGCTGTTCCTGTATCCATTCTTTAAACGCCTGCTTTGCGGACATTATTTTCTCCTTTTATGGCATTTTGACAAAGTTTGAAAAATTTGCTCCGGCTATGCCGGGTGCCGCTTGCATGTAACGGCCTCCACTGGCTTCTGGCCAGAGTTTTGGCCAGAGTTCTGAACCGGAGTTCTGGCCCGGAGTTCTGAACCCCAACTCGGGGACTGGCTTCCGGGCGAAGCTCAGGGGGCGAACCTCAAGGGCCAAACCTCAGGGGTCAAACCGGCAGGGGACAAACCTCAGGGGCGGGCTTCATGCGCGGCCAAAAAAGCCGCATAGCAGCGGCCCGCCGGGGAATCGGCATCCAGCACGCCCAATTCCAAAAGCCGCCCGAAGCCTTCCGGCCTTGTCCAGGCCTCTTTGGGGGGCGGGGACGGCAACTGCCCGGCCGGTCTGGGCGGGTAAAGCGGTATGCGCCCCTGCAAAAGTTCCAGCCGCAAACCGGCAAAATGCGGCCAGCCCATGAAAGAATTGGCCCTTTCCAGCATTTCCGGCCCGTAAAAGGTCAATTCCTGCAGTTCCATGTTATCTTCCGCGCCCACAAGCAGGGTGCCGGCCCGTTCGCCAAGCGGGCGGGCCAGCGGGGTTATTTCCTCGCCCATCACCATGTCCCAGTGCTGCCAAAGCTTCACAAGGGCCATGCGGGTTTCCGCCCCCGGACGCGCGGCAAAAAAGTCGCGCAACGCCTCGGAGGCGCTACAGACGCGCAGGGAACGCGCGCTTTTGGGCGCGGGTTTGCGGTTCATGCTATTCCTTATAAATATATATGCCTTCGCCGGATTCCGGCCGGGAAGAGAGGATGACTGTCCAATATTTCTGTTCCGGCGCGTAGCCTATGCCCACATCCTGAAACTCCGGGTTGAGCAGGCTTTGGCAGTTCACCGGCTTTTCCAGCCAGGCATCCAAAGCTTCTTCCGGTGAACGCGCCCCCTGGGTCAGCAGGGTGGAGATATTCCCCCACATGTACCCGGAATCACGCAGTTTTTGCCCCATGTTGCGGCCATCCTGCCCGGTGGCGGAAAGGTAGCGGTTGGCCTGCATGTCCACCGAATGGGCCGTGGCCGTCCGGGTAAGGGTTTGTTCCGCCTGAAGGGCAGAGGCCGGGGGCAGTTGCAGGCCGTCACAAATGCGGCCTTGCCCGCGTATTTTATTGATAGCGCCAAGCATTTTTTGCGGCTCTCCCTGAAGGGTTATGGCCTGCGGGGCCACCGCGCCGCTGGGGGAAGCGCCGGGAAAAGTGCCGGATGACGCGCCGGGGCTGTTCAAAAATACCGCGTTGCCGGACGTGGGGCGCTGCCCCTGCGCGGCATTGGGCGGAACCGGATTGGCCGGGGCGGAACCGGGTTGCATGCCGGGCTGAAGCGCGGGCTGGGCACCCCCGGCAGCGTTGCCTATGTTGTAGGCAAGCGGAACCTGCCGCCCGCCGGGGGCAATTTCATAACGCGGCACATTGCCGCCGGGCGCGGCCGGGCTTGGCTGGCCGGGCTGCATCGGCTGGCCGGACTGGCCGGGTTGGCCGGGTTGGCCGGATTGAGTAGACGGCCCATAAGGAAGCGCCTGGCCGCCAGTCTGGCCTCCGGGTTGGCCGGGCTGGCCGGGTTGGCCTCCGGATTGGCCGGGCTGGCCGGAATCCACCCCGGATGTTGCTGCGCCTGCGGACAGGCCCGGGGCCTCATAGCGTTCCGCCTCTACCTGAATATTCTGGGCCGGCAGCGGGGTAAAGTTGGGGTCATAATTTTGCGGGTTGTTGTAATTGCTGCCGCTAAGCTGCGCGCCGGCCTGTCCTTTATCTTCCACCCGGCTTATGACCTGGCCCGGCTGAATGGGGACAACGCCCGGCAAAGGCTGGGATGTTTGCGCTTGCGGAATTTGGGGCTGCCCGCCCAACCCGCCATAGGACATACTGTTGGATTGGCCCGGTTGTCCCGGTTGCCCCGGTTGCCCAGCTTGGCCGGGCTGGCCAGGCTGACCAGCTTGGCCCACTTGCCCAGCCTGGCCGGGCTGGGCCGGGTTTTGCGCGCCCGGTTCAGTGTACTGGGCGGAACCGCCCCCCAGTACAACCTGGCCTTTTTGCGCGGGGGCCAGCATAACCAGCCACCAGTAGCCATTGGCCTTTTCCGCGCCTATCTGGGTATATGGGCCGCCCAAAAGTTCTTCACAGGCCATGCTTTTCAGCGCGTTTACCGCGTCTGCGGGGGGGGCATCCGGGGTGTGCAGCACCAACAGGGATGAATAAGAAATGTTGTTGGCGGCCAGCAGTTCCGGCACCGGGGTCTGGTTGGCCCCATGCCGCCAGGCTATTTCGCTAAGTTTGTCGGAAGGCACAAGGCTGGGGGCCGGGGGCAGGGTTGCCCCGTTGCACTGCCCGCCGCGCTGGCGTTGCATTTCTATCAAATAATACAAAACATTATTGTCCGCGGCCAGGCCCATTGGCGCAAGGGCGGCCAAAAAAAGCATTGCCGCGCCTGCAAGCCCCGCCAGTTTGCGTACTTTCATCTTTTTGCTCCTGCTATCCAAAAAGCCTGGTTTTTAAAAACCGGCTAGTCACCAAAGGTTTTTACCGGCCACATCGCCAAGGGCCGGGTTATCCAGCGGGCTGTCGGTGTAAACCCCGACAATAGCCATTGTGGTCATAAAAAAGAAAAAGAATATACCAAAAATAAGCATTTTTTTTGATTTGGGGTCCGACATGCCTACCTGACCTTGCTGTTGTAGGCAGTGTTGTTATGAGCATGTATAAAGGCACCTCATGACAACACTGCCTGGTTAAAAAACAGGCCTAAATTTTGCTTTTTTGCCGCGTTACAATATATTCCGCCCCTTCGGGCGTGTCTTTTATGCTCAGTTCGCCGGGCGGCACGGCCAGCACCGGCACCAGCGACAAGGTAATGGTGGTGCCCTTGCCCGGTTCACTTACCAGGTTGACCTTGCCGCCAATTTCTTCCACAATTTTTTTGGTCATGGCCAGGCCAAGCCCCGCGCCCTTGCTTTTGGTGCTGAAAAACGGGCTGAAAAGCTGCTTCTGCACCTCATACGGTATGCCTTCTCCGGTATCTTCCACAGCCAGGCAGACCATATTATTTTTCATAAAGGCCCGCAATATCAAAGAGCCGCCTTTTGGCATGGCCTCTTGCGAATTTTTCACCAAATTTATAAGGCATTGCTTGATCTGATCCAGGTTGCCACGCGCCAAAGGCAGGTTGGGGGCCACGTCCAGCACGGTTTTTATGCCGCGTTCCGCATCGGCTATGCTCATAAGGTCCGTTGTTTGGCGCAAAACCAGCCCGGCGTCCACTTCACCCACGCTGCTGTCTGTGGGGCGGGCAAAGTTGATGATGCTTTTTAAAATTCCATCCAGCCGCTGCGATTCTTCCAGTATGATGCGCGCCTTTTCCTGCGCGGCCTCATCCAGAGAAGGCGAACGCAACAGGGCGTTGGCAAAGCCGCCTATGGCAAAAAGGGGGTTGCGTATTTCATGGGCAATGTAGGTGGAAAGGTCGCCTATGGCCGCCATTTTTTCACTTTGCTGCAAGCGCTGTTCAATATTCACCTGCTCTGTTATATCGCGCCGCATGAAAAGCGCCCGCTTTTCACCCCGTTCACCCAGCAAGGGCACCATCAGCATGCGGAAATAGCGCATCTGCCCTTCCGGGGTAACCTGGGTGTAGACCTCGCTATAACGGCGGCTGCGCAAACCTTCGGCCCGCCACTGGCAGGCCTTGTCCTTGTCCACCCCGCAGCAGCGTTGCAGGGCTTCAAGGCAGCCCAGTTCCTTGCCGTCAATATTGTCGCCCAGCCAATGGCCGGAGTTTTCCAAAAAATGCTTGTTGGCCTGTTGCAGTTTGCCTTTGGCGTCCAGCACCAGCACGTCTTCATCAAGCTGGTCAATAAGCGCGGCAAAGGAAAGGCGGGCCCGCAACAGACGGTTGCCCCCGCCCAGAACCACGGTGCCGTTGCTGGCCGCCTTGATGAAAAAGTGCGTGCCGCTGGCCTTGATGACGGAAACCCAGGGCGGAGCACAGGCTTGCAGGCGGGCTATATCATCCGCGTTACGGGTGGTGTTCAGCACCAGTTCTATTTCCGGGTGCGCGGCAAACATTTCTTCAGGCGTGGCATAGCGCGGGACGGAACGCAAGGCGGACAAAAGCTGTTTTTTTTCATCCGGTTCCGGGGCAACGCGGGCCACTACCCGCACTTCGGGGAAGGCATCCGCAAAATCCTTGCTGTAAACAACCCGGGCCGCGTTGTTCAGTAAATGCCCATTACCGGCAAAGGCTATGGAAAACGGTATGATCCGCTTGCGCTGCCTTGCCGCGCCGGTTTCTTCCGCCTGCCCGCTTTTAAGCTTTTTACTGTTCATGGCTTGCTCCTGCCTGCTTGCGCCTGCCGCTTGTAGCTGCCAGCTTGTACCTGTATGGCCTGATTGTCTGAACCTGTCTTTTCTTATCAAGCATTACGTCTGGCGGCAACTGCTATTTGAGGCTGTTGCGCAACGGCCTCGTTTGAGGAGGCCCGCCCGGCCCAAAGCAACCCTTGCCCCAAAAAAACCGCAGGCGGGCAACCCGTTACCGGACGCCCGCCTGCGAAATATGGATTTTGCTTGCGCGTTAATTCGCTTCGCGCAGGGCATCCACAATTTCTTTAATTATCGCTTCAGCATTTTCTGTGGGAATCTGGCAGGTGCCCACGCGCTGGTGGCCGCCGCCCCCGTGTTTCAGCATAAGTTTGCCCACATCGCTGCGGCAGCTGCGGTTAAGAATGGAATGCCCGACTGTTACCACAACGTTCTGCTTTTTAAGCCCCCATATGACCTGGGCGCTGACGTTGCAGTCCGGGAACATGCTGTAAACCGTAAAGCGGTTGCCGGAAAGAATTTCTTCCTGGTCGCGCAGGTCAATAAGCACAACATTGCCGTGCTGGGTGGAGCATTTTTTCAGCATGGCCTGAAATTCATTTTCTTGCTCAAAATACCGTTTGGTGCGTTCCGCCACATCCGGCAAGGCGAGAATTTCGTCAACATTTTTGGTGGCGCAGTAGTCTATCAGTTCTTCCATAAGCTGGTAGTTGCTTATGCGGTAGTCACGGTAACGGCCAAGGCCGGTGCGCGGGTCCATTATAAAACCCAGCAGAACCCAGCCGGAAGGGTCAAGCACGTCTTCACGCGAAAGGCTGCCGCTATCCACCTTGTCAACCGCGGCCATAAGCTCGTCAAGCTGGGGGCCGAACTTTTCATTGCCGCCGTAGTATTCCCATATAACGCGGGCGCAGCTGGGGTACATTTTCACCGCGCCGGGCACGTCTTTGTTGCCCAGGCGTTCCAGCTCGCTGGCGTGGTGGTCAAACCACATGCCGCAGCCTTCAACGTAGGGCACGTTGGCCAGCACGTCGTTTTCAGTTATTTCAACGACACCGTCTTGCATATCTTTGGGATGAACGAACTTGAAGCTGTCTATTACCCCTATATGCTTAAGCAACACCCCACAGGCCAACCCGTCAAAGTCCGAACGAGTAACAAGACGCATAACTTCTCCTGACTACTTTGTTTTATAACATATTTCATTTCTGAAACGGTTAATTTTGTTTGCCGGAAAGGCAAATTTCAGGCACAAGGGCATATTGCCGCAAAGGAAAAAACATTTGGCGACAACCCTGAATAATTTTTAGGCATATCGGCTTTCTGAAAAAAAGTAAATGCCTAATATGTTATAGGCAGTTTTAACCATACCAACGGCTTAAAAAAAACAGCCCCCTGACAGGCGCAAGTATTTTGTTGCGGAATCATGACTTTATGTTTAATATACTTTGAAATATGTCTTGGGGGGTTGGAACTTGTCCGTTCATTTATGCAAGCTCTTATACGCCGCAAGCTATGCGAATTAGACGGCAGAGTTTTTTTCCGCAAACATGCGTCCGCCATTTTCAAGCTTTTGGCGCTGACGGGTTGTCTTGCGTGTAAACATTGCAAAAAAGCATACCCTGAAAATTATGACGCAACGTGAAGACGCACAAGACCCGGCGCGCCAACCGGATGCCACCATTATAAACGGCCAGGCCGGGCCTGTGCTGCGCCTTTCCGGCCCATGGACAGTGCACAGCATTGCCCCCATGCCGGATTTGCTGCGCAACATGAAAAAACGGCAGGGCAACGGGCAAAACGCCATTACAGCCATTGACCTTGCCGGAATAAGTGAAATGGACACCTCCGGCGCGTTGCTTATAAACCTGCTGGCGGACAAAAACGCGCTTGACCCGCTGCGCGCCGCAAGAACCGCCAACCCCTGCTTTAGCCGCGACAATGCGGATTCCACCTGCCTGCCCCTTTTAAACGCGCGTGAAGCCCACAGAATTATTCTGGAACGCTGCCACCCCGCGGAAGTGGAAAAATTGCCCCCCCCGCCCGGGCAAATAACCGCCCTGCTTCTGCAAACCGGTGAACGCGTTGTTAAATCCTTTGACCTGGTGTTCAACCTTATAGGCTTTTGGGGGCAATTTCTTTGCACCCTGGCCGGAATTTTGCTGCGCCCTTCGCGCATGCGCCTTACCGCGCTGGTAAGCCACATGGAACAGACGGGCCTGCGCGCCGTGCCCATTGTGGCCCTTTTGGCCTTTCTTATAGGCGTGGTCATTTCCTACATGTCTTCAGACCTTATGGCCCAGTACGGCACCCAGGTGTTTTTGGTGGATTTGCTTTCCATACTCACCTTTAGGGAAATGGCGGTTATTATTACGGCCATTCTTGTGGCCGGGCGTTCCGGTTCCGCCTTTACTGCGCAGCTTGGTTCCATGGTTGCCAATGAAGAGGTGGACGCCATGATATCCATGGGCGTAAACCCCATGGAAACGCTGGTTATGCCCCGCATTCTGGCCCTTATGCTTATGCTGCCCGCCCTGTTGCTGGTGGCGGATATTACCGCCATGATAGGCGGCATGACAGCGGCGGCCATTTCCGTTGACCTTAGCATAAACACCTTTATCAACCGCTTTATGAGCATTGAAACATTCAAGCATTTTATGGTGGGCATGGTAAAGGCCCCCTGCTTTGCCGTAATTATTGGGCTGGTTGGGTGCTTCTTGGGCTTTCAGGCTACTGGCAGCGCGGAATCTGTGGGGCGGCTTACCACGCAATCGGTTGTCACGTCCATTTTTCTGGTAATTGTGCTGGATGCGGCCTTCGCCATTTTCTTCATGTCCATAGGGGTCTGACATGGAAAACAATATTGCCGTGGCCCTGAAAAACATTACCAACTGCTTTGGCTCGCACTGCGTGCACAAAGACCTTGACCTTGAAATCAGGAAGGACGAAATTATCGCCCTTATCGGCGGTTCCGGCACGGGCAAGTCCGTACTGCTGCGCACCATTATGGGCCTGCGCCCGCAACAGGCCGGAGAAGTGCACGTTATGGGCGTAAACCTTACCCAGTCCGGCCCGGAAGCTTGGGAAAAGGCCCGCCGCCAGTGGGGGGTGCTGTTCCAAAACGGGGCGCTGTTCTCTTCGCTTACGGTTGAAGAAAATATAGAGGCCCCCCTGCGCCAGTTCACCAAAATTTCCGCGGCCATGCGCCACCGCATAGCCGCCATGAAGGTGGATCTTGTTGGCCTGCCCGCCCTGGCTTTGAAAAAATACCCTTCAGAACTTTCCGGCGGCATGCGCAAACGCGCCGGGCTGGCCCGCGCCCTGGCAATGGACCCGGCCATTCTGCTGCTTGATGAACCCACCGCCGGGCTGGACCCTATTGGCGCGGCGGCCTTTGACAGCCTTATAAAAACCCTGCGTGACACCATTGGCCTTACCGTCTGCCTGGTTACGCATGATATGGATACCCTTTACGCCATTTGCGACAGGGTGGCCGTGCTGGCGGAAAAACGCATCTACGCCGTGGGCAGCATTTCTGAACTTTTGCAGGTTGACCACCCCTGGATAAAAGAATACTTCCTTGGCCCCAGAGGCCGCGCGGCCTCTATTACAGCGCAAGACAACGCCAAAGCGTGAGTTGAAACATGGAAACAAAAGCCAATTATTTTGTTGTGGGCCTTTTTACCCTGCTGGCCTTTTTCGCCATAATCGCCTTTGCGGTATGGAGCGCCAGCAAGGCCACAAAAGGCGACTTTGACCTGTACGCCATTGACTTCAAAGGCAGCGTATCCGGCCTTTCGCAAGGCAATGACGTGCGCCTGAACGGCATCAAGGTAGGCGCGGTGCAAGCTATCAGAATAGACATGGAAGACCCGAACCTGGTGCACGTTGTCATCTCGGTGACACGCAACACCCCCATCCGGCGCGATTCTGAAGCAAGCCTTGAAATTCAGGGCATTACCGGCATGGCGCATATCGCCATAAGCGGCGGCACCAAAGAAGCCCCCATCCTGACCGCCCTGCCCGGAGAACCCTACCCGCGCATAAAATCACGCACCTCAAGCCTGGCCGCCATTATGGAAGAAGCGCCGGATCTTATCAGCGCCACAAACGCCCTGGTGCATCAGGCCTCTCGCGTGTTCAGCGACAACAACGTCAAAAACCTGCGTGACACCCTGAACTCGCTGGCCGTCATATCGAAAACCCTTGAAGAACGTACCGTTCTGCTGGAAGAAACCATGGAAAATATCGCCCGGGCAAGCCACCGCCTTGACAGCACCCTGGCAACCGTGGAAGGCTTGCTGAAGAAAATGGAACCCGGCCTCACGCGCTTCACAAACTCCGGGCTGGATGAAGTGCAACGCATGATAGCCGAAGGCCGTTCGCTTATACGCCACGCCGACGGCCTGGTGCAAAAAATAAACAATGACCCAAGACGCTTCCTGTTTGGCGACAACCTGCCGGAGTATAAAGCAAAATGAACAACACCCCCAAACATGCCAACCCCCTGCGCGCCATTGGCGCCCTGTTCCGCCAAGTGGCCCGCCAGGCCGCCTGCCTGACTGCCTGCCTGGCCGCCTGCCTGGTTTTGAGCGCCTGCGCCGACCTGTTCACCGGCGAGCCCGCAAACCAGTTTATTTTGCATGTGGAACCGCCCAAAAACGCGCTTTGCGCCGCCCCCCGCCTTTCCCCGCTTATCATCAACCAGCCGGAAAGCAGCGGAGACCTGGCAACAGACCGCATAGCCCTGCTCTTCCGCAACCGTGAAGTGCGCTACCTGGCCGATTCCCGCTGGGATGCCACAACCCCGCGCCTGCTGCAACGCCTGATGGAAGACCACTTCGCCGCCAGCGGCTGCTTTGCCGGGGTGGCCACAAGCATTTCCGGCGTGGAAAGCGAATTTCGCCTGGCCTCAAACCTGCAACGCATGCACATGGTCTATGCGGATGAAAATTCACCGCCCACAGCGGAAATTTCTTTGGTGGCAACCATCGTGAATACCCATTCCGGCGCCATTGTCGGGCAAAAACAGTTCCAGGCCACTGCCCCGGCCACAGCCAACACCCGCGACGCCATGCTTGACGCCATGGAAAACGCTACCGGGAAAATGCTGGCAGACTGCGCAAGCTGGACAATAGAACAACTCAGCCGGGTAAAAAAGGCAAGATAAAAAGAAATGCCTCCGGCGGGCGGGGCGCTGCCCCTGCACCCCGCCCAAGGGGGTGACCCCCTTGGGGAACCCCGGCATGGCCTGTGCTAATACACGCCGCCACGGCGCTTCACGGCGGCAATGAATGCCGCCTGCGCATGGCGGCGGGCGGCGCGCTTACGCCTTGCGCCGCCAGAAGATTTTTGCAGCCATATAAACGCAATCGTTAGCCAGCAAGTTACGCCTATGATTTTCCGCAAGCCGCCCAAGTGGCAAAAATCTTCTTCCCCTCTGGAACAATTCGCGCGGGTGCTTATGCTGGTGGCTGTGTTCGCGCTGGTGGCCTGGGGTTTTTATGCCAATAACCAGCGGCGGATGGAAGTTATAAAGGCCAAGGAGCAGAAGGAACAGAGCGTGTCCCGTTCCGCGCCAGCGGACTATGCCGCCCTTATTCAGGACGACACCCGCAACCTGACCCCGGCGCAAAAAGCGGAACTGCAAAATTTTCTGCGTTATTTCCATGAAAGCCGCGGCGTGCTGATAAAAACGCATGTTTATCAACACGGCCCCCTGCCCGCCGCAAACCCGGACGCGAACACAATAAGCGTTCAGCTTTGCCCTTCAGAAGGCCTTGCAAGGCTGGATGCCGGGGTTACCGTGCGCCTGGCCCTTGGCGAAGAGCTAATGAATGAGCTTGCCAACAAACACTTTCCACCTTATTTTGCCCAAGGCCGCTGGCCGGACGGGCTGGCCGCCGCCTTCAAAAAAATGGAAGACCGCCTGCAATAAAACCCGACCCAAAATGCGCCCATTGTGCACCCCCCCCAAAAAAAAACAGACAATCATATCAAACTGATGCCTGTCGAGGGGGTCTGGGGGAAATCATTTCCCCCAGTGGGGTTTGGGGCAAAGCCCCAAATAATCAAACCAATCAAACCAAATCAACCAAACAGACCAAAAGCATGACCGAAGAAAAAACTTATAAAGTAAGCATCTTTACAGACGGGGCCTGTCTTGGCAACCCCGGCCCTGGCGGCTGGGCCGCCATTTTGCGTTGTAACGGGGTAGAAAAGGAAATGTGCGGCGGCTTTGCCCGCACCACCAACAACCGCATGGAACTTACCGCCGCGCTGGAAGGGTTGCAGGCCCTGACCAGCCCGTGCGAGGTGGAACTTTACAGCGATTCCCGCTACCTTTGCGACGCCGTTGAAAAAAAATGGATATGGGGCTGGCGGAACAAGGGCTGGAAAAAGGCGGACGGCAAACCCGTGCTGAACCAGGATTTATGGCTGAAGATAATCCCCCAGTTGGGGCGGCACAGCGTAAAGCTGCGTTGGGTAGCCGGGCACAGCGGCCACGCGGAAAATGAACGGGTGGACACCTTGGCCCGCAACATGGCGGGCCAAAAGAATTTACCGCCGGACGCGGGTTTTGAGGGGTAACGGGCCGCTTAACGCAGTATTTGGCTGAAAGATTTTGCCCCTCTGTCAGCAGCGGCAATTTTGTTTCCTGACGCAGTCCAGAGGGCAAAAAGGCCCTTGTGCAGCGGTCTCTAAATAAAATATTTTAGTCAAATACAAGGCAAGCGACCCGTTTTGCGCAGGGAGTGTACTCTTATGGTACTCGACCGGAGCAAAACGGGCCGCTTAACGCAGTATTTGGCTGAAAGATTTTACCCCTCTGTCAGCAGCGGTCTCTAAATAAAATATTTTAGTCAAATACAAGGCAAGCGGCCCGTTTTGCGCAGGGAGTGTACTCTTATGGTACTCGACCGGAGCAAAGCGGGCCGCTTAACGCAGTATTTGGCTGAAAGATTTTATTTAGAGCTACCCGAAAAATTCCGGATAAGACCGCAACATCACCTCTATGCCGTGGGCCTGTTCATGCAGGCCCTTTTGTTCAAGCAGGCTTTTCAGGATATTGTATGCGGCGTGCGTGGCTTCGCGCTTTAACGCTTCCTTTATGAACACTTCGGCCCGGCCTGTTTTGCCCGCGCTTTGGGCGGCCAGGGCGCGTAATGTCCACAAGTCGGCCTTTTCGCGGTGTTCCGGCCGGGCGGGGCACAGGCAGGCCTGGGCTTTTTCCGCTTGTCCGGCTTCCAAAAACCCCATGGCGGCCCGCATGATGTCTTCATAGGCCGTGCCCGTTGGCAAAAACGGTTGCGGCATGGGCAGGGCCGGGGCCTTCAGGGCCTTTTCCAGCCGGGGCAAAAAGCGCTGAATCGCCTTGTCTTCTACCTGCGGCTTTTCCAGCGCGCCCAAAAAAAGATCCATTTTACGGTATTCGTCTTCGGCCCTGGTGGCCCCGCCGCCCCGGCGCATTTTTTCTTCATAATCTTGCTGCGAGCGCAAAAAATAGTGGTTCACCCGCACCAGGCGGCCGGGCGAAAAGCTGAAATGCGTGCCCGGGGCAAAGGGGTAGTGGTCTTCATTCACGCAGCATTCGCCGGGGCTGTGGCGGAAGTGGTGCGGGCTAAGGGCCTGCGCGGTTCGGGCCGGGTCTACAATGCACTTTACCGCAAAAGATTCCTGCTGCGCGAAGGCCTGGGTATAGTTGCGCAGCGCCAGACCTTCCGGCCTTTTCAGGTGGCCGGAAGAATTGAAAAGCCGCCAGGTGGCGGCCAGCCCGGCGTAGGGTTCAAACTCCGCCAGCAAGGGGCGCAGGTCATCGTCCTGCATGGGGCAGATAAATTCATCAAGGTCAATAAAGGCCAGCCAGCGGCATTCCGCGCCAAAAGACTTCAGGCAGTCGTCATAAACCGGCAGTTGCATGCGGCGGCCTTCCACCCGGCGCACCACTACGCGGTCATGCCCGGCGTATTCGCCCAGCAGGCGCTTTATGGGCGTTTGGCTGCAATTGTCGTAAATATAAAAACGTTCCACCCCCAGCATGGCGTGATAGGCCAGCCATTCTTTAAGGAAGGGGTCTTCATCTTTGGCAATGCAGCACATACCAAGATAATGCATGGGCACTCCTTGTAACAGGGCAAAAAACATCATTGCGCAACGGTCTCAAGCTGTTCATCTATCCGAATAAAAATAGCCTACCCGAAGGCGGAAGGCAAGACCGGAAGCTTGGTTTTAACCGTGACAAATAGCTTGACTTTATACCGGGACGCATAATATGAACGCCGACACGCAAAATTAACCTTTTATATTGTATGAGGAATGTATGAATAAACCACTCTATTATACGGCCCCGGGCGGCGTTTCTGTGCCGGGCCTTGTCGCTACCCTGCTTGCCGGGCTGGTTGCCGCTGTTGTTTTGGGTCTGGGCTACGCCCTGGCAGACTACCACATATCGCTTGTTTACATTATGGCGCTGCTTTGCGGCCTTATGGGCCTGTGCATAGGCAAGACCATTGCGCACGCGTCCCGCAACAGGCGCTTGCATTCCGTGCCCGCGCTTATGCTTATTGGGCTGATTTGCGGCCTGGTTGCGGAATATGTGCAATGGGCGTTTTTTGTCTCGCTTGCCTTTAATGACGGCAATTTGCCAGCGTCTTTCAGCACCTTTGTTAAAGCCGCGCTGAACCCCGGCGGCCTGTTTGAAACCATTATGGCCCTTATGCAAGAAGGCCTGTGGACCTTGAAGGGCAAAGAGGTAAAAGGCAACATGCTGGGGGCCATTTGGGCGGCGGAAGGCCTTGTGCTGATTGGCGCTACCATATTCTATTCCAGAGACGCGGACCGCCCGCCCTATTCTGAAACCGTAAACGCCTGGATGAAGGGCGCTGTGGCCCCGGTAAAACTGGCCTTTGTCCAAGACCCGAAAGCCTTTTCCACCCAGGTTGAAGGCCAGGGCATGGCCGCGCTGGCTACCCTGCCGCCGCAAGATGCGGAGTGCGCCGAATTTTCCCGCCTTACGCTTTTTTCCTGCGAGGGTGAAACAGACGCCTACCTTTCTTTGGATAACGTCACCACAAAGATAAAAAAGAAAAAAGTTGAAGAAGATGTGGACAATGTTTTCAAGTTCCTGCGCGTAAACGCGGCGGATGCTTCCAGATACGCGGCGGAACTTGCCGCGCGCGCCTCTGCCGCTTAGACATTCCAATAATTCCGGCCGGATAACCCGCGCCCGATATACACACAACGCCCCGCCGGCTTTTGCCGCGCGGGGCGTTGTATATGCAATGGCCTCTATTATAAAAGGCCCTTCATAATCCGGTAAAGGGTCTTCACCTTTTCATCATTCGCGGTATCAAGAAACCGCATAATTTCTTTAACAAGCACCGCCCGTTCCGCCTCATGTTCGTTCGCCAAAATGTCTATGGCGGTAATGCCCAAAGCGGTAGCCACTTTATCCAGGACAATAACGGTCACGTTGGCCTTTCCATTCTCCATATCGCCAATGTATTTGGAGCTTAACCCGCACAATTCGGCAAGTTTCTCCTGAGTCCAGCCTTTTTCTGCCCTGAAATGGCGAACTCTGCGGCCAAGCTTTTCCAAAAAATCAGGCATACGCCACCTCCGAATCATAAATATAGTTCGCCTGGCAGATATTTAAATGAAAATATAATTATTCGCAAGGTTACAGTTGCGAAATATAGCCCTGCAGCCTCCCCGGCAACGCCTGTGGCTTGAAAGCGCGGAAGTTGAAGCCCGCCATTAAATAATTCTTAAATATTTCCTGCTGAAGCTATTTTATACCCGCCTTGCTAATTGCATACTTTACAAGCTTTTGATATGGGTTTCTTTCCTTCACACCTTTTTTATCTTCATTTTTGGAGTAGCCTGAATGGCAAAAAAACCTGTTCTTTCGCCCGAAGAGGCGCGTCTTGAAGCCCTGAGCACCGCGCTCGCCACCATTGAACGCAAATATGGCCAGGGCGCCATCATGAAGCTTTCAGACAACGCCCACGTAAGCATCCCGGTTATACCCACGGGTTCCATCGGGCTGGATATAGCCCTTGGCGTGGGCGGCATACCGCGTGGCCGGGTTACGGAAATTTATGGGCCGGAATCTTCCGGTAAAACCACCCTTACCCTGCACATAGTGGCGGAAGCCCAAAAGCTGGGCGGCACCTGCGCCTTTGTGGACGCGGAACACGCCCTGGATGTGGAATACGCCAAGCGCCTGGGCGTAAAAACAGACGAGCTGCTTATTTCGCAGCCCGATTTTGGTGAACAGGCCCTGGAAATTGCCGACATGCTGGTGCGTTCCGGCGCGGTTGACCTGGTGGTTATAGACTCCGTGGCCGCCCTTATTCCGCAAGCGGAACTGGAAGGGAACATGGGCGAAATGCAGGTGGGCGGGCAGGCGCGGCTTATGTCGCACGCCTTGCGCAAACTTACCGGCACCATTCACAAATCCCGCACCGCCGTTGTTTTCATCAACCAGCTGCGCATGAAAATTGGCGTTACCGGCTACGGCAGCCCGGAAACGACCACCGGCGGCCAGGCCTTGAAGTTCTATTCATCCGTGCGGTTGGATATTCGTAAAATCCAAACCCTTAAGGAAAAGGAAGAACCTATCGGCAACCGCACCAAGGTCAAAGTGGTAAAAAACAAGGTGGCCCCGCCCTTTAAGGAAACCCTTTTCGATATTATTTACGGCCAGGGCATTTCCCGCACCGGAGAACTTATTGAAATGGGTTCAGAGGCCGGCATTATCGACAAAAGCGGCTCATGGTTCGCCTTCAAGGGTGAACGCCTGGGCCAGGGCAAAGAAAATGTGCGCGCCTTTTTGGACAACAGCCCGGAAATGCGCAAAGCCATTGAAGACGCCCTTATCGCCCACCTGGGCGTAAACCCGCGCATATTGCCCGCTTCAGCCGCCGCTGCCGCGGCGGACGAAGATGACGGCCCGGTAGACATGGATGAATAAAACATCTTGCGCGACAGCCTTTGATAACAACTAACAGCAAGGACAAACCAATGCTTACCACCCAGGAAATTCGGCGGCGTTTTTTGGACTTTTTCAAGGCCAAAGGGCATGAAGTAGTGCGCTCTTCTTCTTTGGTGCCGCGAGATGACCCGTCTTTGCTCTTTACCAACTCCGGCATGGTGCAGTTCAAAACCATTTTTCAGGGGTTGGAAAAGCGCGACTACAGCCGCGCCACCACCGCCCAAAAATGCCTGCGCGTGGGCGGCAAACACAATGACCTTGAAAATGTCGGCCGCACCGCCCGCCACCACACCTTTTTTGAAATGCTGGGCAACTTTTCCTTTGGCGACTACTTCAAGGAAGACGCCATAAAATTCGCCTGGGAATTTATTACCAAAGAACTGGGCCTGCCGGAAGGCAAGCTCTACGCCACCGTATTCCGTGATGACGATGAGGCCGAACAGCTTTGGCTGAAGCATACATCCATCACCAAAGACCGCATCTTCCGCATGGGTGAAAAGGACAACTTCTGGTCCATGGGTGATACCGGCCCCTGCGGCCCCTGTTCAGAAATCCTGATAGACCAGGGTGAACACATGACCTGTGGCCCGAACTGCGGCATAGGCAAGTGTGACTGCGACCGCTTTTTGGAAATATGGAACCTGGTGTTCATGCAGTTCAACCAGCTGGAGCCCGGCAAGCGGGAACCGTTGCCCCGCCCCAGCATAGATACAGGCATGGGGCTGGAACGGGTAAGCGCGGTCTGCCAGGGCGTTTATTCCAACTATGACAGCGACCTTTTCCAAAACATCATCAGCCACGCCGCCGGGCTGGCCGGGGTAACATACAGCAAAAGCGCGCCGGACACCAATGATGTGGATACCGCCCTGCGCGTAATCGCCGACCACAGCCGTTCCATCGCCTTTATGATCTCGGACGGCATACTCCCTTCCAATGAAGGGCGCGGCTATGTCTTGCGCCGCCTGTTGCGCCGCGCCTACCGCTTTGGCCGCCTTATAGGCATGCCCAAAACCTTCCTGCACCTTACCACTCGCAAAGTGGTGGATGAAATGGGTGAAGGCTTCCCGGAACTGGCGCAGAACCAGGAATTTATGCGCCGCATGGTGCTGGAAGAAGAAGAGCGCTTTGAAAAAACGCTGGAAAAGGGCCTGGCCCTGCTGGAAGATGAATGCGCAAAACTGCGCGCCGCGCAAAAAAACCAACTGCCCGGCGACGTGGTGTTCAAACTTTATGACACCTACGGCTTCCCTATTGATATAGTAAACGACGTTACCGGCAAGCTGGGCTTCACAGTGGATGAAGACGGCTTCAAGGCCCTGATGCAAGAACAGAAGGCCAGGGCCAAGGCCGCCTGGAAAGGTTCCGGAGAATCCGGCCTGGCCACCCGCTTCGCGTCCCTGCTGGAAGAAGGCCTGCGCACGGAATTTTGCGGCTACACGGACCTGAAGACCGAAAGCCGCGTCATAGCCCTTATGGATGAACAGGGTGAACGGGTGGAAAAGCTGGGCAAGGGCGCCAAAGGCTGGCTGGCTTCCAGCCGCACGCCCTTCTACGGCGCTTCCGGCGGGCAAACCGGAGATACCGGCCTTATTGAGGCCGCCGGTTCCCACGGGGCCAGGCTGAAGGTGACAGATGCCCTTAAACCCGCGCCGGAACTTACCATCCATCAGGTAGAGGTGCTGGAAGGCAGCATACTGCTGGACGCCGCCATTACACTGGAAGTGAATACGGAAGACCGCATGGCCGCGGCCCGCAACCACAGCTGCACCCACCTTTTGCACGCCGCCCTGCGTGAAGTGCTGGGCAACCATGTGCACCAGGCCGGGTCTTTGGTTTCGCCAGACCGCCTGCGCTTTGACTTCACCCACATCACCCAGGTAAGTAAAGAGGAACTGGCGCGGGTGGAAGAAAAGGTCAACGCGGCTATCTTCGCCAACCGCCAGCTTAGCGTGCAGGAATGTTCCTACGACGCGGCCATTGCCTCCGGCGCCATGGCCCTGTTCAATGAAAAATACGGCGACAAGGTGCGCGTGGTAAGCATTGAAGGCGAATCGGTTGAACTGTGCGGCGGCACCCACCTTGAAAGCACCGGCCAGGCAGGCTTCTTCAGCATAGTAAGCGAAGCGGGCATTGCCGCCGGCACCCGCCGCATTGAAGCCATTACCGGCTGGAACGCCCTTAAACAGTTCCAAAAACAGCGGGAAATTCTGGCTGACATTTCCACCCTGCTGAAAACCCGGCCGGAAGAAACAGCGGAAAAGGTGCAAGCCCTGCTGGCGGAAGCCAGAACCCTGCGCAAAACCCTTGAAAAGGCCGGTTCTCAGGCTGTTTCAGACCAGGGCCGCAACCTTGCCAAAGAAGTGGAAGAAATTAACGGGGTAAGCGTGCTGGCCGCCCGTTCCGGCGCAAGCAGCATAAAAGCCCTGCGCGATACGGTTGATGACCTGCGTTCCAAACTGCCCGCCGCCGTGCTTTGCCTTACGGCGGAAGAAGACGGCAAGGTCAGCCTGATTATAGCCGTGCCCAAGGAACTGCATGGCCGCTTTACCGCCCCGGCCCTTATAAAAGACGTGGCGGCGGAAATTGGCGGTTCCGGCGGCGGCCGGCCGGATCTGGCCCAGGCCGGCGGCACGGACGCGGGCAAAATAGACGCCGCCTTCGCCAAACTGAAGAGCCTGATAAAGTAAGCTCAACCAGTTGTTTTTGCAGCTGTTTTAATCAACCATTGCGTCAGGCTCATATATCGCTTGACGCAATGGCTTTTAAGCAGTAAACACGAAGGTTCATATTTTTTGAATCATCATTCTCATGCCCTGTCTTTGCGAATGCAGGCCGCATGATAAAAAAATCAATAACTTCTCAAGGAGAGACACCATGAAAAGAACTTACCAGCCCAGCCGCGTAAAGCGCCAGCGCACCCACGGCTTCCGCGCCCGCATGGCCAGCAAAAGCGGCCGCGACATCCTTAGCCGCAGAAGGGCCAAAGGCCGCAAGACGCTTGCTGTCTAACAACCTGTGATGCCCAAGGAAGTTTGCGCAACGGAATCTGCTGAAGGCGACAATGCCCTGAACCAGTCTTCAGGGCATTTGTCTGTAGGCGTTCTTGCGCAAGCTTCACCGGCGGCAAGGCCCAAACAGGCCTTTGCCCGCCGCAACCGCATTTTGGCGCGTCCGCATTTTTTGCGCTGTTATGACACGGGCAAACGCCTGTTTTCCGCCAACTTCATTCTGTTTGTTCTGAAAAGGCCGCAAGCGGAAAAAATTGACGCGGCCACAAAAACCTGGGCCGTTTGCACAAATTGGCGCCTTGGCCTGGCGGTAAGCCGCAAAACAGGTTCCGCCACCGTGCGCAACCGCGTCAAACGCCTTTTGCGTGAAGTATTCCGCCAAAATCAGGCCCTGCTTCCGGCGGATTATGACATTGTGGTTGTGCCCAAAAAAAAGCTTGTGCCGAAAAGCTTGACCTTTCATTCTTTGCAGGCGGAATTGCTGCCCCTGTTCGCATCCCTGGGCGGGGCGCAACAGGCCCGGACCAAAGGAAAGCCCCTATGAACCTTGCTCGCAAACTGGTTATTTTACCCATCCGGCTCTACCAGCTTTGCATTTCGCCTTACCTTGGGCCTTCTTGCCGTTTTGTCCCCACCTGTTCCGCCTATGCCGTAGAAGCTGTTTCCACGCATGGCGTTTTCAAAGGTTCGTGGCTTGCCCTGCGCCGCATTTTGCGTTGCCACCCCTGGGGCGGGCAAGGGTATGACCCGGTGCCGCCCCCTGCAACAAACCAGAAACAACGCCGCGCGGCATAATTTGCAATGCGCCGCCACCCGCCATCCCCCCATCCCGCGGGCGGCGGATAAAAACTGTACCAGCATACAGGAATAACAAAAAAATTATGGACAATAAAAATTTCCTCCTCTTTATCGCCCTGGCCATGGTCATCATCCTTGGCTGGAGCTACCTGGCCAGAGAACTCGGCTTTGTCCCGGCGGAACCGCAAACCCAGACAGCGCCGGGCAGCGCGCAAAACGCCGCCCCCACAGCGCAGCAGGGCGCCCAGCCTGATGCCGCCGCAAGCGGCGCAGCCGGATCCGCCGGCGCAAGCGACGCCCCCCAGACCAGCGGCCAGCTTATAAATGTGGATACCCCGCTTTACAAGGCCGTCATTGACAGCAAGGGCGGCCTGCTTACCAGCTTTGAACTGAAAAAATACAAGGCCGCCATAGACGCCGACGCCCCCATGGTCAACCTTGTAGGCCGCAAGGCCGCGCACGGCGCGCCCCTTGGCCTTATGCTCAACGGCATTGCCACCTGGTCTTCCGCCAACTGGGCCTTTGAAACCGCTTCCCCCCTGGCCGCGGCAAGCGGCGCGGATAACGCCCTTACCCTGCCCGTGCCCGCCAACGGCAAAGAAACCTTGCGCCTTACAGCGGAAATTGAAGGCATGCGCGTAAGCCGCGTTTTCACCTTTAATGCCGATACCTATGTCATTGATGAAAAGGTGGAAATAAATTCCCCCCTGCAACGCGCGGTTACCCTTGGCATTAAAATGACCACGGAAAGCCTTACCAACCCGGATGAATCAAACAACCATACAAGGGTCGCCCGCCTCAAGGACAACAGCTTTTCTGAAGATGTGTCCGACCTGGATGACGGCGTAAACTATTCCGGCAACCTTGCCTGGGCCGCCATTTTAAGCAACTATTTCATCGCGGCCGTCTGCCCGGCGGAAGGTGAAAGCAGCTTCAAGGCCCTGCTTAAAGACAACATTTACAGCCTGACCATGGAAAAAACCGGGCTGGAACTGGCCCCCAACGCGGATACCGCCTACTCCCTTTCCTACTACCTTGGCCCCAAAAAGGCCACAGACCTGGAAATGGGCCCCAAGGGGCTGGACAAGGCGCTGGATTACGGCATGTTCACCATTATCGCCAAGCCGCTTATCTGGCTTTTGAAAACCCTTTACGATTTTGTGGGCAACTACGGCATAGCCATTATCCTGCTTACCATCATCATAAAAATCGCGCTGTGGCCCCTTTCCAACAAGGGCTACAAATCCATGGAGAAAATGAAAAAAATTCAGCCCCTCATGGCCAAATTGCGTGAAAAATATAAAGACGACAAGCAAGAAATGAACAAGCAGGTCATGCAGCTTTACAAGACCTACGGCGTAAGCCCCATGGGCGGCTGCCTGCCCATGCTGCTGCAACTGCCCATATTCATAGGCCTGTACAGCGGCCTTTTGAACGCCATTGAACTGCGCCAGGCCCCCTTCATATACCACCTGCCCTTTACAGACATGGTATGGCTGGCCGACCTTTCCATCAAAGACCCGTACTACATCACGCCGATAGTCATGGGCCTTACCATGCTTATTCAGCAAAAAATCACCCCTTCACCGGCAGACCCCATGCAGGCCAAGATAATGATGCTTATGCCTGTAATCTTCACGGTCATGTTCGCAACCTTCCCGTCCGGCCTGGTTGTCTACTGGCTTACCAACAACCTGATCTCCATTGCCCAGCAATGGTGGATGCTGCGTAACAAATCCTGAGCGCGCCGGGGGCTTTATGAGTGATTATATTGAGTTTAAAGGGCGTACTCTTGACGAGGCCATTGCGGAGGCCTGCGCTTTTTACAGCGCGGAACGTGAAAAACTGGAAATAGACATCATAAGTGATGCCAAATCCGGCATTTTCGGGCTGGTAGGCGCAAAAAAGGCCACCATTCGCGCCCGCCGCGCGCAACTGGACACCAAAGGCCTGGCCCAACGCGCGGAAAAACCCGCGCATGAGAAAAAAGCGCACGACAAAAAACCGGAAAAGCACACCCCGGAAAAACACGCCCCGGAAAAGCCCGGGCGCATGAAAGAAGCCGCCTTGCCCAAAGAAGCCGCGCTTAAAGACGAAATGGGCGAAGCCGCCGCGCGGGAAGAACGCAAACCCGCCGGCCCCGCCGCAAGCGAAGCGCAACCCCAAACAGAACACGCCGGGCGTGAGCATAAAGAAGCGCACGCAGACACGCGCAAGCACCCGCGCGAAGCCCGCCAGCATACTGGTGAAGCCCGCCAGCATTCCGGTGAAGCCCGCCAAAGTTCTGGTGAAGCCCGCCAAAATTACGGCGAAACACGCCAGGGCGCTGCGGAACCGCGCCACAGGGAAGATGCCCCGGACGGCAGACCGCAGCGCAAAGACGCCCGCCCGGACTCACGCCATGAAGGCCGGGGGGAAGACAAAAACGCCAGGCCCTTGCGGGAACGTTCCAAACCCCACAATAAAAACCGTCCGGACAGAATGGACAGGCCGGAGCGCCCTGAAAGAACAGACAGGCCAGAGCGTCCGGAAAGGCCAGAACGTGCGGAAAGGGCAGAACGTCAGGAAAGGCCAGACCGTCATGACCGCCCCGAAAGGCGGGAAAAACCCGCCCGCATGCCCAGGGAACGTCATAACAACCATGCGCCGGAAGCCTTTGAAGGCGCGGATTTTGAAGAAAGCCCGGCCTTCAGGGAAGTGGCCCTTGAATCGCTTGATCAGGAACTGCTGCGTTCCACCGTGCTGGAAGCGGTAAAAAACCTGGCCGCCCCCATAGTGGGTGAAGAAGCCACCTGTGAAATGGCCCTGAATGACGACCGCATTCAGGTAACCATAAACAATGTGGAAAACCCCGGCCTGCTGATAGGCCGCGACGGGCAGACCTTAAGTTCCCTGCAATACCTTGTGGCCTGCATTGCCTCACGCCGCATGCAAGCCTCGCTGCGCGTGCAAATAGATGCCGGCGACTACCGGGAACGGCAAAATGACAAACTGCGGGAAATGGCTTTGGAACTGGCCCAAAAAGTGGTGGAAGGCGGCAAGCCCCTTTCCACCCGTCCCCTAAGCGCCTACCAGCGGCGCATGGTGCACCTTGCCCTGCAAGACCACCCGGACGTGCAATCGCACAGCAAGGGCGACGGCGCCATGAAGCGCGTGGTGCTGGTGCCCAAACGCAAAACAGCGCAGCCGGCGTAATGCTGCCGCTCGCTTCAGATACCATTGCGGCCATCGCCACCCCCCCCGGACAGGGGGCGGTGGCGATACTGCGTTTGAGCGGCCCAAAAAGCCTGGAAATTCTGCAAAGCATCTTCCAGCCCGGCCCCTATTACGACCAGCCGGGCCGCAGCTTCGCCTTCAAACCCCGCACCCTGCACCACGGCTGGCTTAAAAACCCGGCAAACCCGGAAAAATACCCCGCCGCGCCGGAAAATCCCGCTCACAAAGCTACCCCGGCACAGGCAAGCCAGCCCGGCCAGCCGGGCCCGGAAAACCAGCCTGGCCCGGCAAATCAGCCCAGCGCAATAATTCAGTCGGGCCTGGCAAATCGGCCCGGCCTAATAAATCAGCCCGGCACAACCGTTCAGCCGGGCACAACCGTTCAGCCGGGCACAGCCGTTCAGCCGGGGCCAACCGTTCAGCCAGGCGAGATAATAGACGAGGTGCTGGCCGTCTACCTGCCCGGCCCGCATTCCTTCAGCGGAGAAAACAGCGCGGAAGTGCACTGCCACGGCAGCCCGGCCATTGCCCGCGCCGCGCTGGAAGCCATGCTGGCCGCCGGGGCGCGTCTGGCCCTGCCCGGTGAATTTACCCGCCGCGCCTTCATGAACGGACGGCTTGACCTGAGCCAGGCCGAGGCCGTGGCGGAAATAATAGCCGCCCCCACGCTTGAGGGGGCTGGCCTGGCCCGCAAAAAACTGCAAGGGGCCCTGCGGGAAAAGGTGGATGAACTGCGTAGCGGGCTGGACTTTTTGCGGGCGCAACTTTGCCTGCACCTGGACTTTCCGGATGAAGACGCCTCGGAAGCTGCCAGCCTGCCGGAAAGCCTGGCCTTTCAGACAACCCTTTCCCGCCTGCTGGCGGATATAAAAAGCCTGCTGGATGCGCATGAACGGGCCAAACTGCTGCGCGAAGGGGCGCTGGTTGTGCTGGCAGGGCCGGTAAACGCGGGCAAATCCAGCCTGCTGAACGCCCTGCTGGGACGTGAACGGGCCATTGTATCGCCCCAGGCCGGGACAACCCGCGATTTTATTGAAGAAGCCATCAATCTTGACGGCCTGCCCCTGCGTCTGGCAGATACCGCCGGCCTGCGTGAAAGCAACGATAACGCGGAGGCGGAAGGCATACGCCGCGCCTGGGAACTCTGTGCGGAGGCCGACCTTGTCCTGCTGCTGCTGGATGCCGCCAACCCGGCCCCCGGCCCGGCAGAGGAAGAATTGCTGAAGCGTTACGCCGCGCAAGATAAAATCCTGCTGGTAATGAACAAGACAGACCTGCCGGACGCGCAAAAAACGCCCCCGCCCGCCTTCGCGGCCCTGCCCGCCCTGCATGTTTCCGCCCGGCAACGCCTGGGGCTGGAAGAACTGCTGGCCGCCATAAAAAACCGCCTGCTGCAAGCGGAACGCGCCAACCCGAACGAACTGGCCCCCAACCTGCGTCAGGCCCGGCACTTCGCCCTGGCCCTGCAAGAGCTGGAAGCGGTAAAAGCCGGGCACGCGGCCGCCCTGCCCGAAGAAATTCTAAGCATCCATCTGGAAGAAGCCGCCGGGCACCTGGCGGAAATAACCGGCTACAGCGCCTCACAAGACATCCTGAACCAGGTATTCGCCGACTTTTGCCTGGGGAAATAGGCCTTATTCACCGCCCCCAAGGCGCTGTTCGCCCTGATTTTTGCCAAAAGGCAAAAATCAGGGCGAATTACCTGACAGGCTCAACAACGCCCTTTAAGGAAAGAAACTGCGAGAATAAACACGGCGCAGGGCTTATTGTCAAACAAGCCTTTCAACACAACACGTTTAATCACCGCCGGCTTTTTCCGCGTCTTCCACCATTTCATCGACCAGCTTGCCTGGCTTTATTCCCAATGTCTGGGCGATTTTCACCAGCAGATTCAAACTCGGCGCCCGATACCCAAGTTCCAACGATGAAATATAGCTTTTAGAAATACCAACCTGGTCTGCCAGCTCCTGCTGTGATAACCCGGCCGCGTTGCGGTAACGCCGGATTATGGCGGGCATAAAGGTCTTGGCCAACTTATCTTCATCATATTTCTTTTTCATCCTTTCCACATACAACGCTTCTTTACAAAAACGACCTACCATTGTAAGTCAATTGACTATCAATAGCAGGCCACGGTGTACGCTAAAGGCCAATGGGGGTTAAATGGGAAATCAAGTCTTCAACAAACAGATGGAGCGTATAAAACTCATTACCGGCAACCAGACACAAGCAGAGCTCGCAGCCCTGCTTGGTGTCACGCGGGAATCTGTGTCTGACGCGGAAAAGCGCGGGAAAATTCCATCAAGCTGGCTGGTAATTCTTATGTGGCATAAACACGCCAACCCCGAATGGATATTGACTGGAAGCGGCCCTGTTTTTGCTTTTTCCCCGCCACACGAGGCACGTTACGAGACTGGTGCCGAGGCGGCTGAACATTGGGAAACAGAAGCGGCGCTTCGCCGCCTTCCCGCCCGAATGCTGGCGGATGAACTGGTGCGCCGTATCGCGGTGGCTGAAAACAGGGCATTCTGTTCAAAGTTGGATGAATAGGCGTTCGCCAGCCGCCTGTTGCTGTTCAGGGTCAGCTTGGCTATTGCGGGTGCTTAAAAACGGACTTGATGCAATCTACGTTGCGCAATCAGATTTTTTACGGCCTATTTTTTTGCGGGTGGCTTGCGGGTGACGGTTTGCGCGGCCTTTATTTTGGCCTTTTCTCTTTGCATTTGGCGTTCTTTTGCCAGGGCGGCCTCTTTGGCTTTGGCCTTGGCGAAAATTTTGGCGCGTATTTTGTCAAAGCGCACCAGGGTGCTAAGGGCGGACACGCCAAAGGCAAAAAGGCTAAGGGCCAGAATGGCAACCTTTTGGAACTGCAAGCTTTGTTGCGCCGCAAGGGCGGCGGCCCACGAGGCCTTGGTGCTTTCTCCGTAAAAGCTTAGCAGGGGCAGCCCGGCTATGATCAGCAGTATGCCGATAATTTCAATCCAAAGAAATGTCTTTGCCATGACCAGAGAAAACAGGGTGCAGTCACGCACCAGGCGCAGCATCTTGAGTTTGGATTCCATTTTCTCCAGCCGCTTTTTTTCCGCCTCAATCAGCATTTGCGCTTTTTTGAAGTTTTCTGAAATATGCAGGTTTATGCCCAATCCCCAGTTCAGGCTGGCGGCGCAGGCATTAAAGTTCTTTTTAAAATCCTGCATGACTTTGGGAAAGGGAAACCAGGCGGCATCTTCCTGAATTATTTTCAAGCGCTCGGCATAAGATTGCAAAATGGCGCGAAAGGCCTTGCCTTCATTGCTTATGCACACCAGCAAGTCTTTTTCCAGCTGGGCGCTGCCGCTTATTACGGCCATGAAGGGCACATAGTTGTGCACCCCGGACATGCTGAGCAGCCGGGCTATGCGGTCTTTGGCCTTTTTGTAGAACAGGTGGTCGGCGGTGAACCAGGTGCCCAGTTCCCCATCCATGGTGCGCACATCATCAAGGGCCGCCGCCGCCCTTGCCCCGGCGCTTTGCCAGGTGGGGTAAAGGCCGGAAAGAATTTGCACCTGGCCGCGTTCCAGTTCCGGGTCAAGCAGGGCTTTGTTGAAAAAGTGCGGGTCTTTGCCGACAAGGCGCACCAGGTTTGGCACTTCTTTATCCGCAAAACCGCTTTTTATGCGGCAGACAATGGCGCGGTACTGCAATTCCAGCCATTTTTGGTACTGTGAGGCCATTTGGCTGTAAATTGTCCAGGCGTGGCTGTAGTTGGAAAGCACTTCATGCAGGCGGGCCTGCAAAAATTGGTGCCAGGCCTGCGGAATGCCCGCCGGGCTAAGCATTTCCGCTTCCTTCCAATAATTCAGGGCCTTGGGGATGTCGCCATTTTCCATAGCCACAAAGCCCAGCAGGGAAAAGCCCTTGAAGTCTCGCGGGTAGCGCAGGGTATAGGCCTGCAATTCCTTGTTCAGGGAACTTGTTTCCACATTGGGCAGGCGCTTCAGCATGGGCCACAGGCTGCTGTCGTCTTCCGGCATAAGGTCGGCGGGCGTGCGCGGAAATTCCTTGCCCCTGGTGCGCCATATCTGGTTTATGGAACGGTACTGGACTGAACCCATTATGTCAAAAATGGCCCGGCACAGCACCCCGGCCTGACTGGATTCATCCAGCAAGGAAAAAAGTTTGCCGGGGCTTTCCGTAAGGGTTTTGTCTATGCTGGCCACCCCGGAGCGCATGGCGGTAAAATCAAGCGCGGCAACCTGGTTCCACACCACCGGGTCTCTGGAATCCAGCTGGCGAGACGGGCACTGGGCGCTGGCGTGGCTGCGCTGCCCGCAATAAAAGCAGTGTTCCAGCTTGCCCAGCATAAGGGTGCTGGGGGCCAGAAGGGGCAAGGAACCTACATGCTCTTTGCGTTCCTCATCCAGCCGGGTAATGTTGCACCAGGTTTCCGGCGTGTCGCCGCCCATGCCAAAGCGCACCGCGTGGGCCGTAAACGCCCGCCCCAGCAAGGTGGCGCTGCGCATGGACATATGCGGGTAGTCTGGCATAAGCTGTTCCCAGTCCAGCCCTATTTTTTGCGGCAATTCATTATTGAAGTTAAGGCCCTTGCGTTCCACTATGGCAACGTTGCAAGGCCAGTAGTTGTCTGTGCTTTCATCGCTTTTTACCTTTTGCACCAGGCCCATGAAGTCAAGGCAAAAGGCCTTCAAATGGCGCAGGGAATCCAGCGGGAAAAGCAAAAAGGTTTCATGCAGGGTATAACGGCATTTGTTGCGTTGCAACATGGGTTCCAGCACGCTGAAAAAGGCCCGCCAGCCGTTTTGAAAGGCCTTGTCAAGCTGGTTGCCCAAAGGGTGGATTATGCCGTACCAGCCCATGGTATTTTCATAAGGCAGGCGGGAATCGGCCTGCATAAGCTTCCACTGCCCGGCAAGGCCGGGGGGCGGGGTCTGTTCCTGCAAGGTAATGCCGGGCACGGCCAGGGCGCTGCTGTAAAGGTCGCTGTGCATCCACATCTGGAAGGACGCGGGCACCGGCAGTTCCATCGCCCAAATTTCATTGGGCAGTTCCAGATGCAGTTCACTGCGGTTTGAATAGACCAGGGTGCTGTTGAAAAAGGCAATGGAAACCGGCAGCGGGTTGAATTTTGCCCAGGAACAAAGGCGGGCGGCAGCCAAAAAGGCCTCATGCCCAAAAAAGAACCACAAGGCCTGGTTTTCCAGCTCCAGCACGCAGCAACCGCCGCAATCCTCAAGGCTTCTAAGCAGCACGCTGTTTGGCTGCCCATCCCAGGCCAGCCATAAAGCGTAACCCTTGGCGCGCATCAAATGGTCTTCAACGCGGGGGTTTCTTTCTTTCAAGGTGCTTAGTTTTATCATTTGCTCGCCTTAAATGTAATTTTGCTGTCTGGAATTTGATGCAAGGTTCATGCCGTGCACAATTTGCGCAAGTGGTCGGCAATTTCCTGCGCTTCCTGCCGCAAATCCGCCAGGTTCAGGGTAAGGTATTTGCCGTCTTTGTAAAGCACACGCCCGGCAACCATGTTCAGGCGCACTTCATGCCCGCTGGCGGCATAAACCAGGTGGGATACCGGGTTGTGCATGGGGGTAAGGCCGGGGGCTTGCAGGTCAAGGGCGATTATATCCGCCGGGGCGCCAGTTTCCAACGCGCCGGAATCCGTCTGGTGCAGGGCCCTGGCCCCGTTGCGGGTGGCCATGTCCAGCACGGTTTGCGCGGGCAGGGTGGTGGGGTCCATGGTGTGCACCTTGTGCAAAAGCGCGGCCACGCTCATTTCCGCAAACATGTTCAGGCTGTTGTTGCTGGCCGCGCCATCTGTGCCCAGCCCAACGCATACGCCTTTTTGCAGCAGTTCCGGCACCGGGGCCACGCCGGAAGCAAGCTTCATGTTGCTTTTGGGGTTGTGCGACATTTTTACGTTGCATTGCGCCAGCAAATCCTGTTCCGCCCAGTTCAGGTCAATTCCGTGGTGAATGGTGGTTTTTGGCCCCAAAATTCCGGCAAGGCGGCAAAGTTCCACCGGCCTTACCCCGTGCATGGCAAGGCAATCTTCCGTTTCCTGCCGGGTTTCCGCCAGGTGGATGAACAGGGGCAAATCCAGTTCTTCCGCCAGGTCGCGGCAACCTTCAAGAATTTCCCGGTTAGTGGTGTAAACCGCATGGGGTGAAACCCCAAGGCGCAGGCGGTCATGCCCCTTCAAGCCCTGGGCCTGTTCCCGGTAAAGGGCGAAGGCGGAAGGCACGTCCTTGTAGGCCACGGAAGGGAAGGCAAAAATCACCTCGCCGCAAATGGCGCGCATCCCGGCTTTATCCACTGCCTCCAGCACCGCGCTTTCCAAAAGATACATGTCATAAAAATCCGTGGTGCCGGTGCGCATCATTTCCGCGCAGGCCAGCATGGCGCCCACGTAAACCATGCGGTGCGCAAGGTGCCCTTCCGCCGGGAAAATATGTTCCTGCAACCATTCCATCAGGGGCAGGTCATCGGCGTAGCCGCGCAGCAGGGTCATGCTGGCGTGGGTATGCGCGTTCACAAGGCCGGGCATAAGCAAAGAATCCGCCATTTCAAGGCGTTCAGCGGCCTGAAAGGCGGCTTCTGTTTCCGCGCGCGGGCCTATTCCCAAAATTTTGCCGCCCCCAATGGCGATTGCCCCGTTGGAAATAATTTCCCGCGCATCGTTCTGGGTGACGATAAGCGGCGCAAGCAGTAAGGTGTCGCAGGTTTGGGGCATGGTGAACTCCTGATAATGAATAATTCTTTACAAGGCCTTCTTTTAACCTGATAGCGTTTGCCGCGCAACCTCTGATTTCAGGCGTGAGTTGCTGCAAAAAAGCGCGCGTTGACCTTGCTTGTGCCCCATGTTAAACAGTGCCAAAAGAATGAATTTTGACGGCGCAATGCAGCATTTACGACAAACCCCGTCCCTGAACACCCCCCCAAAGCCGCCGCGCCGCGCAACCCGGCGCACCCTTGAACATATGGCAAAAAAAATCAGACAGACCGAACGCGCGGCGGAAAAACAACTGCACGAGGCGCGGATGGAAAAAAGCCGCAAGCCCTTTTTGGCGGACTACACCATGGCCGCGCTGGAAGAGGCCGTGCTGGATATTTTGCGCGGTGCCGGGCACCCCCGCAACCACCCCGCCCCCCTGGGGCTTGAAGACCTGCTGCGGCCCCTGGGCCTTGGCCGCAAGCACGCCCGGCGGCTGGAAGATTTTTTGGCCCTGCTGGAAGAACGCGGCCAGCTGCTGCGTTTGCGCGGGGCAGGCAAAGGGCGGCGCTATGCCTTGCCGGAAGGTTTGCGGCAAATTAGCGGCAAGTTGACAATTCCGCGCGGCGGCATGGGCTTTATTGTGCCGGATAACGCACTCGGCTGGCATTCGTCTGGCGGACATTCATCTGGCGGACATTTGTCTGAAGGACATTTATCTGGCGAACATTTGCCAGGCGGGCACAAAGGGCAGGCTGCCGCCAAAAATCAGGCCGGAAAAACGGCCGCCACCGGGCCGTCCGGCAAACCGGCAAGCCGCCCCGCTGCCCGGCTTGCCCGCGATATTTACGTTCACCCCAACAATCTGGGCGGGGCCTGGCCCGGCGACCGGGTGCTGGCCGCGCTGTTGCCGGACAGCCGGGGCAAAAACCCGGAAGGCCGCATCATCCGGGTGCTTGAACGCGGGGTTAAGGAACTGCCCGTGCGGGCGCTGCACCAGCCCGGCCCGCAAGATTACGGCGACTACAGCGGCTTTTCCGCCCTTGGCGCGCCTGCCCCCGCCGGGGAAGGGCCAACGCGGAATGGCGGTTCAGACTGGTTGGCCCGCCCGCTGGACGGACGTTTCGGCTTTATTTTCATGGTGGACGCTTCCACCCTGCCGCCCGGTTCCCCGGCGGTGCAACCCGGCCACTTGCTGCTGGCGCAAACCGAATTGCCGCCGGAAGCCCTTCCCGGCGAGGCCCGGCCCGGCTATCTGCGCTTGCGGGCCAGCGCCAACCTTGGCGCGGGCGACGGCCTGCAAATGCAGGAAAGGCTGATGAAGGCCACTTACGGCATAGCCACGGAATTTCCCGCAGAGGCCCTGGCGGAAGCCGCCCTGCTGCCCGCCAACCCTTCAGCGGCGGAACTGGAAGCGGAATTGGCCGCCGGGCGGCGTGATTTGCGCCACTTGCCTTTTGTGACCATTGACGGGGCGGACGCGCGGGACTTTGACGACGCCATTCACGTTGCGCCCTCAAAAACTGGCGGAACAGTGGAAACATGGGGAACAGGGGGAACGGGCGCGGGTACGGGCGGGGGCTTTACCCTGCATGTGGCCATAGCGGACGTAAGCCACTACGTGCGGCCCGGAGGGGCGCTGGATGCGGAAGCCAGGGCCAGAGGCAATTCCTATTACTTCCCGGCTTCGGTGGAACCAATGTTGCCGCCCGCGCTTTCCAACGGTTTATGCAGCCTTAACGAGGGCGTGCCCCGTCTGGTAATGGTGGCGGAAATGGATTTTTCCGCCGCCGGGGTAGCGGGCCGCGCGGATTTTTACCCCGCCGTGATTGAAAGCCGGGGCCGCCTTACCTATGAAGGCGTAGAGGCCCTGCTGGGCATAGCCGGGCAAGGCGCGGCAGAGGCGGAAGCCGGGCAGCCGGAACCCGGACAGCCGGACGCTGCGCCCCCCGTGGCCGGGACTCACAAGGCCATGCTGGAACGGGCGGCGGCCTTGGCCCGCCTGTGCATAGAGCGGCGCAATAAAGAGGGCAACCTTGATTTTGAACTGCCGGAAGCCGACATAAAGGTTGATTCCGAAGGGCGCATCATGGCCCTTGGCCTGCGCCAGCGCCTGTTTTCCCACCGCCTGATCGAAGCCTTCATGGTGGCGGCCAATGAGGCGGTGGCCCGCTATTTGCGCGACCGCGCCTACAACCTGCTTTACCGCGTCCACCCTGCCCCGGCCCCGGAAAAGCTGGAAAATTTTTTGAAAAACCTTGCCAACACCAGCTTTGGGCGCAATTTCGCGGAACGCTTGCAGGAATTGCCCGCCGAGCCGGAACCGGCCCAACTGCAAAAAATTCTGGCCTTCACGCGGGAAAGCCCAGAGGCCTTCCTTATAAGCCGCCTGCTACTCCGCGCCATGATGCAGGCCCGCTACAGCCCGGAACCGGAAGGGCATTTCGGCCTGGCGTCGGAATGCTATTGCCACTTCACCTCGCCCATACGCCGTTACGCGGATTTATTGGTACACCGTTCTCTTAAGGCCGCCCTGGCCCGCAACCCCGGCCCGGACTACGCCGTTTTGCAAGAAGAGGCCGAAAGCGTGAACGCCAATGAACGCAAGGCCGTGGAGGCCGAACGGGAAATGGACGAGCTGTGCGCCGCCCTGTACTTGCGCGACAAAATCGGCGAGGCGTTCTCCGGCCTGGTTTCCGGCCTGACAGATTATGGCATTTTTGTGGAGCTGGAAGGCCTGGCCGCCGAGGGCATGGTGCGGGTGGATTCCCTCCCGCAGGATTATTATGTTTTTGATCAGGAAAGGAATGAACTTTTCGGCCAGCTAAGCGGCAAAAGCTGGCGTTTTGGCCAGCGCCTGGCCCTGACGCTGGCTTCTGTAAATGTGGAACAGCGCGAACTCACCTTTGCCCTTGCGGAGGGTGCCGGCCCTGCCAGACAGGCCGCGCGGGCGCCCGAAGGCGGTTCCGGCAAACGCCGGGGCGGGCGGACAGGCGAAGGCGGCGAAACTGGCGGAAGCGGCTGGCCGGAAAAAAACGGCGCGGGCCGGGGCCGGGATGCCGAACAGGGCCGCCCCAACAAGCAAGGGCGTAAAAACGGCCAAAAGCGGGAAGATGACCGGGGCGGCAAACAAAACAGCGGCGGGCAAAATCGGGACGGACAAAACAGCGCCAACCAAAACAGCGACAGGCAAGGCAAGGGCAAGCCGGGTGCCGGGCGAACCGCCGGACGGGCCATCGGGCGGGCCACCGGGCGCCGCAAGGGCCTTACCACCAGCCGCCGCAAAGGCGGGGACTGATGGGGGCTGGCCTTAAGGAAACCGTTTTGCCGGAATGCGGCCCCGCTCAACCCGGCACCGCCCGGCCCGATTTGGCACAGCCCGGCCCCGCCCGGCCAGACCTGACGCATTCCGGCCCCACGCAGTCCGGCCCCACTCAACCCGATTTGGCACAGCCCGGCCCCGCCCGGCCAGACTTGGAAGATTCCGGCCCCACGCAGCCCGGCCCCACGCGTCCTGTTCAGGCGGGATCCGGCAGCCGGAAAAAGCTCGGCTGGCTGTGGCTTGCCGGGGGCACCATATTTTCCCGCCTGCTGGCGTTGCTGCGTGATGTGGCCCTGGCCTGGGCGCTGGGCGGTTCCTGGGTGGCGGACTGTTTTTTGGCGGCCTTTCGTCTGCCGAATTTTTTCCGCCGTCTTTTCAGTGAGGGGGCGCTGGCCCTGGCCTTTGTGCCGCCTTTTACGGAACATTACGGGCAAGACCCGTCCGGGGCGTTCAAATTTGGCCGCGCGGCCTTTTACAGTTTGCTGGCGCTTTTTTTTCTGGCCGCCCTGTGCGCCTTTTTCCCGGCCTCTTACCTTTTCAGCCTGCTGGCCCCCGGTCTTGCGGGCCAGCAGGAACAGCTGGAGCTGGGCACGCGGCTGTTGCGCATCTGCCTGTGGTACTTGCCGCTAGCCGCCGGGGCCGCGCTGTTAAGCGGCATATGGCTGGGGCAGGGGGAATACCGCCGCCCGGCCATGCAGACCGCCTGCTTCAACATCGGCATTTTGGCGGCCATTGGCTTGCTGTTCTTGCAATTTTCACAACAGCCGTGGTTTATTGCCCAAGTGCTGGCCTTTGGCGTGCTGGCGGGCGGGGCGCTGCAACTTGCCGCGCAAATTCCCGGCCTTGCCCGGCGCGGCTTTGCCCTTTTTGGCCCCATTAATCCGCGCGGGGCGGAAGACAGACGCTTTTTGCGCCGCCTGCCGCCGCTTTTGCTGGGTTCCGGCGGGCAGCAGCTTGGGGTGCTGGCAACCACCCTGCTGGCTTCTTTTTTGGCGGAAGGCAGCATTGCCGCGCTTTATTTCGCGGAACGGCTTTTTGAATTTCCCCTTGGGCTGGTGGGCGTGGCGCTGGGACTGGCCGCCCTGCCGGAACTTTCAGGCTTGGGGGCAGGCTTGGGGGCAGGCTTGGGGGCAGGATTGGGGGCCGGCCTGAGAGCAGGATTAAGGGCTGAATCGGGGGTCGGCCTGATATCTGAATTGGGAGCTGAATCGGGGGCCAGCCCAAGGGCAAATAACGCATCCGGCCCCGGCAGCCCGGACTTGCCGAACCTGTGCGCCGCATGGGGAAAATTTTGCGCCATAACCCGGCAGGCCGCCCTGCTGGCCTGGGCCTTCAGCTTGCCCGCGGCTGTGGGTTTGTGGGCGCTGGCCCCGCAAATTGTTGATTTGTTGTTTGGGCACGGCGCTTTTGGGGCGCAAGACGCCGCGCGTGTGACGCTGGTGTTGCGTTTTTACGTGCTGGGCCTGCCTGCCGCCGCTCTTTGCCGTCCCCTGCTTTCCGCCCTTTCCGCCCTGCAAATGGGGCCTGCCTGCATGAAGGCCTCTTTGGCGGCCCTGTTGGTCACCCTGTTGGCCGGGGCCGTTGGGGCGTGGTTTTTCGGCCTTGGCGGGGTGGGCGCGGCGGCCGCCTTCGGGGCCTGGGTCAACTGCGCCCTGCTGGGCATTTTTCTGCAACGGGCCTTGAAGCGCCTGCACGCCGGGCTTGAACAGACTGGGTTTGAACAGGCCGGGAGCGAACTGGCCGAAACCCGGCCAAGCGGGATTGGGCCAGGCAGAGCGGGACAGGCCGGAACAGAAACCGCCGCAGCAAGCACGGCCGATGCAGCCATGACAGAAATAGCCAGGGCCCAAACAGCCGCAGCCCGGCAAAAAAGCGCCGCCAACGTGCGCCCATCCCCCGCAAATACGCGGGGTTTACCGCTTATGCGCCTTGCGCCCTGGCTTTTTTGCCTTGCGCTCAGCGCTGGCCTGGGGGCCTTTCTTTACTGGCTGCTGGCGCTTTTTCCGCCTTCTGGCCTATATGTTTTTGGGCTGGTTATGCCGCTTGGGGCGCTGTTCTACGGGGGCATCGCCTGGCTTGGATATTTATTTTTCAGCAAAAACAGCTTATTAAAATAAAAATGTATTTGCCGCAAAAAAACGTCTTGCCAAGAATGAAACTTTTCGGTAAAGAAAGCGGTGCCTGAACAGCAGGCCCTTGTGGCGAGGTAGCTCAGTTGGTTAGAGCATGCGGTTCATATCCGCAGTGTCGGGGGTTCAAGTCCCTCCCTCGCTACCAAACAAGATTTTAAACAAGCCCCGTAAAGTCCGAAAGACCTTGCGGGGCTTGGCTTTTTTGCATATTTATGTTTCGTTACGGTTCGTAAAGGTGCGTTGACATACCCCCACAAGTGGGGTAACTTTTGGGGTAAGCTTACCCCTGAAGTTGATTGGTGCAATTTGTTACCCCAGCACTGTCAAAGGAGTTACCCCATGCCACTTTCTGATACAACTATAAAAAATGCCAAAGCCCAAGAAAAACCTTTTAAGTTGTTTGATGGAGGGGGTTTATTTTTGTTGGTCAACCCCAATGGCGGTAAATGGTGGCGGTTAAAATATTCTTTTAACGGCAAAGAGAAAGCGATTTCTTTGGGAGTCTACCCCAAAATATCCCTGAAAGAAGCCCGCCGCCGCCGCGACCAAGCAAAAGAGCTTGTGGCTATGGGCACCGACCCCAGCCTGCAACGGCAGGAAGCAAAAGCCACTGCTCAAGCGGAAGCCAGAGAAAAGGCCCTGACCTTTGAGGCGGTAGCACGCGAATGGTACGCTAAAAGGATGAGTGCTTTGTCACAAGGGCACCAGAAAAAAATATTGGCCCGTTTGGAAAAACAGCTTTTTCCATACATTGGGCATATCACCTTTTCCACTCTGGAACCTTCGGACATTTTAGCCGCAATACGCCATGCTGAAAGCCGTGGAGCGCATGAAACAGCGCATAGGCTGGCCCAGCTTGCTGGGCAGGTATGCCGCTATGCCAGAATTGCGGGTTATGTCAAATTTGATGTTGCCGCAGGCCTTTCCGAAGCCCTTACCCCTGCCCCAAAAAATCATTATCCTGCAATCACCGCCCCTAAGGACATAGTCCTTCTTTTGCAGGCTATAGATGAGTATCACGGCGAAATAAGCATTAAATACGCACTTCGCTTGCTCCCATATGTGTTTGTGCGTTCCGGCGAATTAAGAGGCGCAATGTGGCCGGAAATCAATTTCAAGACCGCTGAATGGGTAATCCCAAGCACCCGCATGAAGATGAAACGCGCCCATGTTGTGCCACTTGCCCACCAAGTAATAAGTTTGTTGGAAGACTTACATGCTTTGCTTGGCGGCGGGGACGGTTATCTTTTTCCCAGCCTGCACAGCAAAAGCCGTCATATATCAGACGTGGGCCTGTTGAACGCCTTGCGCCGCATGGGCTTCGGCAAGGAACAAATGTGCATACACGGCTTTAGGAGCATGGCAAGCACGTTGCTTAATGAGCAGGGCTACAATAGGGACTGGATAGAGCGCCAACTTGCGCACGATGAGCAAAATGCAATTAGAGCGGCCTACAATCATGCAGAATACTTGCCGGAACGCCGCGCAATGATGCAAGAATGGGCCGATTATCTGGATGAGTTAAAAGCGCAAGCTTGACATTGTAACGAATAAGGTTACACTATGATAAAGAGTTTCGGACACAAGGGCCTTGAGGATTTTTTCTATACTGGCGCAAGCTGGGGCATTCAGGCCAAACACGCAGACAGGTTACGCCGTATGCTTGACCGTCTGGAAGCCGCCGCGAATGTGCAGGATATGAATGCGCCCGGCTATGAACTTCATCCGCTCAAGGGCAAACTTCAAGGCCATTGGAGCGTTAAAATCTCCGGCAATTGGCGGCTTACCTTCCGTTTTGAAGACGGCAACGCCTACATAGTGAATTATCAGGATTACCATTAAGGAGCATTACCCATGACATACGAAATAACGCGCAAAATAACGCGCAAGCCTACCCACCCCGGCGAAATAATAAAAGCTGACTATATGGAACCATTGCGCCTTACAGTTACAGCCTTGGCGGAGCGTTTGGGGGTATCTCGCAAAACACTTTCCACCATAATAAACGAACATGCCGGAGTTACCCCGGATATGGCCTTGCGCCTTTCTCGCGCCTTTTCCACCAGCCCGGAGCTATGGCTTAACCTGCAACAAGCCTATGACCTGTGGCTTGCGGAAACCAACAATACAGACTGGCAAAATGCCCAGCCAGTTTACACACCTGACATATTGCCCGGTGAACAGTTGCAGGCGTGACAAATAAAACTAAGAAAAAACTTGGCAAAAACTCGCTAAAAACTTGGGAAAAACTATTAAAAAACCAATGAAAGCTGAAAATCATCCAATAGATGAGCAAGAAGAATGTTCCAAGCCTGACAAACGGAAGCGTGAGGCTTGGTTACATTGGAACAACTTAGCGAATTGCGAAGACATAGAAGACCTTCCTTTGTCCACCCGAAAATATTTTAAGTGTGTCGCCAAAGATTTTGTGGCCGCTAACTTGAGTAGTGGCACAGCTTCTGAACTTGGTTTAAAATTGCTAGAAGTTTGGGGTTTGGCTCATGGCAGAAGTTAAGGGATGATTCAAGGCTTGAAGCAGACATTATCGCCATAAATCAATTAAAAATCACAGTAGATACAAAATTTGACGGGGTTTTGCATAGATACAGAGAAAGTGACGCCATTGCTGACAGCAAGGTTGCCAAATTTAAACGGTTATGCAAGGCCCATAATATACATACGAGAATCGGCAATTGTAATGATGAAGATACAACCCTTATCGAAAAATATTACGCACAGCAAGGCGCACTAAAAATCTGGATTGCTCTGAATCGAAAAAAAAGGACGAAAACTTTAAAATAACCGTCCTGTAAAAAAACACACCAAAACTATAGAACTTCTTTGGACTGTTTGGTTCTTCACCAAAATCTAAAGGAGTTTTTTATATGACTAAAGATTCTACCCGCCCCACCCTTCCCGAAACCGGCTTTATCCGTTTATCGCAAGTTCTTCAATTCATTCCAGTTTCAAAGACAAGCTGGTATGAAGGCGTAAAATCCGGCGTTTACCCTGCACCTGTCAAGTTAAGCACACGCACCGCCGCCTATCGTTGTGAAGACATTTTGGCTTTGATTGAAAGCATGAATCATTTAGCCAGATGAGTTCAATCAAAAAACGAAGCCCCAACCGCTCTGGCAAGCGGCTGGGGGCGGGTCAAACGGTGTCAGCAAAGAAACATTACCCCGTGACTTGCCAGAAAGTCAACTACAATCGCCATATGATAATATGGCAACAACTATCACAAAATTATTCAAAAATAATGCACCTAACGATTTAAAATATAATCCAAAAACACAGAAAAAATCACTCTAAAAAGTTCGCACTTCATAAAGTAAATTTTTTCATCCATGCACATAATCCAAAGTCCTTGGATGAAATCAATCCTTAAGCCGTTTTTGACGGATGAAATTAAGTCAGGTTTTTGCAAAGTACGAGATTAAAAAATTCAATCAACACCTTTCGCAAAACACACCATTCAGGACATCTTAAATGCCAACTTGAATTAGACATGCGCGTAAAATTGATTTAAACGGCATTTTTACGCGCATCATAAGGCTTTGCGTCACTTCATAGCAAAAACACCAACAATTAAAAAACACCCCTTCAAATCGCTTTTAAGGGGCCTTTTTGTTTTTAATGACTGGATGAAACGTGGCAAAAATGAGAAATTTCCTTATGTTTATATATATCAGGCTCTTAAAGAATCAGAAAAAATTATAAATTATTTGTGCTTTTTTATGGCGTGACACACATCCTCTTTGCATGGTCATTATTATAAATCCAATCAAAAAACAAACATCAATTTTTTCATCTGTTGCGCAGCGACATTGTAACGTAGTTACTTTTTTATTTTCATTACTTTTATTATTATTACAGGTGGACATTTTGTCCACTTGCAAGACCCCATTTTGTCCACATGAACAACCATGCGGGTTTGCGGGCTGATAATTCAAAATGTTTAATAATATTACCATTATATAAGGATGAGTTTTGTGCTTTCAATTCATCCAAAAATTGTTGTGGATAAGTGGTAAAAATAGGGTTTGGCATTATTCGTATGGTTATTAAGCTTTAAAATAATCAGAAGCTAATCTTGAGAAACAGTTAATACAGTCCAAAAGCTATATTTTGTTCATGCGGGTTTGCTGGCAACTATGCCTTGCCAAACTCTGCAAGGATGACTTTTGTACTTTTAACTCATCCTAAAAATGACCTTGTGAGTTTTTCCTTATCTTAATGATTTGTTGCCTCTTAAAGAGGCAGAAGCACTATTGACTTAAAGCTATAAACAGCTATGGAAAGATATGAATAAAAGAACGAGCGCATTTACAAATGAACACCAAATAGTAAAGCACAACGGCATTCCCGTTGCGGTAGTCATCCCATATGAAGAATATCAAACCCTGTTTGCTGGCCGCTGTGACACGGAGCAGGAACAGCCAACTATTCCCCATGAGGTAATGGGCCTTGTCATAAAAGGCAAAAAAACACCCATACGGGCATGGCGCGAGTATTTGAACCTGACACAAGAAGAAGTTGCAAAGCGCATGGGAATAACCCAAGCCACTTATGCCAGAATGGAAAGTGACAAGGTAGCCCCAAGGGCCGCCACGTTAAAGCGTGTTGCAAAAAGTTTGGGTATTGAATATACACAATTGGAATGGTAAGTTTGTAGCAAAACTAAAGGCAGGGCAAACATGGCAGTAAAGAAACCAAAATGGAATCTTTTTGAAGAAAATTTGATAGTATGGGAATCCATATTTGATGATGGTTTTGTTGGCGTGAGGATGCTTTCAGGCATTACCAAAAATCAGGATGGAAAGCATTATACTTGCTGGTCTGCTGATTATGAAATCAATGTAGGGATGTCAAGTTATCCGGGTTCAGGCTTTGGGGATTATCCGATGGATGGGGAATTTGAGTATGACGAAAAAGAAAATGTTTGGAAGTTGCGTGAAAAAGACCGTGTAAACAAATTCAGGCTTCCGACAAAGAAAGAATTAAATAAATATAAAAGCGTTATGCAGTACATACCGTCATTATCAGAATTGCAAGAACGCAGATAAGATTAAAAGGTAGTTCCCATGTGGCTATTTACAAACAATAGTTTTATTTCAGTTGTTCAGCATAGAGACAAGCCGGACTCTGTACTTGTAAGGGCAAGGCAAGCAGAACATATTTCAGCCCTGTTTCCAGATAAAGAAATTCATGCCACGCCTGATGCGGATTATGCCTTTCGCATTTTCATAACCAAGCAGGAATTAAAAGAAGTATTGAACAATTACATTGATGATAAATTGACCTATCCAAACTTTAAATCTGCGCAAAGCTATAAGAACAAAGCATGGCTTTCTTTTTTGCACGACATTTGGGCCTTGGGTATGCGGTATTTGCAAAAATAGACTTGTTATAAAATACCCCAGCAAAGAAATTTGGGGGTAACAAACGGGGTAACTTTTTTTTATTACCAGGTTGAAACAATAAAAGCCAGCATGTTATATGCAAAAATAAAGTCCCTCCCTCGATAACACCCGGAAAGACTACAGAAAGTAGGATTTCCGGGTTTTTTGTTTTCCGGTGAAGTACGGTGTAGACCTGTATCATCCGCAAAAAATGAGAGGCCGTTGCACAATGGCCTTTTTGCCCTTTTACTGCGTCATGCTTCGTCCCGCGCGAAGGTCATATATGCCTGAATATACTCCCTCCGCACGGAACTCGCACTCCTTGTAAAAGAACAAAAATTCTCATTGTGCAACAGCCTCAACTTGCTATAATTTTGCAGCATGAAAATGTTTGGGGTGAACAGCCCGGCATGCGCCATGCTGTTCACCCCAACGCTTTTTTATTCCGAAGGCGCTTTTTTATTTCTGGGTCTGGGCGAACCAGTCGGTGGAAATTATCCACTTGTTGTACATTCTTTCATAGCGGCCGTCTTTTTTGATCTGGCGCAGAAAGTTGTTCAGGAAGTTCATGAAGTCCGGGTCGCCTTGGCGGATGCCTATGCCCAGCGGTTCATAGGTGAAGGGTTCATCCAGGTGCACCAGGGCGGTTTTGCCCTGTTCTGCCAAAAATACCACGTTGAAGGGCATGTCGTAAACCCAGGCGTCCGCGCGGCCGTTGGCTACTTCAAGGGCGCCGTCGGCTTCTTTTTCAAAGGTTTTGAAGTTGGCTTTGGGCATGTAGCGCTTCACAGCTTCTTCACCGGTTGTGCCCTGGCGGGAAACCACGGTGTACTGCGGGTCGTTAAGCTGCTTCCATGAAGTAATTTTGCCTTCATGCTTTTGGGCCAGCAGTACGCTTTGCCCAACTTCAATGTAGGGGTCGGAAAAGCCTATGCTAAGGTTGCGCTTTTGGGTAATGGTCATGGCGCTTATGATAACGTCCACCTTGCCGCTGAGCAGGGCCGGGATGATGCCGTCAAAATCAATGTTTACCTCAACCAGCTTCACGCCCATGGCATTGGCCAGTTCACGGGCCAGGTCAAGGTCAAATCCTATGAACTTGCCGGATTTGTCTACCATTTCAAAGGGCATGTAGCCGGGGTCAAAGGCCACGCGCAGCTCGCCACGGCTAATAATTTCCGCCATGGTGGATTTTTTTGCCAGTTCATTGTCCGCGGCCAGGGCGGAAGTAGCCATAGCCAGTACAAGAAAGGCGGTGGCAAGCAATTTGATAACTTTCATTATTCCTCCAAAGCAAGTTTTAAGGTTAATATTTGCCTTCAGTGAGAATTTCTTTGATAATCATGGCCTTGCGGCAATTATCGCAGCTTGGGTTGGCCTCTTCTGGCAAACACACTATTTTGCTTACCCGGCAATCCGGGCAGTAAAATTCTACAAATTCCCGCTTGTAACGGTCTGAAAGCGGATTTTCTTTCGGTTTTTTTTCAGTCATACTTCCTCGCGGTATGCGGCGTTTTTTGATTGGACGCCGTTTGCCGGCGCATGCCTGGCAGCATAAGGGCGGCCGCCGCTTGTTTTATTTGAAGCCCACACCCCCCAGCCCGTTCAAAGAAAACATAAGCTGGTAAGATGTTTCGCGTTCATTTCTCCACACCATGGCGCTAATCTGGTAGCACTGGTCGGTATAGGTAACTTCAAGCCCCTTGCTGGCTTCCAGGTCTCCTTTCAGATCCCAGTTATAAAAGAAGCCGGCGGACCAGGGGCCATAAATATCAACATTGCCACTAAGGGTGACAAGGGCGGTATCTTCCTGCCACTTGCGGTAGTAGTCGTCCGTTTTTTTCAAAAAGGTCATGCCGCCGTAAAGGTTGCCCCAGCCCGGCACATTCAGGTTCGCGCCATGTGAATGGCGGGTTATTTTTCCGCTGTAGGGCGAAATATCTGTACGGTTGTTCAGCGAGAAGTATGTAGAGGCAACAATGCTGGCCTCTACAACTATGTCTCTGAACGGTTGGCGTTCATACTCATCCAGCTGTTCTGTGCGCTTGGATTCTTTAATGTCGTAAATCTGGGCCAGACGCAGGCGGAAAAATTCCTGATAATCGGCGGTGACGTATTTTTCTTCCTTCCCGCTGGCGTCTTTTTGGGTTTGCACGGCTTCACGGCGGCGCACCAGTACGTTATCCAGCGAATAGATAATTTCGTTGCGGCCTTCTATGCGGTCATAGGCGTCATAGTAGGGGTTGCGGTCCTGATTTTGCTGGCGCAGGTTCACATAGCCGACCCGGGGTTGAACAAGGTGGCGCACGCCTGTCCAACGGGTGGTTCCAACCGGGCTTTCCGCGGCGAATTTGGCCTGGCTGACATCACTGTTCATCAAAAAATCGCGCACAAGCTCGGTGGACGCGTCCATGCCGAAGCTTGGCAGGGTGCGCGTGGTGCCGGTTTCATGATGATCACGGTTTTCGTACGGGCCGACTTCCGTCTGATATATGGTTTGCCCAAGGGCCGCTTCCAGGCGTAGTGAACCGTATTTGCCGTTCAGGGGCATGGCAAGGCCGGGCGACAAGTCATAACGCGCGCCGCGCGTGCCGGTGCGGCGGAACATGTAGGCGCCCTGGGCGCTGCCGTAAATTTCCAGCGGCAGGTCTTGCAAAATGCGCCCCTTGTGCAGGAAAAAATCCACTTCCGGCAGGGTTTGTACCGTGGTGTCCAGGCTGGGTTTGAGGTTGCCGTTGGAAAGGTTTATGTTTTGGGTATAGGTGCCGGAAAAGGCCAGGGTGGCCCGTTCCCAGTCGCGAAAGAGCAGGGCGGTGCTTACGCGGTTGGTGTCACTTTCTGTAAGGTCGCGGTTGAAGAGGTTGAACAGGTTGTCGCGCGAGGCGCCGTAGCCGGAAAAACCGTTGTCAAATTCCCGCAGGAAGTATGCGTCAGAAACATAATCGAAATTGGAACGGAACTGCCACTGTTTGGCCGGGCCGGGCAAGTTCGCGTCATACATGCCGCGCAGCCAGAAGCGCAGGTTGTTGTCACGCACCAGGCCGTCACCGCTGAAATAGCGGTCTTCGCTGTCGCTGGTAACCCGCCGCTTGTCGTACATGATGTCAAAACGGCCCCAAAACTGTTCCGTTTCTGACGCGCGTGAACGGTATTCCAGCCCCTGCATGAAGCCCCGGTTGCTCATGAAATATTCGTTCAGAGTAAGGTCTCTGCTGTCATCAATGGCCCAAAAATACGGCTGGTTATAATAAACGCCGCGCATGGATCCATAACCTACTTCCGGCAGCAGAAAGCCGGATTGCCTTTCTTTTTTTACCGGCACTACCATAAAAGGCACGCTCATTACCGGCACATCTTTTATTTGAAAGGCGGTATTCCAAAGCTGGGCATAGCCGTCAAGCTCTACAACCGCCTCATCCGCCGTGAATGACCAGGCCGGAGAATCGCCGTCGCAACTGGTAAACTTGGCGTTTTTGAAGGAATATACATCGCCCCAGTGCTTGTCTATGTGCGAACCTGAAACGTAGGTGTGCGGCCCGGCCATGAATATTTCGCCGTTTTTCAGCCAGCCGGTGCGGTTGCCCAGGTCAAATTCAGCTTCAGAGGCCTTTATGGTATCTTCACCGAAATGCACTTCCACATTGCCGGAAACGTAAACCCAGCGGGTGCTGTGGTAGTAGCGGGCGTAATCGGCCTTCAGGTATTCTGTTCCGCGTTGCAGCACCACATTGCCAAAGGCTTCCAGCACTTCCGCATCGCTCAGGGCGTCCATGCGATCCGCTGTAAGGTTCCAGCTTATATTATTGTTTTCGTCCGTCTGCATGTCCAGCACCCCGGCGGCCATGGCGGGAAGCGTGTTTGACATGAGCACGCACAAAAAGAAGCCTGCCAGCAAAAGGCGAAGGCATTGGAAAAGCCGGCAGGCAAGCGCTTTGGGGGCAGGGGGCTTTACGGGCATCAAAATTCCATTATCAGGATTTTTTTATGTATTTCTATGTACCCACACCGCATAGCACAGCTTTGTGTTTTTGCAAAGGGCGGATAAGGCATAAAAATAATAACAGGGCAATAAATAACGCTTTTTTCTCTGGACATTTTATGGATAAGTCACGCGCGGCGTTTGACGGTTTTTATTCGCCAATAATTTTCACCAGCACGCGCGTGGCTCTTTTGCCGTCAAACTCACCATAAAAAATTTGTTCCCAACGGCCAAAATCAAGCCTGCCGTCCGTAACCGCCACTTCCCGCCCCATTACCTGGCGTTTCAGGTGGGCGTTGGCGTTGTCCCATAACCATTGTGACGGTATTGGGCCACCGGCTCATGCGGGGCCAGTTTTTTCAGCCATTTTTCAAAATCCAGATGCAGGCCGCTTTCATCATCATTTATGAACACAGACGCGGTAATGTGCGTGGCATTGCAAAGCAACAGCCCCAGATTGATGACAAACCCCGCAAGGCCGGGGTTTGAAGGCACGACCGCTCCGGCGCTTACGGCGGCAATGAATACCGCCTACGCCTACGCGGCGGGCTGTTGGCAAAGGGGACTTTGCTAACAGACTCTGGCGTTGCAAAGCAACAGCCAGTTCTTTATACCGCTTTCCTGTATTGCGGCTTCCACCTCACGGGTAATGTTCACAAAGCCCCGCCGGGCGGGAACATGCAGCATAATTTCTTTGCGGAAATGCTTCATGGCACCCTCCTGCCCATAACGCGCAAAAATCATTTGAAGGCGAAGCCGGGCAAAATGTCAAGCAAAATGGCGCAAAACAACCAATTTTGCCTTGCTGAAACCAATTTTTATTTTTTTGCAAAAAAGTTGTTGACTACGTCAGCGGAAAACTATACTACTAACCCTCGCCGCGGTAAACACCACAGCACACCGCGTCCCCATCGTCTAGCCGGCCCAGGACAACGGCCTTTCACGCCGTCGACAGGGGTTCAAATCCCCTTGGGGACGCCAAGAAATTTAAGGACTTAGAGTAAAATCTGAGTCCTTTTTCTTTTGTGGGGCAAATTTGCCCCACCCTATGCCCCCACAGATTTGGAAAAAATAAAAAAAGAGCTTATAGAACAGTATAATTACATTTTACCATAATCTCAGCCCCCAATCCTTCTAGGAGTTCAGATGAAAGCCTTTCTGTCGCATAGCTCTACAGATAAAGATATCGTTGAACCGATTGCAGAACTGCTCACAGCTTGGTCATGCACCTACGATAAGTATGCTTTTGACGCGAGCACTTCATTTTTGGATAGCATTCGCTCGCACCTACAACAGTCTTCAATATTTGTATTTTTTGCCAGCAAAGAATCTGTGACAAGGCCATATGTAAATTTTGAAATAGAAGAAGCGGAATATGCTAAATTATTTGGTAAAATTAAAAAATTTTTAATAATTGCACTAGATGATGTCGATAAAAAGCTGATCCCAGAGTGGATGAAACGTGATAAATACATTGAATCAAGAGATCCTTTTTATATTTCTCGAGAAATAATGGATGTCATTTCTTCTTTAAGGGCAGGTGACAAAAACGGATATTTTGTTGGGAGATATGGAGACTTGGCAATGGTTGATGAGCTGCAAAGTGAGTTTGGCCTCACCAACAGACTCAGATATCTATTTATATCTGGACTTTTTAATATTGGCAGAACAACTTTTATTGAAAAAATTACCAGAGACAAACTTTCATTCGCACGTTGCTTGCCAATACCTGTAGAAGATGGCGATAAATGCTTAGAAATCGCACTTAATCTTTATGATTTAACACCACAAAGCCTCTCTATTGACGCATCAAAAGAGTATAAATCACGACTGGAGGTTCTACCTGAATATTGTATCGCAGATGAGATTGGTAATTTAATGCAGTATTTTATGGGGCATCGCGAAATTATTATTTTTAAAGATGAAGGAGGAGTCGTTGATAACGATGGCCTCCTGAGAGAGTCAATCGAAATACTCATCGAGAGTCTTTTAAAAATAAATAATCTTCATTTCTTTTTTGTTTCTCGTAGGAAACCTCACTCAGAAAAAATGAAACTTCCTCACTTAAAACTGGACTCCCTAAAACAGAGCGCAATGGTTGACCTGATTTTAAGCATTGCAAGAGATAAATCCGTAAAAATGGAGCCAGAGCAAGCCAATGAAATTGCATCTTTTTCAGGCGGTTTTCCTCCATCTGCTGCCCAAGCAGTTGCCTTATGTAAAGAATACGGAACTGAGAGATTAATTGCCAACAAAAGAGAACTTATTTCTTTCAGGTCTTCTATATTTTTAAAAATAATGTCAGATTATATACTTACAACAGAACAAAAAACATTATTGCAATTACTGGGTACTTACTCAGGACTAACATTTGCAATGCTCCAAGATATTCTAGAGTTTGATCCAAACTTGTTAGCTGACGACTTGGTCAAACTCATAGATATGTCGCTGGTAGAGATTAATGACGACACCTACTATATAGCACCACCAATATTTGATAGCGTATCTCAAATGCTAAAAAGACCATCTCTAGAAGTACATCAAAAAACATTTGATGTACTTACAGGCTATATACACAAGACATCAAAGGAAAATGCAAGGTTTATTCATTTTTCGAGACTCTCTTATCGAGCATCAATCTATCTAAACAAAAAAGATGACGATAAAATACATTTTAAATCTGATTTGATTAAAATGGCGGATAATTTCTATCAGGATAGAGATTATAGCTCTGCAATCATAGCAGCTAGAGAAGCTCTTGAGCATGATGAACGCTCATTTACTGTTCATTGGATTTTGATGAGATCATTAATTCAAGACTCTCAAATTTCTACATTTGATAAAGATTATGCTGCTTTTGTGAAAGTTTCTGCATATAAGTATCATCATTATATATTGGGATTCAAAGCAAGAAAGGAAGGGGACACTGAATTAGCCATCAAAGAATACGAGCGTGCTGTCGAACTTGGATATGACGTTTTCCCTGTACACCGAGAGCTTGCGCAGTGCTATTTGGCTCTTGGTGACATAGAAAAGTCACTACATCATGCAGAAATTGCATTAAGCATACGTGATGACAATAAATACTTAGTCGATATTATAGCAAAAATATACATCATTAAAAAAGATTACTTTTCAGCAGAAAAATTCATATCTAAATTAAAATTTATTGACTCTGAAAGCTATTACTTGCATAGAATGTCTACACTAGAACTCAGAAGAGGAAATATTAAAAAAGCAATTGAATTTTCCATAGAATCAATTGACAAATCACAACGTTCAACATTTGAACAATTAGCCCATTGTGCAAACTGTTATATAGTCGATAAAGACCCGAATAATGCAAAAATTTATGTTTCTCGCATAGAAAAATTCTATCCACGGCTTAAAAGCAATAAAAATGATATTGTTAAAACACTGAAGGCAAAAATTGAACTTTGTAATAATAACTATACAGCAGCATTTAATATTTACTCAACACTAAAAGATAAAAAATCTCGCTATACTCAAGCATTACTAGATAGTATCATCAACGTGGCAATTCAAGACAAAAAGCTTTCAAAGATTGATTCTTTAAAATATGAAAACCTCCAAAAATCTATTGATGACAAAGATGATGATTACATCATAATTTCATTATAAAAACTACTTCGACTACCTTAAAATTATTGAGGTTCCGAAAATTAAACGTCTTGTTTGCTTGACGCCATCTTGGTCGTATGCTTAATATTGTTCAGGTGCTTCGGTAATCCCCCCAAAAAACAGTAGCCATTTTAAGTAGAATTTCCGATAATAATTTCCCTGGGGATTTTACATGAAAAAGTCAAAATTTACCGACAGCCAGATTGTGGCAATTTTAAAGCAGGCCGAGAATGGCGCACCGGTGCCGGAGCTTTGCCGCGAACACGGTTTGAGTAGCGCGGCATTTTACAAATGGCGCTCCAAAGTTGGCGGCATGGACGCATCGCTGATGGCGCGCCTGTAAGAGCTTGAGCAGGAAAACAGCCGCTTGAAACGCATGTATGCCGATATTCTGTTGCGGCATGAGGTATTGCAGGAAGCGCTTACAAAAAAGTGGTAAGGCCATCTTTGCGTGCAGAGAGGGCCAAAGAAACTGTAAAGAACCAAAAGTTGAATATCTGCCAGGCTTGTGAGACATTTCGGATAAGCGAAAGCTGTTT
>JAVBMP010000124.1:0-10053 GCA_031552315.1 Desulfovibrionaceae bacterium | reverse complement strand
CCTGCGGCAACAAGGGCCTGGATGTGCAGCTTTCCCGCCTAGTGACGGATTTCAAGAACGAACTGGAAAAATGCCGCGAGCAAGTGCAGAATCTGGAGTAATCATGTCCGGGCAGGAACGGCTTCTCAATATCGGTTTCGGCAACCTGGTGCTCGCCTCCAGGGTGGTGGCCGTGGTCAACTCGGCTTCCTCCCCCATGAAGCGCCTGCGCGAGGACGCCAAAGAAGAGGGGCGGCTCATCGACGCGACCCAGGGCCGCAAGACGCGGTCGATCATCATCACCGACTCGAACCACGTTATCCTGTGCGCCGTGCAGGCGGAAACCATAGGCCAGCGCGTGCTGCAGGAGGACAAACGATGAACCGCCGCCCGGGCATCGCCCTTGTGCTCTGCGCTCCCTCGGGAACGGGCAAGACCACGCTCTCCAGGCGTCTCATGGCCGAGTTCTCCCCCTTTTCCTTTTCCGTTTCCTGCACCACCCGGCCCCCGCGCCCGGGAGAAGTGCACGGCAAGGACTACACCTTTCTGGGCAAGGAAGAGTTCCTGGCGCTTCGCGAGCAGGGCCACTTCGCGGAGTGGGCCGAGGTGCACGGCAATTTTTACGGCACCCCGCTGGACGCCACGCGCAAGCTTTTGGCCGCTTCCTATGATGTGCTGTTTGATATTGACGTGCAGGGCGCGGCCCAGTTGAAGCAAACCCTGCCGGGCGCGGCCTTTGTCTTCATAATGCCGCCCTCGCTGGCGGAACTGGAAAGGCGCTTGCGCAGCCGGGGCACGGACAGTGAAGAAACCATCACCCGCCGCCTGAACGCGGCGGAAGAAGAATTGGCCCAGGCCCACTGGTTTGACGCCTGGATAATAAATGAAGACCTTGAACAGGCCTACGCGGATCTTGTGGCCTTTTACCGGGCCGCAACCCTGCGCCCTTCCCTGCAACCGGATTTTGTGCGCGAACTTTTGCACCACGGCGTTTACCCGCATGAAGGCGGCAGGGAAAAAGACGGTAATTTGTGCGCCCCCGAAAACAGGCCGCAAGAAGACAGGCCGCAAGAAGACAGGGCACAGAAAGACAGGGAATAATTGGGCGGCCCGAAGCAGCCTGGCGGCCCAAAGCTGCCTGGCGGCCCAAAGCAGTCTGGCGGCCCAAAGCAGTCTAGCGGCAAAGACAAAACAATAAAAGGCAAACAACATGCAACATCTTATACCGGCCGACAAACCGCAACTGGTCGTGGCCCTTGACATGCCGGACAGCAAGGCGGCCCTGGCCCTGGCCCGCAAGGTTTTGCCCGCCACCCCGTGGGTCAAGGTGGGGTTGGAACTGTTCACCTTTGCCGGGCCTCAAGTGGTTGGCAGCCTAAAGGAAATGGGCTGCAAGGTATTTTTGGATCTGAAGTTCCATGACATCCCCAACACGGTTTACGGGGCGGTAAAATCCGCCCTTGGCCTTGGGGCCGACATGTGCAACATTCACCTTTCCGGCGGGTTGCGCATGGCAGAGGCCGCCCGCAAGGCGCTTGAAGATTCTTCACAGAATATGGCGGGCAAAAATTTTCTGCTTTTGGGCGTTACCGTGCTTACCAGCACCGCGCCGGAAGAGCTTCCGGCGGAATTTCGCGCCAACTTGCCCGGTCTGGTGCTGCAAAGGGCGCGGCTGGGCAAAGAGGCCGGCCTTGCCGGGGTGGTTTGTTCCGGGCAGGAAGCGGCCATGATCAAGGCCCATTGCGGCCCGGAATTTATTTGCCTTTGCCCCGGCATAAGACCGGCGGAAGGTGACGCCAAAATAAGCGGCCCCGGCAAGGCGGCGGACGACCAGCGCCGCACCATGACGCCGCAAGAAGCCGTACAGGCCGGGGCGGATTTTCTGGTAACAGGCCGCCCCATAAGCGCGGCCGCGGACCCGGCGGAAGCGGCCCTGCGCATTGCCGCCTCCATGCTTGAAGTTTAACCGATAAAGTTCACGGATACTGCCATGACGGATGAAAATAAAACGGCCCCAACCGGGCAAACGGAAAAAAAAGACCTTATTTCCGGGCTTTTTTCCTCACAAGAGGTGCGCAAGGTGGGCACAGGCACCACTACGCGCAAAAGCATTCAAAAGGCCTTCTGGTATGCCAATCAGCTTGAAAACGGCAATATAGAAGTGCAACCCATCAACCCCAACTACGTGCCTTCCGGCCCCAAGCGGGAAGTGTCGCTTGACGAATTTTTGGGCACCTTCAGCCCGGAACCGGAATTTTACATTTCCACAGTCTACCCCAAAATGCGGGAACTGAACAAAACCGTGGCCCGGGCGGAACGCTACCGCAGCAATAATGAAACCTTCAGCGCGGAAATGGAGTTCAACAAGGCCCTGACGGTTGATGAAGAAAACGTGCGCGCCAACTTCGGCCTTGGCATAACCTATCTGGAACGCGGAGAATCCGAACGCGCCGCCAATATCCTTAGCCGCATAGTAAAACTTGACGCGGCCTTTGAAGAGGAACACAAGCACCTGTTCAATGAATTTGGCATAAACCTGCGTAAAAACGGCATGTTTTCCCAAGCTATAGATTACTATTCCCGCGCGCTTGAACTTTCCGGCCCGGAAGAAAACCTTTACTACAACATCGCCAGGGCTTATCTTGAAGCCAAGCAGCCCGACAAGGCGGTAGAAAGCCTTCTGTCCGCCCTTGCCATAAACAGCGCCCATGAAGAGGCAACCCGGTTTTTAATGTGGCTGCTTTCCAAAAACATGATCAGCGCGGATAAAAAAGCTGACGTGGCGCAAGCGCTTAAGGCGGCCCAGGCCGCGCTTGGCGGGGCAAAGACAGAAGCGGCGGGCTGAATATGACTGAACGCATGGAAGGCGCAAGGCTCTTTTTGAAGGAACTGGCGGAACACCCGCCCGCCTTGCAATGCGACCCGCGCCTCTTGCCGGAACTCTTCGCCAAAACATCCGCCGGCAGCTACGCCTCCAGCGCGGAAATAGCCGCCATAATAGGCCGCAGCCAGGCCCTGGCGGTAAAAGTCCTGGCCGTTGCCAATTCGGCCGCCTATGGGCTGGAATCTACGGTAAGCACGCTGGAAAGGGCCGTAGTGGTGCTGGGCATGCTGGAAGTGCGCGCCCTGGCAACGCTGTTCGCCGTAATGGGCGCGGTGCCCGCCAAAAAGCTGCCCAAAGGCTTCCCGGACAAGGATCTGTGGGAACACCAGATTTTGACCGGACGCCTTGGCCGCATGCTGGCAAAAACCGTAAACGCGGGCCTTGGCATTGACCACAAAGGGCCGGAAGCGGAAGCAACAAAAGAATTGCCTGGCCTGAAAAGCGCCCACATCGCCCCCGAAGCCGCCCATGTCAACCCGGAAGCCGCCCATGTCGCCCCGGAAGCCGCCCATGTCGCCCCGGAAGCCGCCCGCATTGACCGCGAAGCCGCCCGTATTGATCCGGAAGCCATATATGTCGGCGGCATCCTGCATGACCTGGGCAAGCTCATACTGGGCCTTTTAAGGCCCGCGGACTGGAAAAATATAAGCGAGATCTGCCAGTCCGAATCATGCGGCTTCTCCCTGGCCGAAGACCGCTATTGGGGGCTGGACCACGGCACCGTGGGCGGGCAGGTTCTGAAATACTGGAACCTGCCGGATCTGCTCTGCGATGTTGTAAGCTGGCACCACTACCCGGACTTGAGCCTTGACCACAAGCCAGCCATAAAGGTGCTGGCCGCCGCGAATTTGCTGGCGACAAACGGCCTGGCGGAAGATGGAACCCTGCCGCCGGCGGTAAGCGCCCTGCTGCCCCGATCCGCGGCCATGGATTCCGCCCTGGCCGCCGCCCTGCCGCACCTTGCCGCCACGCTGGCGGATAAGCGGGCCGGGCTGCTTGCAGCCCAATTATAAAGCAGGCTTGCTTGCAGCCCAGTTATAAAGCAGGTTTGCTTGCAGCCCGGTTATAAGGCAAGCCTGATGGCGTCCCGCCTGCAAGGCGGGCTTACGGCAGCCCGCCCGCAAGGCCGGGCCGCTACGGCGCGTAAGCGGAATTATTGCGCACTGCCTGCAAAGCCTGGCGCCGGGCAAGCGAAAAATTTTGCCCGCTAAAAATTTTATTAACGGAGTAAAACTCCAGAACATACGCGAGGGAACAACCCCCTGCTGTTGCCGGATGGCGCAAGCGCGCCCTACGCGGCGCCATGGTGTTGAACCAAATCTTGAGTTGGCGGATCAGCGCAGCCCCTGCCGCGCGTCCCGCGCCTTAAGCGCCTTGCTTTCAGGTGGTTTAAATGGATTCTATTACCTGGGTATCACGTTATTTGGAACCGGAAGAGCCGCCGCAAGAGCTGGCTCAATGGGCGGAACAGCTTGAAATATCCGCATTTTTGGCGGAACTGTTGTGGCAGCGCGGTTTGCGCGGCAAAGATGAAATGGCCTTTTTTGTCAACCCCGGCCTGCGTTACCTTTCTCCCCTGGCCAGCTGGCCCGGCCTTGAAAAAGCCGCGAAACTGCTGGCTGACGGCCTGCTGAACGGCAAAAAACTGCTGGTCTGGGGTGATTATGATGTGGACGGCATAACCGCCAGCGCCCTTGTGCTGGACTTCCTTGAAAAACAAGGGTTTTCCGCCGGTTTTCACATACCCTGCCGCCTGAGCGAAGGCTACGGCCTGAACGCGGCCAAGCTGGAAGAAATGGCCGCCCAGGGCTACAACCTTCTGCTTACCGTGGACTGCGGCATAAGTGACAATGAAGCGGTGCTGCGGGCCAGGGAACTGGGCTTTACCGTGGTCATTTCAGACCACCACCTGCCGGCGGAAAACCTGCCGCAGGCCGACGCCGTCTGCGCCCCCACCATAGGCGACTGTGAATGCCAGTCTCTGGCCGGGGTGGGCGTGGCCTTTCTGCTTATGGCCGGGGTAAACAAATGCCTTGAAGACGCCGGGCATGGCCGGGTAGATGTGCGCCCCCTGCTGGATTTGGTGGCCCTTGGCACCCTGGCCGATGTTGTAAACCTGTGCGGGCAAAACCGCGTGCTGGTAAAAAACGGCCTGCTGTACCTGAACAGCGGGGCGCGGCCCGGCGTGGCGGCCCTGAAAAACGTTTGCAAAATTTCACCCACAGCCGCCATAAACGCCGGGCAAGTGGTGTTCACCCTGGCCCCGCGCATTAACGCGGCCGGGCGCTTAAGCCGCAGTGAAAGCGCCCTGCGCCTGCTGCTTACCCAGGACCGGGTAGAGGCCGCCCGCCTGGCGGCGGATCTTGAAGGCTTCAACCGTTCCCGCCGCGAGGAAGAGGAACAGATTGTGGCCGAAGCCATGGAACAGGCCAGCCAACAGGTGCAGGCCGGGCGCATGGGGCTGGTGCTTTACGGCCCGCGCTGGCACATGGGCATCATAGGCATTGTGGCCTCACGGGTTACGGAAGAATGGCGGCGGCCAACCATCATACTTTGTGATAACGGCGCTAAAATCAAAGGTTCCGGACGCAGTCTGGAAGGGTTTGACCTGCACGCGGCCCTTACTTCCTGTTCCGACCTTTTTCTGGCCTTTGGCGGGCACCGCATGGCCGCCGGCATGAGCCTGGAAAAAGAACGTCTTGACGAATTTATGGAACGGTTTGACGCCCTGGCCCTGGCCGCGCTTGGTTCCACCCCCCCGGCGCACCGCATCAAAATAGATGACGAGCTAAGCCTGGACAAAGCGGTGGATTTCACCCTGCTGAAGGAACTGGAAATGCTGCAACCCTTCGGCATGGGCAACCCGGAACCGGTATTTTCATCCAACCCGCTTATTTTGCGCGACATACGCACCATGACCGGGCTGACCATTCTGGACGTGCAAGACCAGGCCAGCGGCCTGACCCTTAAGGCCAAGCTCTGGCGGCCCCGGCGGGTTGTCAGCCAGGAAAACCTTGGCAAAAAAATAAAACTGGCCTATTCACCGCGCATTGACCGCTACAACGGCGTGGCAACAGTGGAATTGCGCGTAAAAGACTGGCAACCGGCCTAGGACTTGCGGATACAACAACCCATGGCACCAGTTTTAACAGGGTTTTGTTTTTGGAATATTTAGAAAAGCCATCGGGGGAAATGATTTCCCCCGAACCCCCTCGATAAGTTTGGGTGTAGCCCAATGGTTGATTTATTTGAAATTTTCATGCGTGCGGGCAAATCGCTTTCACCCGCACGCGTGGTAACCATATTTTCAGTATAAAATGTTCAAAAGGGTGATTGCTGAATGCATATTACTTGCCCAGATTGCGGTTATGACCGCAAGGTGGAAGACCACAAAATACCCCCCAGCGCTGTTCTGGCTACCTGCCCGAAATGCGGGCACCGCTTCCGCTTCCGCCCGGAAACCCCGGAAACGGAAATTATCAAACCAGATGCCGCCAAACCGGATATGGACCTTTGGGACGCCATAGACTCCCTGCATTCCCGCTGGAAACAGGAAGGGAAACTCAGCGCCCCGCCAACGGAAAGCCCTTCCACCGCCGGGCGCGGCTATAGCGCCCCCCAAACCCCGGAAGTGCGCAAAGGGGCAGAAGTGCGCAAAGGCCCGGAAAATTTCCCGGCGGAACAGTATCCGGAAGAAAATTATGCCGGGCCAAACCGGTTTACAGGACAAAACCAGTCTGCCGGGCAAGATCAATTTGCGGAAGCCGCCCACGCGCAACATGACCGGGCGGAATTTTCGCGGCCCGCCGCCCGAAACACCCTGCCGACTGGCCCGAAAAATGCCCCGAACGCAGATTATATGAACGCGCCCGGTTCGTACATGGCCCCAGACATGGCTCCGGGCATGGCCCCGGGCATGACCCCGGATATGACCCCGGGCATGACCCCGGATATGCCCCCGGGCGCGGGCTTCATGCACGCGGCACCATTTCACGCCGAGGCCGCCCAAGCCGCCACCTTTACGGAACAGGATCAAACCCCGCGCCCGGTGCGCGATTTGGGACGGCTGGTGGAAGATACCCCCTGGGGCCAAGGGCCCGAGGCCCAAACCCGTCCTGTCCCCGAGGCCCAAACTCGTCCAGTCCCGGATGCCCAAACCCGGCCAGTCGCAGAGGCCCAGACCAGAACGATTCCGGATGCCCAAGCCCGGCCAGCCCCGGAAGCTGAAAGCCAGGCTTGGCAAGGCGCGGAAAACCACCAGCATTTTCAAGCCGCGCAAGCCAGAAACAGCGCGGGATATTACACCCCGGCAAGCGCGGATGCTTACCCCCCGCACATGGGCGGCAATGGCGCGGCAATGCCCGGCGCGGACGCCCACGGCGGCCTGGCGGGCCACCCCAATGAATACGGGCAAGACAGGCACGCAGGGCAAGACAGGCACGCCGGGCAAGACAGGCACTCAGGGCAAGACGCGCCGGAACAGGCCAAAAAGCGGCGTGGCATAGGCAACCCGCATTCCAGCGTCCCGTGGGAACAAGCGGGCCGTTTCGGCTGGCCGGGCGCGTTTTGCAGCACGCTTGGGCAGGCGCTTTTGCAGCGCAAGGCCTTCTTTTCCGGCCTTGCGGGCAGCGGGTCATTGCTGCCGGCCTTTATTTTTTATGCCGTGATGAGCATTTTCCATGCCGGCAGTTTTGTTTTTTGGCGCATGGTGTTCCTTTCCAGCCCGGCGCATGAAATGCTGCAAGAAACACAGGCCGTTACGCGCATAGACAGCGCCAACACCCTGCTGGTCATGCTTATAATGCCGCTGGCTTCCATGCTGGCCCTGTGGCTTATTGCCGGGGCCGCGCATCAAATTCTGCATCTTGTCCAGCCCGGTAAAAGCAACTTCCAAAAAACTTTCCGCGCCGTGGCCTATTCATCCGCGCCGCTGGTGTTTTCCCTTTTGCCTTTTGTGGGGCCGTTTTTGGCCCGTCTGCTCACCTTGCTGGCGCTTTTTACCGGCATACGCTACGCGCACCACATAAGCCGCAAAGATGCGCTTGTTTGCGTGCTGCCCTTCGCTTGCCTGGAAATTGTCTTTTCGCTTATCAGCCTGGGCGGCATATAACATGGCGCAACTTTTCCACATTATCACCTTTGGCTGCCAGATGAACGCGGCTGATTCCGACTGGCTGCGCCGCTCGCTTACAAGCCTTGGCCTGCGCGAGGCCGCGCCGGAACAGGCCGAACAGGCCGACCTGTATGTTGTGAACACCTGTTCCGTGCGCGACAAGCCGGAACAGAAGGTGTATTCCGAACTGGGGCGCATCCGCCGCTTTTTGAACGTGCAAGGGCGCACCGCCCTGGTCTGCGTGGGCGGCTGCGTGGCCCAACAAATAGGTGAAGGCTTGTTCAAGCGATTCCGCGAAGTGCGGCTGGTCTTTGGCCCCGGCGGGGTATCCATCGCGCCGGAAGCCATGCTGCGCCTGCTGCGTGAACCGGACTTGCGCCTTAGTTATCTGGACTTTCCGGAAAATTATCAAGAAAGGCCCCTGCGTTTGCAAAGCCTGATTTCCACCCCAAACGGCAACGCGGTAAACGCAACGGGCGTTACGCCGGACAAAACGCCCGCCGTAGCGCAGCATCCCATTTCCAATAACGTGCCGGGCAACCACCCTGGCAAGTTTGGCGGCATGGCCGAAAACATACCCGGCAGCACAAGCGCCACTGCGCCCCAGCCCGAAAAAACCCCGGCCCAACCCGGTCAAATTTGCGCATCTGTAACCATCATGCAAGGTTGCGACAACTTTTGCGCCTACTGCATAGTCCCCTATGTGCGCGGGCGGCAAAAATCGCGCCGGGTAACGGAAATTCTGGCGGAGTGCCGCGCCCTGCTGGCTGCCGGCGGCAAGGAAATAACCCTGCTGGGCCAGAACGTAAATTCCTTCGGGCAAGACCTGGCCCAACCGGAACTGGGCTTTACGCCTCTGCTGCGCCAGGTGGCCGCCCTGCCGGGGCTGGAACGCTTGCGCTTTGTAACCCCGCACCCCAAAGACCTTGCGCCGGAACTGATAGCCGCGTTTGGTGAACTGCCAAACCTTTGCCCGCGCCTGCATTTGCCCCTGCAATCCGGTTCAGACCGCGTTCTGAAGGCCATGGGCCGCAAATATGACCTGGCCGCCTACATGAAAATAGTTGAGGGGCTAAAGAAGGCCCGCCCGGAAATTCTGCTTTCCACCGACATAATTGTGGGCTTTCCCGGCGAAACGGAAGAAGATTTTCAGGCCACACTGCGGGCCATGCAAGAAATGGAATGCGCCTTCAGCTTTTCCTTTGTCTATTCAGACCGGCCCGGCACCCGCGCAGAGAAAATGGAAGGGAAAATCGAGCAGGCTGTGGGGCTGGAACGTCTGGCCCGCTTGCAGGCCTGGCAAGCCGCCTATACAGAAAAGCTTCTGAAGGCCCAGGTAGGCGCGCAATGCAAGGTGCTGGTGGAAGGGGCAAGCCTGCCGCCACCCGCTACCCAAAAAAGAGAACCCACCCTGCAAGGCAAGGACGAGCGCGGCATTGCCGTAAGCATAGCCTTGCCAACAGGCGGAAATACCGGCAGTTTTGACGGCAGGCCCGACATCGGGCTTGGCAACGGGGCTGGCAGCGGGCTTGGCAGCGGGGCTGGCAACGGGGCTGGCAGCAGACTTGGCAGCGGGCTTGACACCAATATTAACGGCAAACCCGCTAACAGCGGGGATTACAATTTGGCCGACGCTTCCGCCCATGCTGCCATTCAGGCGGACGCGGCAAGATTTATCGGCAAAATCTTGCCCGTAAAAATAGTCCGGGCCGGCAAAACTTCCTTGCGGGGCGAACTGCTATAACATTTTCGCCTTGAGATTGCCGCTTGGCGGGCAAAGCCCGCCTGTGACAATCGCGCGAGTGTGCCGCGCTTCGCAGCGCCAGATTTCATCCGGACAGATAAATTCAATGGAGGCCATTGCACAATGGCCTTTTTGCCCCTTTGCGTTGTGCCCATGTTCCGTAGTCCCGCGCGAAGGTCATATCTGCTTGAGTATACTCCCTCCGCACGGAACTACGGGATAGGGGCACTCCTTGTAAAAAAACAAAAATTCTCATTGTGCAACGGCCTCCAATGACGAAATGCTCTGATCCTGTAATCCCACCGCCAGCAAACGCAAGCAAAACACCGTTTG
>JAVBMP010000048.1:0-24413 GCA_031552315.1 Desulfovibrionaceae bacterium | reverse complement strand
GACGCTGATTTTTTTGCTTTTGGCGCTTGCCGCTTTAAGCGGGTGCGATAAAATAACCGCCATGATACAGCCGTCCACCCCCACGCCGGGCGCTTACACCCCCGGCCAGCCTGTGGATCGGGCCGGGCTGGAACAGGCCTTCCGCAGCGCCAATTACGCCCAGGCGGAAAGCATGGCCACCGCCTATGTGAAACAAAGCAACCTGACGCGCCCGGATCAGGCCGCCGGTTTGCGCATTCTTTCCCTTTCCGCCGTGCGCAACCAGCACGGCAACACGGCGCTTGCCGCCCTGGAAAGCTGGCGCGCCCTTGAACCGGGCGTGGATGAAGGGCAGGAATGGCGTAATGCTTTTTTTGAAGCGGCCGCCCAGCTTCCGCCAGCCGAATCCGCCGGGCTGATGCAAAAAATTCAGGCGGATTCCTCCCGGTCGCAAACCCTGCGATGGGATGCCGCCGGTTTCGGGGCTGAACAGGAATGGCGCGCCGGAAACCACCCGGCAGCGCTGGACAAACTGGCCATACTTTACGGCAGCGCGGCCGGCCACCCCACGCGGGGCAGGGCCTACCAGGCGGAAATGGAACAGCGCCTTTTCAACAACCTGCACGGCATTTCCCCTTATGAACTGGAAAAATTGGCCGCCCAAATAAACACCGGCAACGTAAAAACCTTTCCCTTCGCTCTGGTGCGTCTTGAAAGCGCCCGGCGCTACGCCATGGATCCGCGCACCAAACCGCTTGGCCAGGAAATGGTGGATGCCCTTAAACCCGGCCTGCTGCTGGCCGACCCGAACATTATCAGCCAGTGGGACAGCGTAAGCGGCCCGGCCACCACTACGGCCCTGCCGGTTGGCGGGCAAACCATTGTGCTTGCCCTGCCCATGTCCGGGCAATACGGTTCTGTTTCCAAGCGCATTGTGAAAGGCGCGGAAGTGGCCTGCGCGGAATTTTCCGCTGCCGGTTCCGCCGTGAATTTGCAGGTTATTGATACAGACAAACCCGGCTGGGTGGAAAGCCTGGCCGCCCTGCCGGATAGCGCCATAGCCGTGGGCGGCCCCCTGCGCGCTTCAGATTACAGCGCGCTTAAAAACGGCGGGGCCTTTGCCAAACGCGCGGTATTTTCCTTCCTTCCCCGCACTGAAAGCGGTGACGAAGGCACTGTATCCTGGCGCTTTTTCACCAGCCCGGAAGACCAGACAGACGCCGCCCTGCGCTTTACCAGCTCTTTAGGCATAAACACCTACGCCATTCTTTACCCGGAAGAAAACTACGGCAAGCGCATGGCGGAAATATTCACCGCCCGCGCCCCTATTTTTGGCGGCACAGTTACCGCCCAGGGTTCCTACCCGGCCCAGCATCAGGATAGGTGGATAAAACGCGTGGGCAGTTTCCTTAGCGGCAGCAGGGGCACAGGGCACCGCGCCATATTCCTGCCCGGCGCTTGGGAAGATATGGATACCCTGGTGCCCAGCCTGTTCTATTACAAAGAAACCCGCCAGGTGCTCATAGGCACCAGCATTTGGGAACGGAGCCTTAGCAGCCAGCGCTTTGTGGATGCCCGCTACTACACCCTGGCCGTATTCCCCGGCGCATGGGACCCGCAAAGCACCACCCCGGCGGCGGAAAAACTGCGCCTGGCCATGGGCGGTGAAGGGCAAAACGCGGCGGATTACTGGAACGGCCTTGGCTATGATTTTGCCCGCTTTGCCGCCACCCTGAACCTGGCCCCCGGCTGGAACCCGGCCAGCCTGAACAGCGCCCTGGCATCCAGCCACGGCATTGCCTGGAGCAGCGCCCCCATGCGCTGGGACGCTTCCGGCAAGAACAAGCAGGAACTTTTCCTGTTCACCCCGGCGGCCAACGGCTTTGCCCCGCTTGACCCGACAGCCTTCAGGGAAGCCTATACCCAGACCATGGGCGGCAAATAACGCGCATGGTGAAAGAGGAAAAATCGGAACAGGCCCGCTTCAGGCCTGCCCGGCGTCCAAGGGCTTGGCATCAGGGCCAGCTGGATTTTTTCTGCGCCATTTACGCGGTTATAAATGCCCTGGTGCTTACCCACGGCATAAACCTCAGCGCTTGCCGCAAGCTTCTGGCCGATACCCTGAAAACCCTTTCCACCCACAGCTTCCTTTGGCAGGCTGTACTGCGCAATGAAACAGATTTCTACTGGCTGGTGGATTACATGCTTGCGCAATTCTGCCAAAGCGGGCCGTTAAAAACAAAAACCCTGGCCGCCAAAACCGGGCGCGCGGGCGGCTTTCAGGAAAAAAACTTCGGGCCGGAATGTCTGAAGCTTGAAGAGGTGTTTCTTTACCGCAAAGATGAATCCCCCTGCCGGTCAAGCCCGGAAGACCTGTGGAAAAGGCTTAAAGACTGGCTTCCGGAAGAAGATCCCACCCTGGCCCCCCAGCCCTCGCCCTATGATGTGGAAAACTGGTTCAGCCAGACGGATGCCGGGGCGGATGCCGGGCCGGAACGCCGGGCGCGCGCGGTAATCTTGCGCTTTAACCGCTACCTGCCTTTTTCAGACCAGCCCATCATCACCCACTGGACAACCGCCCGCGCCTTTGAAGGCGATACCCTGCTGCTTTTTGACGCCACGGCGGATCAAGGGGCCACACATTCCATTGCCCTTGACCAGTGCGCCTTGCACAAAAGCCAACTTTCCCCCACCCGCCAGCTGGAAATAGAACTGGCCTCCATTCGCCTGCTGGAGGCCGCGCCCTACAACGCCTTTCTCCACATGCCGCAGGTGGTGTAGCCACCACTCCCTTGGCCCCCGCTTTCTGTAAAGAATAAGAATTCGCAAAACCCGTCAAGTACCTCCCAGCGCTTTTCTCCGCCTTCCAACGCTTCCCAGAATTTCACCTCAAAAACCCGTGCTATACGGCTCTTGCGTGATGCAGGGCCCTGCGCCGTAAAATTTAAAAAGAGACTATTGCACAATGAGAATTTTTGTTCTTTTACAAGGAGTGCAAGGTCCGTGCGGAGGGAGTATATTCAAGCATATATGACCTTCGCGCGGCCCCTGAATAAAGTGAAGCACGACGCGGTAAAAGGGCAAAAAGGCCATTGTGAAATAGTCTCAAGAGGTGCAATATGGAACGTTACCGAACAATACTGGAATTTCTTTTACTGCCGACCGCGCTGGCCGTGGCCGGGTTTGCCGTGCGCCTGGCCCGTTTTGGGGCCGGAACATGGAAGCAGCTGGCAAGCGGTCTGGTGGTTTCCGCCTTTGTGGGGGTGCTGGTGGGGCTTGGCGCGGCGGAAGCCAACCTGCCGCCCAAACTGCAATACGCCGTAATTTCCCTTAGCGGCTACTTTGGCGGGGTGCTGCTGGACGCCTTTCAGGCCAGGGTGCTCAAGGCGGTGAAGTACCTGCCCGGCCCCGGCGCGGATCAACAGGAATAAGCGGCGCGACATGACCGAAGCCGACACCCTGCCCCAAAACCCTGCCAAAATTCCGCAACCCGCCCAACACACCCGGCTCCCTCAAGAAACACCGCACACAGCGGAAAATACCCCCCCGGCGCAAGATCAACCGAAGCAAGCGGATCAACCGGTTCGCATACCCCGGCCCGCCCGCACAAGGGCTGCCGCCCACCGCGCGGCCAAGGCCGTCAAAACCCCGGAAGAACAGCGCCAACTTGCCCTGGATGACCTGTTCTGCCTGCTGGTTTACCAAATGAACCGGCCAGATATGGACAACGACTGGTGCTTTGCCCGCTGCCGCGAAGTGCAAAAGGCCCCCAACGGCTTTTTAGACCTTTGGGCGCGGGAACATTACAAAAGCACCATAATCACCGTGGGCAAGACCATTCAGGATATTCTGGCCGACCCGGAAATCACCGTGGGCATCTTCAGCCACACCCGCCCAATTGCCAAGGCCTTTTTGCGGCAAATCAAGCGGGAATTTGAAAGCAATCAACTGCTGCGGGAGCTTTTCCCCCACATTGCCCCGCCCGTGGGTAAAAACCCCCGCACCTGGTCTGAAGACGGCGGCCTGGTGGTGGAACGCGCCACCAACCCCAAAGAGGCCACGGTAGAGGCCTGGGGCCTGGTGGACGGCCAGCCCACGGGCAAACACTTCAGCCTGCTGGTCTATGATGATGTGGTCACGCGCGAAAGCGTTTCCAGCCCGGAGATGATTGCCAAGGTCACGGATGCCTGGGCGCTTTCCCTGAACCTGGGGGCACACGGCGGCCAGCGCCGCCACATCGGCACCCGCTACCACTTCAACGACACCTACCGGACAATTATGGAACGCGGCGCGGCCAAACCCCGCATTTACCCGGCCACAACGGACGGCAAAGCGGAAGGCGAGCCGGTGTTCCTGAACCGGGAAAGCCTGGCGGCCAAGCGCCGCGACATGGGGCCGTATGTCTTCGGCTGCCAAATGCTGCAAGACCCCAGCGCCGACCGGGTGCAGGGCTTCAAGAATGAATGGCTGCAATTCGCCACCGTGCAAGCCAACCAGCGCATCAGCCACAGCGGCATGAATTTATATTTGCTGGTAGACCCGGCGGGCAGCAAGAAGGAAGGCAGCGATTACAGCGTGTTCGCGCTGCTCGGCCTTGGCCCGGACAACAACTACTATTTGGTGGAGGCCCTGCGCGACCGCCTTAACCTTACGGAACGCGCCGCCGCCCTGTTCCGCCTGCACCGGCAATACCGCCCCCTGGCCGTGGGTTATGAGCGCTACGGCATGCAGGCGGACATTGAACACATCAAGGCGGAACAGGAAAGGCAGGGCTACCGCTTTCCCATTGTGGAACTTGGCGGTTCCATGCCCAAAAATGACCGCATCCGCCGCCTTATTCCGCTGTTTGAACAGGGCCGCTTCTACCTGCCGCAACAACTTGTTTTTGTGGATAGCGAAGGCAAGGCCCGCGACTTCACCCGTGAATTTATTGACGAGGAATATACAGCCTTCCCGGTTTCCGGCCATGACGACATGCTGGATTGCCTGGCAAGGATTGTGGAGCCGGAACTGGGGGCCATGTTCCCCCTTTCCCGGCAAGAGGAAAAACACGCGACTTGCCTTGTAAACACCTTTAACCCCTATGAATATTAGGGAAGGAGTAAAATTATGTGCGGATCAGGCGGAGGCGGTGGCACAGCCCCGGTTCAAACGGCAGCGGTTTCAGCACCGATAATAGCCCCCATAGAAGCGGACGAAAACAGCAAATACGCCGGTGAGCAAGAAAGGCGCAAACGCCTGGCCGCAGCCGGGCGCAGCAGCACCATTCTTACCGGTGGCCTGGGCGATATTCGCGTGGCAGAAACCGGCAAAAAGCAATTACTGGGTTCTTAAAGGTAACGCCATGCCGCAAAGCGAAAAAATCAAACACTACCGGCAGCGCCTGTATGCCCTGGAAGAAGAACGGCGCGGCTGGGAAGGCCACTGGCGGGAACTGGCTTCCATGTTCCTGCCCCGGCGTTCCCGCTTCCTGCATGACGGGTCCGCGACATCCGGCGGCAAAACCGGCCCCAATCTGGTGGATTCCACCGGCATTCTGGCCGCCCGCACTCTGGCAAGCGGTATGCAAAGCGGGCTTACCAGCCCGGCCCGCCAGTGGTTCCGCCTTACCACGCAAAACGCGCGCGCCGGTTCAGACGAAGCAATGAAAATATGGATAGATCAGGTGCAAAACGCCATGAACGCCGTTTTCTCCCGCAGCAACTTCTATGATTCCGTGCACCTGCTGTATCAGGAACTTGGCGTGTTCGGCACCGCCTGCATGGTGGTGGAAGAAGACCCCAAAACCGTCCTGCGCTGCCGCACCCTTACAGCGGGCGAATATTCGCTGGATTGCGGGGCATCCGGCCGGGTAGATACCCTGTACCGCCGGGTACGCATGAAGCCGCGCCAGGTGCTGGAAGCCTGGCCGGATACCTGCCCGGAACAGGTGCGCAAACAGGCGGCGGAAGGCAAAAACCATTGGCTGGAAATTCTGCACGCCATTGAACCAAACCCGGAAGCCGCGCGGCAAAACGCGCAACCGGCGCAACTGGCGCAACCGGCGCAACTGGCGGCCCAATTGGGCGCACAACAAAACCCGCAACCAGCGGCGCAATTGGGCGGCGGCAAAAAACGTCCCTTCAATTCCTGTTACCTGCTGCTTGATGGCCGGGGTGAAGGGCAAACCGTGCTGGAAGAAAACGGCTACTATGAGTTCCCGGCCCTGTGCCCGCGCTGGGACATAAACGGCGCGGAGGTTTACGGCAAAAGCCCCGGCATGGACGCCCTGGGCGACTGCAAGCTCTTGCAACGCATGCGCAAAGACGGGGTGGAGGCCCTGGCCAAAGAGGTCAACCCGCCCCTGCTGGTGCCCGCAACCCTGCAAGGGGCCGCGCTTAACAGCACGCCGGGGGCCATAAACTACATTTCACCGCTGGCTCAGGGGCAGCAAAGCATCAGCCCGCTTTATCAGGTAAAATCCAACCTTCCGGCCCTTGAAGGATCTGTGGCGGATTTTCGCCGCCAGGTGCAGCAAATATTCTTCAATGACCTTTTCCTGATGATTACGCAGGTAGACCGCCGCATGACGGCAACAGAAGTGGCGGAACGCAACGCGGAAAAAATGCTTCTGCTTGGCCCGGTGCTTGACCGGCTGCGCAGTGAACTGTTCCAGCCGCTTATTGAAAGGGTATTCGGCATCATGCTGCGGGCCGGGGCAGTGCCCCCGCCGCCGTCCGGCATGGCAAGCCATGAGCTGAAAATAGAATTTGTAAGCGTGCTGGCGCAGGCGCAAAAGGCCGCGGGCATTGCCGCTGTGCAGCAAATTGTAAGCTTTGCCGGGCAAAGCGCCCAGCTTTACCCGGACGTGCTTGACCTTGTGGATTTTGATGTGGCCATTGGCGAGGTGGCAGACATGCTGGGCGTGCCGCCCAAGGTCATACGCCCGCCGGCCCGGGTGGCGGAATTTCGCGAGGCAAAGGCCGCGCAGGCGGCGCAAATGCAGCAAATGCAAGCCCTGCAGCAAGGCATGGGCCTTGCCGGCAATGCCGCCAAACTTGCCAAAGACATGGGACTGAACGCCCAGGATATGGGCATGGATGAAAACAGCGCCCAACAGCTGACCAGCGCGTTCAAAGGCGTAACGGAGCAACCCGATGCAAGAAACTGAATTTAAAAGGCAGCAGGAACTTGAAGACCTGGCCGAAGTGCTGGCCCTGCCCGCCGGGCAGCGCTTTTTCAGCCGCATGCTGCAACTTTCAAACTATTTGGGCGCAAGTTACGCGCCCGGCCAGACGCGGGTAGACGCCCTGACCATGGCCTATAATGAAGGGCTGCGCCGCATGGGCCAGTTCATGGCTACAGAAGCCGCCCTGGCCGCGCCGGAAAAAATCGGCAAATTGCTGGCCGGAAAATTTTAACGCTTTAACAATTTAACAGCAAAGGAATTTCAGTATGGCTATCAACCTTTATGAAGACACAATGCCTTCCGGCAACTCCAACGGCAATGCCGGCAGCGGCGCTTCGGGCGCGCCCGCTTCAGGCGCATCCGCTTCGGCCCCGGCTTCTGGCCCCGCCGCCCCCCAAGCCGGCACGCCCGGCGAATGTGGTGAACCCGGCGGCAGCCTGCTTACCCGTGATATTTCCGCCGCCGGAACTACTGGCCAGAATGGGCAGGCAAACGGCAAAGAAATTCAGCCCGGCACGCCGGAAGCCTTTGCCCTTGAATTTGCGGAACAAACCATCATCAATCAGGAACTTTTGGGCTGTTTTTGCAGCACCGCCCACAAGCTGGGCCTGAACCGCGACCAGGCCCAGGGCCTGGCCCGCCTTTATGAGGAACACTTGCAGGGCACGGAAAAAACCCAGCTTGCGGCCCTTAAAGGCACCATTGACAACTGGGAAAGGCAAATTCAGGAAGCCCCCGGCTTTATGGCCGATTGCCAGCTGGCCCGCCGCACCCTGGCCGTTTACGGCAACCCGGAACTTTACCAGTTGCTGGATGAAAGCTGCCTGGGCAGCCACCCCGCCATGTTCCGCTTCATGGCGTCCGTGGGCAAGGCCCTTGGCGAACCCGGATTCTACGGCAATTCCAACGCCCCGGCCCAGCTTTCACCGGAAAGCATCCTCTACCCCGGCATGAACAAGCGGAATATCGGGTAGAGTGGTTTACGCTTGAAATAGTCGCTTAACGGCGAGCAAAGCTCGCCTACGACTATTTCGCGGCAAGGATTTGAAGACAAATCCTTGCTGAGCAATTCACTCATTTCAATCGTAACTTGCTCTAGGGCCTGTTGACACAACGGCCCTTTTGCCCTCTGGACTGCGTCAGAAAACAAAATGGCTCATTGTGTGAACAGGCCCCAAGGGGCACAAGTTGACATAAACGCTCTGACAATCTGGTTTTTCTTCCCCACCCTTCCGCGCCTCAACGGCACCTTCCAATAACTGACCAATTATTCCCGTCTTGCTGCGTGCTTGCGCAAGCCATCAAGACGTTTCTCCTTTACCCTTTAACCGGGGCTTTGCCCCAAGCAGGAGTTTTTTATGGCTATTCTTTCCAGCGGCGCCGCCACTCTGGCCAATATCGCCAGCCAGATCGGCACGGACAAAAAGCTTGAACTGATTGTGGAACTGCTTTCCCAAACCAACGAAGTGCTTGAAGACATGAGCTTTGTGGAAGGCAACCTGCCCACCGGGCATAAAACCGTTATCCGCACCGGCCTTCCGGCTGTGGCCTGGCGCATGCTCAACTATGGGGTAAACCAAAGCAAAAGCGCCACCCAAATCATTACAGACAGTTGCGGCATGCTGGAAGCCTACGCGGAAATTGACAAGGCCATGGCCGACCTTAGCGTGAACGGGGCCGGCTTCCGCACCACGGAAGACCGCGCCTTTTTGGAAGCCATGAACCAGCAGATGGCGGAAACCCTGTTCTATGGCGATACCGCCAAACACCCGGAACGCTTTTTGGGCCTGGCCCCGCGCTTTTCCACCCTTGACCGCGCCAAGGCGGAAACCGCCGCCAACGTAATAGACGCGGGCGGCACGGAAGACGGCAAGCTCAGCAGCGCCTGGCTTGTCTGCTGGGGCGACCAGACCGTGCACGGCATTTACCCGCGCAACAGCAAGGCCGGCTTCCAGCACAACGATCTGGGCGAAGTAACCCTGCAAGACGACCGGGGCGGGCGCTATCAGGGCTACCGCACCCACTACAAATGGGACATAGGCCTTACCGTGCGCGACTGGCGCTATGTGGTGCGCATTGCCAACATAGACCTTGCGTCCATCAGCGATGACGCGCTTATTGAATGCTTTGTGCAGGCGGTGGAAGCCCTGCCCAGCCTCAAGGCCGGCAACCCGGTATTCTACATGAACCGCCAAATGCGCACCCGCCTGCGCAACGCCATGCGCCGGGCCACCAATGTGCGCCTGGCCGTGACGGAAGCCGGCGGCCACCCGGTAATGAGCTTTGATGAAGTGCCGGTAAAACGCTGTGACGCGCTGGTAAACAGCGAAAAACGCGTAAAATAACTTTACGATAACCTTACAACCAAGGAGAAACCAGCATGTATTTTGATAAAGAAACCATTTTCTCGCTCCGCCAGGCGGTAAACGCCACAGCCCCCGCCACTGATACGGTAGATCTTGGCCCGGCCCAATTTGAACGCGCGGAAGAGCTTGAACTGTTCGCCAGCGTTGAAAATTACAGCGGTTCCGGCAGCCTGACCATCGAGCTTTCCAGCAGTGATGAGCTGAACGCCGACGGCAGCCTGAAAAACCCGCGCCTTGCCGCCAGTTACCCGGTGGGCAACGCCGCCCTTTTGAACGGGGGCAAGGTTGTGGCCGCGCGCCCGCCCAGAGGCCTGAAGCGCTACGCCGGCCTTAACTACAAGGTTGAAGGCGCGCTCGGCGGCGGGGTAATTACAGCGGCTTTGGTACTGGACATCTAGAGTGGTTTACGCTTGAAATAGTCGCTTAACGGCGAGCAAAGCTCGCCTACGACTATTTCGCGGCAAGGATTTGAAGACAAATCATTGCTGAGCAATTCACTCATTTCAATCGTAAATTGCTCTAGAGTGGTTTACGCTTGAAATAGTCGCTTAACGACGAGCAAAGCTCGCCTACGACTATTTCGCGGCAAGGATTTGAAGACAAATCATTGCTGAGCAATTCACTCATTTCAATCGTAAATTGCTCTAACTTGTTTTTGGGGCGGGGCGGTACCCCGCCCCAAAAACAAAGGAAAATTCCATGCAATCCACCATCAGCGTCTATAATCTGGCGCTTTCCCGGTTGGGCGGCAACCAGATCGGCCGCGTAAACCTGCCGCAGGAAGACAGCATTGAGGCCAAGCTGTGCAATGCCCTTTTCCCGCACTGCGCCGATATGGCCCTTTCCGCCCACCCCTGGGGTTTTGCCACCCGCCGGGCCTTGCTGGCGGCCAAAACCGAAACGGGACAAGCGGGTTACCCTTTGCGTTTTGCCCTGCCCGCAGACTGCCTGAACGTGTTGCGCCTTGAAGATGCCGGCGGGGCGGGCAGCACGGCAGGGCCATACAAAAGCGGGGCCTTCCCGCCCCCGCACGTTATTGAAGGGCGCGACCTTTTGACCGCGCAAAGCGCCCCCCGGCTCATTTACATTGCCAGGGCGCATGAAGTGGCGGCCTGGCCCGCCTGTTTCGCCGATGCCGTGGCCTGGTCTCTGGCGGCGGAACTTTCTGTCGCCATGCTGAATGACGCCAGACGCCAGCAGTTCTATATCCAAAAATATGAACAAACACTGCTGGAAGCCAAAACCTGGGATTTAAACCAGCAACAGCCCCCGCGCCGGGAAAGCGCCTGGCTGGAATAGCCGCCGCGCACAAGGCGCGTCAAGCGTTTCAAGGCCGTTGTGCAATGGTCTCGTTTCCTTACCGGCATCACAAAACAGCCCTTTTTTTGATCTGCAAATCAAAAAAGGGCTGTTCTATTTATGTAACACCTTGTCAGCATGGAGCAAATCCTGCTGGTCTCGGCATTTTTAGTGCCGGGCGTAATCGGTCTTCTTATTGTACGGTTTTTAACCAGACGATAAAAGAAGAACCCCGGTAGGACTGGCATCCATACCGGGGTTTGAAACTTGTAGAGCAAACACTACAGGGGGATTGCCCCAAGGACGGGTATGTTAAGCGCATTTCCCGTCCCGCCTTATATAAGCTTGCTACCGCTAAAAGTCAATGCCTGCGTTCTTGAATAAATAGCCCGAAAGCGGTTTTAAAAGGGTCTTGTTGCCACTGGAGGCCATTGCACAATGGCCTTTTTGCCCTTTTACTGCGTCGTGCCCCATTTTTTCAGGGGCCGCGCGAAGGTCATATATGCTTGAATATACTCCCTCCGCACGGAATTCGCACTCCTTGTAAAAAAACAAAAATTCTCATTGTGCAACGGCCTCCACTGAATAATTTTTTATAAGGCATTTCCATTTCCCGGTAGAATGCCAACATCCCCTCTTGCCAGCCGGGTAAAAATGCCTTATTGAACACAAAAGGGCGGCAAGTGCGCTAACACCGCCGCCCCGGGGCAGTCCTCCGTAAATTATCATTACTTCGGTTTTTGCCCCTGTAGGAATGGGTGTTCCTACAGGGGCGCTTCTTATTTAAACGTCAAGACAACGTAAAATAAGGGCAACCAGAACGCCGGCCACAATAGCGGCTATGACGTTCTCAAGGAACTTTCCCATAGGCGTACCTCCTTTCGGAGGATCACCCCGGCAATCTCTTATGCCGCCCTTCAAAATTGTTCAAGTTTTTTCTGCAAAATCCCCGCCCTAGCAGCACCCGATAATAGGCACCGCCGCCAGCCCGCCCTGGGCAGTTTCCCGGTATTTGGGGCTCATGTCCTTGCCGGTGTTGTACATGGCCGCAATAATTGTATCCAGCGACACCATGGGGTTTGAACGGCGTTCCAGCGCCATGCGCGCGGCGTTTATGGCCTTTACGGCGTTTATGGCGTTGCGCTCAATACAGGGTATTTGCACCTGCCCGCCCACCGGGTCGCAGGTAAGGCCCAGGTTGTGTTCCATGCCGATTTCCGCCGCCGTGCATACCTGTGTGGGTGAAGCGCCCAAAAGCTCGGCCAGGCCGGCGGCGGCCATGGAACAGGCCACGCCTATCTCGCCCTGGCAACCCACTTCCGCCCCGGAAATGGAGGCGTTTACGCGAAAAAGCAGGCCAATGGCCCCGGCGCTAAGGAAATAACGCAAAATATCTTCATCATCATCCGGCCCCAGCGGGGTATCTTGCTGAATAAAGTGCCGGTAATAGGCAAACACCGCCGGCACAATGCCGCAAGCCCCGTTGGTGGGCGCGGTAACCACCCGGCCCCCGGCGGCATTTTCTTCCGCCACGGCCATGGCGAACATGTTTACCCAGTCCAGCATGTACAAAGGGTCGCGGTAATCCTTGCCGCTGTTCACCAAACGGCGGCGCAAATTGGCGGAACGGCGCGGCACGCGCAAGGGGCCGGGCAAAAGCCCTTCCGTATGCAGGCCGCGCTTCATGCATTCGCGCATGGTTTCCCATATATTGCGGCAAAAATCCTGCACGCCATCGCGGCTAAGGCGCGTGCATTCATTTTCCAGCACCAGGCTGGAAATGGAAAGCCCGGTATAGCTGCAATGCCCCAAAAGCTCGGCGGCGGAACTGAAGGAGTAGGGAAAGGCGTAATCATCCGCCGGGGCGCTGCCAAAATCTTCTTCCGCCACCACAACGCCGCCGCCGGTGGAATAATATGTTTTGCGCAAAAGCTCGTTTGAACCGGCAAAGGCCGTGAAGGTAACGCCGTTTTCATGCAAAGGCAGGGCGCGCGCTTCAAAAATCAGGTCAAGGTCGTAATGGAAGCTGATTATCTTGCCTTCCGCCCCGGCGGCGTTCGCGTTAAAGTTCACCCCCAAATTCAGGGGCAGTTTTTTTTCTTTGCGCACCCCATCCATAAACTTTGGCATGGCGGCAATATCCACGCTTTCCGGCTCTTCCCCGGCCAAGCCAAGCAGCACGGCCTGATCCGCCTGGTGGCCCTTGCCGGTAAGGGCAAGCGACCCGTAAAAGGTGATTGTAACGCGGCTTGCTTCTTGCAATTTTCCGCTATCTTTCAAGGCTTCCAAAAACATTTTGGCGGCCTTCATGGGCCCAAGGGTATGAGAACTGGACGGGCCTATGCCAATTTTGAACATGCTGAGGGTGCTTAGCATATTTTTACCTGTAATTCGCAAACACGGTTGCGGCCCGCAAGGCCGATAATAGAAGCATCCTTATACGCAAGCGCCCGCCAAATCAAGAAGGAATAATCAAGGCAGGGTGAAAGGCCATGCCGTTGCCGGGCTTTTCTTTTTGGCAAAACTTGACTTACAGGCAAAACTCTCTTATCTTGGTTCGCTTCCGCCGGAACATTTCACACCGAATTTTACTTACAACTGCTTGATGCAAGGCCGGAATAATGTTTGATTCCCTTTCAGAACGTCTTAACACAGCCTTCCGCAAACTGGGGGGCCGCTTTCAGCTGGATGAAAAAAATATTCAGGAAGGCCTGCGCGAAGTGCGCCTTGCCCTGCTTGAAGCGGACGTAAACTTTAAGGTTGTTAAAGAGTTTACCGACAAAGTGCGTCAGGCCTGCATGGGCCTGGAAGTAAACCGCGCCCTTAACCCCACCCAGCAATTTGTCCAGGTGGTGCACAAGGAACTGGTGGAACTTCTGGGCGGGGCGGAAACCAATGAAGACGGCAGCCCGGCTGTTTCTGTGCCCTTTGGCGGGCTGAACCTGCGCGGCACCGGCCCGCACATTATCATGATGGCAGGGCTTCAAGGTTCCGGCAAAACCACATCCGCCGCCAAACTTGCCAACTATCTGCGCAAGGAAGGCAAAAAGCCCTACCTTGTTCCGGCAGACGTTTACCGCCCGGCGGCCATTGACCAGCTTGTCACCTTGGCCCGCCAGCTTGGCATACCGCACTACCCTTCCACCACGGAAATGAACCCCGTGGATATAGCCAAAAATGCCCTGCAAGCCGCCAAAGACGCCGGGCATGACGTAATTTTGCTGGATACCGCCGGCCGCCTGCATATAGATGAACCCCTGATGCAGGAGCTTAAATCCATAAAAGCCGCTGTGAACCCGCGTGAAATCCTGTTTGTGGCCGATGCCATGACCGGGCAGGAAGCGGTAAACGTGGCTGAAGCCTTCAACCGCGACCTTGAAATTAGCGGCGTGGTTCTAAGCAAGATGGATGGCGATGCCAGAGGCGGCGCGGCCCTTTCCATCAAGTCTGTCATAGGCAAAAACGTAAAATTTGTCGGCATGGGTGAAAAGGTTTCCGAACTGGAAGTCTTCCACCCGGAACGCATTGCCGGGCGCATTCTTGGCATGGGCGACATGCTCACGCTTATTGAAAAGGCCCAGGGCACCATAGAGGCTGAAGAAGCCGAGGCCATGGCCCGCAAACTGCAAAAAGCCGAATTTGATTTTGAAGATTTTCTGGTCAACATGCGCCGCCTGAAAAAGCTGGGTTCGTTGCAAAGCATCATGAAGCTTATACCCGGCCTTGGGGGCCTTACCAGCAAGCTGGGCGACATGGCCATGCCGGAAAAGGAACTGGCCAGGGTGGAAGCCATTATCAATTCCATGACCATAAAGGAACGGCGCAACCCCCAGTTATTGAACAACAGCCGCAAATTGCGCATAGCCAAAGGCAGCGGCACCAGCCTGGCCCAGGTAAGCCAGCTGGTAAAGCAGTTTGAAGGCATGCGCGACATGATGAAAAAAGTTATGAACCAGGGCAAAGGCAAACCCGGCGCCCTGCCGCGCGGCAAAGGCATGCCGCGCCTGCCCGGCGGCCTTGGCAAAATGCCCGGTATGGGCGGCCCCGGCGGTTTGGGCGGTTTAGGCGGACTAGGTGGATTGGGCGGCCCCGGCGGGCTGGGCGGTATGCCCGGCATGCCCCCCATGCCGGAAGGAAGCATGCCCCCGCAAGGCGGCGGCCTTTCCAAAACCGCGCAAAAAAAGAAAAAGCAGATGCGCAAGGCGGAAAGAAACAAGCGCAAATAAACCCCTTGCCGGCAGCCCAAAACAGGCCAGCCGTTTACCCTTTGCGCAACCCGGTCAAATATCCGCAATTTGGTCTTGCAAAGTTAAGGCAATACGTTTACAACACCGCTCACAGAGCAAATATATCAGGAGAAAAACATGGCTATAAAACTCAGACTCACTCGTCTCGGCAGCAAAAAACACCCTTTTTACCGCGTGGTTGCCGTCAACAGCACCTCGCGCCGCGACGGCAAGCCGCTGGATTTCGTGGGTTACTACAACCCCATGACCAACCCGGCCCAAATCAATATCGACAATGAAAAAGCCAAAAAATGGCTTGAACTTGGCGCGGAACCCTCTGAAACCGTAAAAAGCCTCTTCAAACAGGCCGGCCTGAAATAAGCGCGGTTTTAAATGCTTAAAGAACTGGTTGAATACACCGCCAAAGCCCTGGTCGATAAACCCGACGAGGTTCAGGTGGTTGAGGTGGAAGGCGAAAACACCACAGTTATTGAACTGCGCGTTGCCAAGGAAGACCTGGGCAAGGTCATTGGCAGGCAAGGCCGTACGGCCAAAGCCATACGCAGCGTGCTGGGGGCTTCCGCCAACCGCCTGCGCAAACGTTGCGTGCTGGAAATTATGGAATAAACATGAGCCAGCCCGTAACCCCGCTTATTCGCCTGGGTTGGGTAACAAAAGCCCATGGAATTAAAGGAGAAGTCAGCCTGGAATATCAGGCTGACTCTTTGCGTTTGCTGCGCCCCACAGTGTTTTTGCACATGGCCCCCGGGCAGGAACGCCTTACCGCCGCCGCCCGCGCGGCCGAAGGCTTCAAACCGGATATCAGCCGTGGCCGCCTTACAGAATACAAAGTGCTTGCCGCGCGCCGCCACCAGGGCCACCCCCTGCTGCTGCTTGAAGGCATAACAGACCGCGACGCGGCAGAACTGCTGCGCGGACACTCCATACTGGTGCCGGAAAACCGCCTGCCCAAACCCGAAGAAGGCGAGGTCTACCTATACCAGCTGCCCGGCTTCACCGTCCTGCACACACAAGAAGACGGCAGCGAAACCCCGCTGGGCACAATAAATAACGTAGACCTGGGCAGCGGGCACGAAGTATGGTCCATAATCACGCCAGATAAAAAAGAAATACTCTTCCCCGCACACCCATCCTTCGTGCTGGAACTAAACGCCGAAACACGCATCGCCCGCATCACCCCGCCCCCCGGATTACTGGATATCTATTTGGGGGAATAAAGAGGGGTGGAATTGAATCTGGGGGAGGGAACCATAAGGGCTTGAAGCCCTTAAGGTTCCCTCCCCCAGACCCCCACCCTCCTTTACCCCGAAATAATTATCCTTTATCGTGCGCGGTGTAAGGACGGTTGGCAATCCACTACTTTCGCAATGCATACGGCCCCATTTCGCCTTTTGGCGAAATGGGGCCGTATGCATTGCGAAATAATGGGGTTTCCAAAGGGCATCATGCCCTTTGGCCGCCGGAGGCATTGCCTTAAAACAGCAGACGTGCCGCGTTGCCCAGCAGTTCGTCTGTTTCGGCGCTGCTGGGCTTCAGGCGTTTTTGCAGCAGTCGAAATTCGTCTTGCGGGTCAAACAGGGGGTAATCGCTGCCGAAGAGTATGTATTCGCGGGGGTGGCGGCGCATAATTTCCTGTAATAGTTGGTCTTCAATTTCGAAGAGGGCGCTGGAGGTATCCAGATAGACTTTACGGCCCACCAGTTTTTCCAGGGCCAGTTTCCAGTGTTTGTAGCCGCCGAAGTGCGCGCCTATGAAGCGGGCTTTGGGGAAGTTATCCAGCAGAGCGGCCAGTTTGGCCGGGCAGGACGGGTTTTTTTCCGGCGGCAGGATATCGCCTATGTGGCACATGAAGATAAAGTCGTTCTGCGCGGCTTCGAACAGGGGCCAAAGGCGCGGGTCGTCAAGGCGGAAGCCTTGAAAATCCGCATGCAGTTTCAGGCCTTTTATGCCGGCCTGGCGCAGCCTTTCCAGTTCTTTTTCCCAAGCGTATTTGTCCCAGGAATATTTGTCGTCAGGTTCTTCACCCGGCAGAGTGCCGGAAGGCTGCCCTTTCGGCTGCATAAAATCTGGGTGCATGGCCCCAAAGGGCACCACGTGGGGGCATTCCGCAAGCAGGCTCAGGGCGAAATCGTTGGCCGGGCGCACTTGCGCCGGTGTGGTGGCGGCGCAAAGCAGCACCACCTTGTCCAGTTCCACCTCAACGGGCAGGCCGTCCGGGTGCGGGCCGCGGGCGCGGGCCAAAAGGTCTTCCAGCGTGCCCAGGCCACGGGGTTCAACCCGGTAGTGGCTGCGCAACTGGTCAACAGCTTTTTGGGCTATTTTGGGGTGAAAGGCGTGGGTGTGAATGTCTATGCGCATGGCCGCAAACGGAAAAAAACTGCGCTAGGCCCGGTAGGGGGCAAGTTCATTCAAGAAGTCTTCCGGGGCCTCAAAGCCGTATTTGGCGGCCAGGTCAGAATATTCCACGGCTTTTTTGCCGTCGCCCTTTTCCAGCCAGGCCAGGGCCAGGTTGTTGTAGGCCGGGGCGAACTGCGGTTGCAGCTTGATGGCGCGTTCGCTCATGGCAATGCTTTCATCCAGCTGGCCCAGCATGTAGTAGGCGGCGCCCAGCGAAGCCACGGCCTGAATGAAGTTTTGATCCCACTTCAGGGCCTTTTTGAAGGCGGCCACGGCTTCTTCGGCTTCACCCTTTTGCAGGTGGACAAAGCCTATGTTGGCCCAGGCTATGGGGAAGCGCGGGCGGCTGTTGGCGGCTTCCTTGTTGTAGTTTATGCAGCCGTCAAGGTCGCCGCGTTGCAGGCATATGCCGCCAAGCTGCACGTAGGCTTCCGCCAGGCGGGGGGAATTTTCCACCGCCGCGCGGAAGGATTCTTCCGCGCCCACAAAGTCGCGCTTGCTCAAAAGGGCCAGGCCCAGATTGTAGTGGTGATTGGCGCAATTGGGGGCTTTGGCTATATCTTCGCGCAGTTGGGCGATGTAGTTGTCAAGATTTTGGTATCCGGTCATGGTTGTTCTCCGTATTTTCAGCCGCCGTGCCCGCGTTCGCGTTGCAGAAGCTTTTCATACCACAGGCAAAATTCAAAGATGCCCTTGAATTTTTCATCCTTGTTCACAATACCCAAGGCGCATTCCAAAACGCCCTTGGAATAGTCGTTGCCGAAGCTCTTGCCTTTATTTTCCTGCAAAAAATCCCGCACCAGTTCCTGCGTGGTGCGCTGGGTAACGTCTGTGCGTATATCCAAAGGATCTTTAGGCAGTTGGAAAGGGTCCCACATGGCGTAGCCTATGCGGTCTATAAAGCGCTTGCGCCGGGGCGACATGCGCTCATAAATGGCTTTTTTCTGTTCTTCCTCTTCCGCGCTGAACGCGCGCGGGGTGGAATTTTCATAGATATCTGAACTCATATTCCGCCCTGAATGCCTGGCCCGGTTGAACTGGCCCGATTAAACAGGCCCGGTTAGGCAGGCCAGTTTGGCGCATGAACGCCGGTTGAAAAAACTACGCCTTGCGCTCTTCATTTTTTATGCCCAGATATTCCGCATCATAACGGGTAAGCAGGGCCAGTGAAAGGGGGACAAAAACCTTGTGCAGGTCTTTGAAGGAACTTTTAAGGGCAACCGCCAGTTCCGCGCTAAGGGCTTCCAGCCGGGCTGCAAGCTTGTCCATTTCCAGCGCGGGGTAGGCAACCCCGGGTTTAAAGCCGCCCCGGGGGCAGCAGTGGCCTTCCTGTCCAATGCGCGTTGGTATGCCGTAAACCCGGCAGGTAGCGGGGCGGGCGTCATACATAAGGCAATTGTCGTCTGGGCCAAGCAAGGGGCAGCGCTGGCGCAGGCGGGAAACTTCCGCCATAATTTCGCCGCTGTCCTTGCCTTCTTTGGATTCCTTGAAAATGCGGCGCTTTATTTTGTGCACCTGGCGGTCTGCCTCATCGGCGTTTTCAAGAATTTTTGAACGTTCCGGCCCAAAGGCGAAGCGTTCGGTAAATTTTTTGTTTATGTACATGGCCTCTATAAGGGAAAGATCAAAGAGGGCATGGCAGCAATCGCTGCAAGCGGGCGCGCATTTCACGCAGCCGGGGTTGGCTTCTCCAACCTTGATGAAAATGGTGTCAAGCTCGGCCAGCAGGCTTTCATAACGGGCAAAAAACGGCTCAAGATCCGGCATTTAAACTCCAAAAGCAGCAAGCCGCCGGCAAAACGGGTTTAGCCCGGTTTGCCGACGGTCAGGCTGAAAAGACAATCTTACATTTCTTCAACAGTGATCGCGCTGGTGGGGCACACTTCAACGCAGGATTCACAGCCCAGACATTCTTCGGCATTAACGGCAACGCTTTTGCCGTCTTGCAGTTCATAAACGCTTACCGGGCAGATGTCCACACATTCCCCGTCGCCATTGCACTTGTCGGTATCAATCGTGATATTGTAGCCCATGTTGTAACCCTCCATAATGTTTTTTCTTTGAATGTCCGCGCGGTACATTTAACGCGCGGGCAGCAAAAATCTTTAAAAGGTATTTTGCTGATAGCCGCACAAAGGCCGGGTGTCAAGCCCGGATGTCTTATATTTTTTCATCACCCTCTGTAAAAGCACTTGAAGTCTTAGTGAAAAAGCTGTATAAACTTTCCATTCGGAGATAAGAAAATTTTTTTTGCAAAAAATCTTAAGCTTTATGCTAAAGAACTGTTGCAATTTTTCTTTTTTCCGGGTACGTTGTGCTCGTGTTCAGGTTGTAAGGCCTGCACACCTTGCTCGCAAAGGAGATGGTAATTTTAGGCAATACCTTCAATTATAATCTTTTTTGTACTTTGTGCAGGCAGGTATTTCTCATTGGTATGCTAGCAACAGCTTAGCTTATTACCCACTATCTTTTTGGAGGAATTCATGAAACGTTTTAGCATTGCCCTTCTCAGCGTAGCTCTGGTGCTGATGTTCGCCGCCAGCGCTTTGGCCGACCACCCGGTCAACATTTGCGATTCTCCCAGAATCACCCGCAAAGTTGACAGTGGCCTTTTCCTCATTGACCAGTCCGGTTCCATGATGATGACCCATGCCGCCTACGATCTGCCCAAGCTCGAGCTGGCCAAAACCGCCGCTGGCCGCGTGAATGACGCCATACCCGATCTGGGCTATGCCATTGGCGCCAACACCTTCGCCGCTTTCGCCAAACTGGTTGACGTAGCCCCCTACGGCCTTACCCAGAAAGGCCTTATCGGCAAAGCCATTGGTGGCGTGAAGTCCAACCAGGCCATTTTCGGCCGCTTCACCCCGATGGGTCAGGACCTGGCCTCTGCTGCCCAGACCGTAAAGGGTATGCCCGGCAAAGCCGCCGTCATCCTGGTAACTGACGGTGAATCCAACATGGGCCCCAACCCGATTGACCAGGCCAAAGCCCTGTACGCCGCTGCCCCGAATGCCATCATCCACATCATTTCCGTGGCTGACAGCAAAGAAGGCGCCGCCAACCTGGCCGCCATCAAAGCCCTTAACGCCAACAGCGTTCTTTACAACGCCACCGACATCGCCAACAACCAGGCCCTTGCCGACAAGTTTGTACAGGACGTATTCTACAATTGCCCGCCGGAACTCGTTCTGAAGAGTGTGCAGTTTGAACTCGGTTCCGCCGCCATCACCCCGGCTTCCGCCGCCATCCTGAACGAAGCCGCCAAGTTGCTGAAAGACTATGAAGGCTCCTTCAAGGTTGTTGGTAACACCTGCTCCCTCGGTTCCGACGCCAGCAACCAGACCCTGTCTGAACGCCGCGCCGCTTCCGTGAAGAACTACCTGGTGAACCGTGGCATCTCCGCTAACCGCCTTACCCCGGTTGGCCTTGGCGAATCTCAGCCGAAGTACGACAACAGCACCGATCAGGGCCGTCGTATGAACCGTCGCGTTGACTTCGTGAACAACAAGACGAAATAAGGTTTACTTAGCTTGAATAAAACAAAGCCCGGTGTTTGCCGGGCTTTGTTTTATACCCCCCGCTAGCCGATCAAATACCTGCCGGCAATGGCCCCGCCTTTTGCAACAATTATTAACAAACCCCAATTATCAGGTAATAAGCGATGAAAAAACAGGCTACAATTCTCACTTTGCTTGCTCTGCTTCTGCTGACCTTTTCCGCCAGCGCCCTGGCTGCCGCCCCGGCCAAGCCCGCCGCCAAAAAGCCCGCTGCCGCCCCGGCCAAATCTATGGAAGAACTGAATACAACCCTGGCCGCTTTTGCCCAGGTTTGCGCCAGGGAAATGAATGAATCAATTTTGCCCTGCAAGGCCAAAAAAGAAGTTCTTCCCGCCGGCGATGGTTTTTTGGCCCGCTATATCGAGGTTGACGCTAGCAGAATTGATACCCATGTTGTGAAATCAGACAGCTCCGTTGTGCCGTACATCGGTTATATGACTTATACGGAAACATGGTTTCATTGCCGCGGCAAAACCCGTGAAGAAGCCTTGAACGCCGACTGCACCGAAGCCGGTTCCAAACAAATTCAGGAACTGATCAAGTACATGGGCGGCAAGTGGACTTACTAGTCCTGCGCTATCCCACCTGTTGATATGGTCTACCCATAACAAACAAATTTTACGCGCGGGCGGCATTGGCTATCAAGCCTGCCGCCCGTGCCATTTTTATTAAGAAGGACACAGCCATGAAAAAAGGGTTTTGGCGTCTTGCGGTACGCGGAGAATTTGCGGCGGCCCATGCCTTAAGACATTACCAGGGCAAATGTGAGGCCATGCACGGACACAATTTTCAGGTGGAAGCAGTCGTGCAGGGCGCGGAACTTACCCCAAAGACTGAACTTTTGCTTGACTTCAGCGTTATCAAGGCCAGGCTTAAAGAAGTTCTTGACACCCTTGACCATCACGATTTGGGACAAGTGCCGCCCTTTGACAGGTTAAACCCTTCATCTGAAAACCTGGCCCGGCATATTTTCCATTGCCTGGCCCCCTTGCTGGCGGAATGCCCGGTGCGCCTTTACAGCGTGACGGTTTCCGAGCGGGCCATCCAAAGCGCCACCTACTACGAAGAAGAATAGCCCACTGTCCCGGCAAAAGGCCCGGCAAACTGGGGCCGCAACTGGCCGGCAACTGGGGCCGCAACTAGCCCGGCAAAAGGTTCACCATGCGTATCTATTACCATCTTAGCCCGTACATAAGCCACCGCAAGGCCGGGCAAGATTATATCGCCTGCCTGCGCGGCCTGGGGCACGAGGTGCTGGAGGCGCTTCCGCCAACGCCGCCGAGCCTGCCGCCGAACCATCCGCCAACCCTTCTGCCAACCCTTCCGCCAACTCTTCTGCCGGGCGCGTCACACGCCGTGCCGCCGGGCAGGCAGGCCGCGCAGTGGGCGGACTTGGCCATTTTGCATGATGAACCAACCAGTTACGCATCCATACTGCAAAACGCCCCGGCCCTTGGGCCTATCCCCAAACTGGCCTATTGCGTATGGGAAACGGACATCCTGCCTGCGGCCTTTGCGGACGGCCTGGCGCTTGTTGACGGGGTATGGACCTGTTCAGAACATTCCCGCAAGGCCCTGCAGGCCCGCTTCCCCGCCGCCCGCGTTCTGCCCCATGTTGTGAAGCGCCTGAAACCGGCGCGCGCGGATCTGGACTTTATGCGCCAACGCCTGCAAGCCGGGCCGGAAAAATATTTTTTTTACACCATTTGCGACAGCATAAACCCGCGCAAAAACCTTGCCGCCCTGCTGCGGGTGTTCTGTTCACTTTTCCCGCGCCTTGACCGCAATGTCCACCTGGTTGTGAAGCAATACCGGCAGGAACTTGACCTGTCCAGCCTGCCCAACGTCATTAGCCTGCCGGAAATGCTGCATGACGGGCAAATAGCCGCCCTGCACGCCCTGGGGCACTGCTTTGTAAGCGCGCACCGGGCAGAGGCCTGGGGGCTTTCCCTTTCAGACGCCATGAGTCTGGGCAAACCGGTTATCGCCACCGGCTATTCCGGCAACATGCAGTTTATGCGCCGCGACAACAGTTACCCCGTGGATTTTACTTTGAAGCGCATTGCGCCGGAACACACAGCGCTTTGCCCGCTTTTGACTGAAGAAATGCGCTGGGCGGAAATTGATGAAAACCATCTGGCCGCCCTTATGCTGCAAGAAGCCGGACGCCCGGCCCAAGCCGAAATAACCGGAAATGCCGCGCGAATTGCGCAAGATTACGGCCCAAAAGCAATACAGGCCAGGTTGAAAGAACTGCTACGGGAATGGGAAGGCTGACCCTTTGAAGCGGGCAGCCGGTGGATAAAAACAGCCTTGCGGAACACACGCCGCCCCAAAATGCAAATCAAGGCCGTTGCGCAATGGCCACAAATCAGCCCAAAAAAATGTAACTAACCGCTGGCGGCCTTGCGCCGTGAAGCTGCTCAAAACCATTGCCCAAGATCATTGTCCAAGGGGCTCTTTTCAAGACTTGGCGTTCAACAAATTCCCCTGATCTTGCATCAAAATATCCCACAGGGCTTGCTGAGCGGGCATTTGTTTGTTTTGGGCGCGGTCTGTGGCCTCTTTGAAAATATCCGCCTGCCGCGTGAAGTGCGCGGATTCCGCGTCAAACGCCTTGGCCCGCGCCCCGTACTGTTCATCCAGGCCGGTCAGTTCTGTTATGAAACCATCCAGTTTGGCAATGGCGGCATCTATTTTTCCGGCGTTGAAGTCATCCTGCGCAAAGGCATCCTTCAAACCTGAAAGGTCATTCAAACGCAATAACGTGGTGGAATCACCCGCCTGTACCCGCAAGGCCCCGTATTTGTCATCCACCATGAAGGCCGGGTCGCGCTGCCAGGCGGCAAGGTCGGTCAGGGAATGCCCGTTGTAGCTTGTTTCATCTATAATATTTTTGATGTTGTCGGCCAGGGCCATGTAAGTGTGGCGGGCAGCGGGCTTTTCCGCCGGGGGAATTACGCCGCTTCTTACGTCCACAGCCAGCTGGCGCATGGTTTGCAAGTTATCCTGAATACTTTTAACGGCATTTTCCGCCAGCTTGTAAACATTCTTCCCTTCCTGCATATTGCTTGACGCCTGGCGCATCATGGCCGTATCACTGCGCATAAGCCCGGTAAGGGCGTCATTCATTATGTCTGTGCCGCTGCGCCGGGCGGGTTTCTTGTCCAGCAAAAAATCCGTCATGCTCAGGCCGCTCATGCTGTCGCCCAGCAGAAACTGGCTTACAAACTGGGCCCGCAAAAGTTGCAGCGATTGTTCTGCTGTGGAAAAACCTGCCATAATATACCCGCATGAAGTTATGCTGTTGCAGCTTGTGGGGGAAGGGGGAAACCACCCTTTGGAAACCCCGGCATTAAAAATTTAGGGCGCATCAAGCTTGCAAGCTTGATGCGCC
>JAVBMP010000146.1:0-9252 GCA_031552315.1 Desulfovibrionaceae bacterium | reverse complement strand
TTTTCAGCCTTTCAAGGGCCGCGTTGGCTACGGCTTTTACGTCATAATTATCCAAAATATCTTGCCGGGCGGCCTGGGCCATGCGCTGGCGTTCCGCCGGGTTTTTCAGGCTTTCTGCCAGTTGGGGCCAGTTTGCGCCGGACTGGGCCAGCAGGCCGTTTTCACCATGGCGTATGATGTCGTTGTTCATGCCAATGGCCGAGGCCAGCGGCACCACGCCGCAAGCCATGTACTGCAATATCTTGAAGCCGCATTTGCCCCGGGTGTAGGGGGTATCTTCCAGCGGCATCAGGCCTATGTCAAAGCCTTGCAGTTGTTCCGCCTCGCGTTCTGCCGACCATATTTCAAAGCTTACGTTTTGGGGCAGCGGATATTCCGGGGCGCGGCTGCTTACAAGGCGCAGGTTGAAGCCTGCTGCGGCCAGTTCATATACGCGGTCTTTGATCATGGGCAGGTAGCCTTCTGTGCCCATCCAACCAATAACAAAAGGGCCGACAACAAGCGGGCCGACAACAAGAGGGTCGATAACAAGCGGCCCGCCGGAGCCAATAACAAGCGGCCTGCCGGGTTCAGAGGCAAGCGGCAGGGCGGGTTCGTGCGGATTGCCTGCCCTGTCTTGCTGTGCCGGGGCGTATTTTGCCGCGTCTATGGGGGAAGGCATAAGGAAATGTTTTACCCCGGCGGGCAGGGCGGCTGCCAGGTAGGCGTTGCCCGCGATTACCAGGTCTACATTTTTAACCACCCGGCAAAATCTGGCGTAGTGTTGGCCGTTTTGGGGTTCACGCGGGTCATCTTGTTCCGTCCATACGGCGTCGTCAAAATCATAGACCAGCAGGCGGCATTTGCGGCGCAACAAGGCAAGTTCCAGCGGGCTTATCAGGCGTTTTTGCAAGATAATTATATCTGTCCGCTTCAGGTTCAGATAAAATTTCAGGCGGGCCAGAAAGGTTTTGGGCAGGCGCGTGGCGTTGGCCAAGGCAAAATGCCCTTGCGCCTCTTCCAGTATGGGAAGCACGCGAAAGCGCACGCTGGGCAGGGTTGGGCCGCCCTGGGTAAGCCAGAGTATTGATTGGGCTTCTTGCACTATGCCCTCATTATAAAGTTGAATGAAAGTTTTAAGCCGTTGCAATAATGCTGATTATAGTGCCAGATCAAACAAACGTAAATAGTTTTTATATAAACGCGCCGGAATTGGGCTGTATTCATCATATTCCGCCGTGGGCACCAGGCCGGGGACAATGGCGCGAATGACCGGGAATTTAAGGTCGGCCCTTGTAAGTTCCACATAAACCGGGGGTAGGCCGTTTTCATAAAACAGGCTTTCCAGCAGGGCCAGGCTGGCCTTGCGGTCAAGGTTTCCATTGCCGTCTGTAATGCTGTAATCCGGCAGGTCTTCAAGGTTTTTTACCTGGAGCTTGCGCAATGCCGGGCCGGAGGGGGCGCTTTCCGGGTAGGGGTACGGGGTTTCCGTCAGGGCGGATATTATGGCCTTGCGGGCGGAAAGGCCGGCCCCGTAGCCTCTGGATACCTGCCCTTTGGCCCCGGTTACAAAGGCCTGATAGCAGGGGAAGCCCAGCTCGCCGCTTAGATCTTGAAATTGCACGCTTATGCCGCGCGCCTTGTAATCTTGCAACAGGGCGGCAATTTGCGGGTCCGCGCTTTCCAGCAGGAAGCAGCTTTGCTTGCTGAAAGGGGTTGTGGCTTCGGCCTCGCGTTCCAAAAGTTCCGTAAGGGCGGCCAGTTTTGCGCCTTCCATGTTGGAAAAGGTTGCCAGCCCGGTAGAGGGCGGGGCAAAGGACAGGTCGGCCTCATCAAGGTTGCTGAACAGGTAAACCGCCTGAACGGGCACCAGCACGGTTTCAAACGCGGCTTCTTCCCAGTTGTTTGACCCGCTTGCCGCGCCGGGAAAGGCCGGGCGCGTAAGGCGTTGCCCCTTAAGCCAGTACAGCGGGCTGTCCGTGTAGGGGGCTTCCAGATAAAGGCTGTTCGGGTCAAGCGGGTTAAGGCCCTGATTTTGCAGGGCGGTGAAGCTGCCGTATACCAGTTCTCCGGCTTCTATGCTTTTTTGCGCGGCGTTGTCGGAGGCGGCAAAGTTGAAGGATGCGGCTTGCAGGCCCAGCACCCGTAGCTTGCCGCCCGCTGTTTCTGGATCATTCGGCGAAGCGTTTGGCAAAATATTTGATGAAGCGCCTGGCGAAGTATTGGGTGATACATCTGAGGAAATATTAGGTGAAACGCCCGGTGAAATACTTGGCGAAGCGCCCGGCGAAATATTTGGCGAAACGCCCGGTGAAATACTTGGCCCGAAGCCGATGGAAGCGTAGGCGGATGCCCTTTCCACCATTTCCATGCGGCAAGAGGCCAGGGCTTCCGGCAGGCCAAGGCCCCGGCCATAAGTGTTGGCCTGCCCGCGCAAGGTGTGGCGGTTGCGCCCGCACAGGCTTATGCGGTCAAGCTTCCAGGGGCGCAAAAGACCTACCGGGCTTAACGATGCCTGATGGCGCATTTCGCCTTCTTGCGTTATTCCGGCCTGTTGCAGGCATTGCAGGGCCAGTTCCGCCACCTGAGCGGGGTCTGCGAGGTTTGGGGAACCGGGCGTGTCTGGGAAGGCCGCAAGCTTTGAGGAATCGCCTTCCCATTCGTTTTTCCTTTCGTCTTTTCTTTCGCTTTTTCTTTCGTCTGGCCTTTCATTTGGCCCCTCGCGTTTTTCCAGCGGCGCGTCAAGCAGGCGGGTAAACTCCGCGTGCAGTTCCGGCAGGTTGCGGGCATTTGGGGGGTGCTTTGGGCCTTCAAAAAGCGGCGGGACGGGCAGGGGGGCGTTTTGCGGTTCCGGCAGGGCGCGGTGGTTGCAGATATTTTCCTTAAACAGGGCGGCCCACCCGGCGCTGATTGCGGCCAGTTCCGCATTTTGGGCGGCGTTTTGCGCGGCGCTTGTGGTAGCGTCCCGGCCAGCGTTCCAGTCCGCGTTTTGGGCGCGGCCTTCCCGCCCTGCGCCTTGCAGCCCTGTGCTTTGCAGGCGCAGGTAGGGCAGGGGGCTTTCGGCTTTTTCATTTTGCCAGCTTTCCAGCAGGGCTTTGAAGTTGGTTTCTTGCGTCAGTTCCGGCTTAAGCAGGGCCAGTTCAAGCGCCAGACCGCGCAAGGCCGCCAGGCCGGATGCCTCACCATTTTTTGTAGCGCCTTCCTTCAAAAAGCTTGCCAGTTCCGCCCCGCTGAAGCCTGTCAGGCGGCTTAGGGCGTGGCGGCGCAGGAAGCTGTCCAGCGGGCGCTTTGCGAGCAGGCGCAAAAGTTCCGGCACTGTGGGCAGGGGGGTGGGGTCGCAGGAAAAGTAGCCGGTTGTGGCCGTGGTTTGCGCGTGGGCGTAAACATATTCAAGAATATCGGGTTGATTCATGCTGTCTCAAGTATGGCGGTATAAGATTTGGCGTTGTCAGGTCAGGTAGTGTAAATCAAACTTTTCCGCGGCCTGGGCATCTTCCGCCCGCAGGCGGGTTATCCATTCCCTTTCCAGTTCCGGCAGGGCCATGGGGCGCAGGGGGGCAAACCAGGCTTCAAGCAGGGCCTCGGTTTGCCGGGACGCGCTGCCTGCATGCGGCCCGGAATTTGCGGCAGGCCCGGCGCTTTCATTGTGATTGGCGTGTTCGCCTTTTTCAGCGTTTTCGCCTTTTTCAGCATTTTTGTTTGGTTCAGCATTTTTGTTTGGCCCGGCGTCTTCACCGGGGGGTAACGCTTCCGGGGCCAGCTTGCGCAAATCTTCCAGCAGCAGGGCCGCGCTTGCCGGGTATGGGGCCAGCAGGCGCAACAGCGCTGGCAAAACCGCGTCCGGCTTGAAGGGGCCTTCCGCGTTCAAGCTGGAAAGGGTGTGGGCAACATCAAGCAGGTTGATATAGGCCATGCCCCATTCGCGGCTTTTTTCCGCCCAGGACAGAATTTTGGCCTGTTTTTGCGCCAGGTCGGCAAAAAGCCTTTCTGCCCCACGGTGTTTGATCAGGCTTTGAAAGGGCTGGGCAAGGTAAAGGTTTTGCCGTTTGCAGTAAACAAGGCGGTGCAGACGCCGGGTTTCATACACCGGGAAGGCGTCCGCCGCAATCAGCTTCAGCCCGGCTTCCGCCACCCGGCGGGAAAAAAGATAGTCTTCATGCGCGCGCCCGGTAAAACCGTTAAAACCGCCCAAGGCGTCCCATACCTGGCGGCGTACAAGCCAGGCCGCCCCCGGCAGAAAGGGCACCTCTTTATCCGCCCCCTTTTCCCGGCCCAGATGGTGCAGGGCGCGAGAAAGGCAGTTGTCGGCCAGGCCGGTCTTTATGCCGCAACCAACCAGCCCCACCTGGGGGTTTGCCAGATGCTTCAAGGCATTGCCCAGCCATTTGGCGGACGGGCGCACATCCGCGTCTATGGAAAACAGCACATCGCCGCTGGCGGCGGCCAGCCCGGCGGCCTTGTTGCCCATTGGCCCAAGGTTTACCGGCTGGCGCAGCACAGTTTCTTTCCCCATGGGTTGATAGGGCGGGCAGGACGCGTCATCGGCCACAATAATTTCCGCCAGCGGAATATTGAAGCTTTTTACGGCTTCCAGCAGCTTATGCGCGAAGGCATGGTCATTGTAGGTGTAGGTTACAAGGCTGATGCGCATTTTATTCCCACACGCCGGGGATGGGTGTGCCGCATTGCGGGCAGCCTTTTTGCAACAGGTTTTGCGTAATATAGCCTTGCCGGGGCAGCGCGGGTTGCCCGCAGGCCGGGCAGCGGGTGCTTTCAGACGCGTGGCCGGCAAAATTACCGGCATAGACAAAGTTCAGCCCGGCTTTTTTACCGGCCTCAATGGCCCTTTCCAGCGAAGAAAGCGGGGTGGCCGGCTTGTCCAGCATGCGGTAGGCCGGGTGAAAGCGGGAAACGTGCCAGGGGATGTCCGGACCCAGTTCCTGAGCGATGAAGGCGGCCAGGTCTTGCAGTTCCTGTTCCGAATCGTTTTCTCCGGGTATTAGCAGGGTTGTAAGTTCCACCCACCAACCGGCGGCAACGGCGCGTTTTACCGTTGCCAGCACCGGGGCCAGACGCGCCCCGCAGTGCTTGCGGTAGAAGGAATCTGTAAAGGCCTTGATGTCAAAGTTGGCGGCCTGAATTAGCGGGCGCAGTTCATTAAAGGCCTTTTCAGAAAAATAGGCGTTGCTTACCATGATGTTGCGCAAACCGGCATCAATGGCCAGCGCCGCGCATTCCGCCATAAGTTCGAAGAAGATGGCTGGTTCATTGTAGGTGTAGGAAATGCTTTTGGCCCCGCTTTGCAGGGCGGCCCGCACAATGCCGTTGGGATCCGCCGCTTGCAGGCGGGCCAGGGGGAAGCCGCAGTCGCCCATATCCTGATCAGAACCCTGAACTGGCCCCTGCTTCGGTTCCTGATTTGATTCCAGCTTCGATTCCTGAACCGGCCCCGGCTGGGAAATGGAACTGTTTTGACAAAAGGCGCATTTGAAGTTGCAGCCTACGGAACCTATGGAAAAGGTTTTGCTGCCGGGCAGGAAGTGGAACAGGGGCTTTTTTTCAACCGGGTCAAGGTTTACAGAGGCCAGATAACGGCCCACGCGGGTAAAAAGCCGCCCTTCCATATTATGGCGCACCCCGCAAATGCCGTTTTTGCCTGGCGCAATGCGGCAGTTGTGGGCGCAAAGATCACAGCGCGCGTATGCGTTTTCTTCTTCATGCCAAAGCCTGGCCGGGTACAGGGCGTCTTTTTTCATGCTTCACCCGCTTGAAACCACGGTACGGATAATAATGTCGTCATTGGGGAAAATTTGCCTGTCCGGGGTAAGCAGTTCCTTTTCACCGCCGGGGTGGCGCTTGATGAAAAGGCAGGTGCAGGGGCGTATGTTCAGCCTGTTCATAAGCTGCAACACTGTTTTTGGCCTGTCTATCAGCCGGGTTTTGCCTTCCGGTTCAAGGGTAAGGCTTATGGTTGGCGCGGGGTAGCGCCTTTTTGCGCCTTCCGGCTGCGCATCGGCATTTGTACTGTTTGTGTTGGTGGTATCTTGCATCAGGCACCGTGTTTGTTTGCGATAAGTTTGGCGGCCTTTTCATAATCAAAGGCGTCTATGGCGGTTTTTACCCTGGCCAGCATCATGTTGACAGCATCACCATAATCCTTGTCGCGCAAATTTTCAATGGACGCGGTTATGCTTTCATAGTCACAAGTTGCCAAGGCCTTGGAAAGTTGATCAATTTCAGCGGCAAGTTCTTTTTGGCTGCCGCTTTTCCCGGCCGGGCTTTTTTCATCTTCAAACAGAACGCCCATTTGCGCGCGCAGGTTTTGCAAGCGCCTTATAAAGGTTGGCGTTGCTTCAAAACAATAGGCAAGGTCATTGGATGAGGCGGCTTTTTCAAGGTTAAGGGCCAGGTTGGAAAGGCCCATAAGGCCGGTGCCCGCCAAAGATCCCTTCATGCCGTGCACTTGTATCATATAATCTTTGGTTTTGCCCGCCTTTAGCAATTCATCAATTTTTTCAATAACATCAGGAATTTTATTGTACAAAAGCAGTAAAGATTGCCTGTATACATCCTGCTGCCCGGCCACGGCTTCCAGCCCCGCTGTGGCGTTTATTTCATGCAGGTTGGCCAGCTTCAGCAGGAAGCTGGAAGGGGCCTGCCCCGGCGTTTCCCGTGACGTAAAGGGGGCTGCAAAGGGGGCTGCAACGGGGGCCGCAGGGGGGGGCGCAAGGGGTGCCGGGCAAGCGCTTTTTTTGCTTTCTGGTATCCATTTATACAGAATTTCAGCCAGTTCATGCTTGCGTATGGGCTTTGCCAAAAAGTCGTCCATTCCGGCGGCAACCAGCATTTCTTTGGTGCCTATAACCGCGTTGGCTGTAAGGGCAACAATGGTAATGCCCGCGTATTTTTCACCCAGGGCGCGTATGCGGGCTGTGGCTTCAACCCCGTCCATTTCCGGCATCATATGGTCCATGAAGATTATGTCATAGTCTTTGCGCCTGACCATCTCAATGGCTTCCGGCCCGGAAGACGCCAGGTCGCTTTCTATGCCGTGCAGGGTTTTTAATAGGCCCCTGGCCACGTTCAGGTTTATTTCATTATCATCGACCACAAGGGCCGATACCTGGTCGTATATCGCGGATGAATTGCCGCTTTGCGCTGATAACGCGGCGCTGTCGCCAATTTGTTTGGGTATGGTTATGATAAAGGCGCTGCCCGCCCCGTAGACGCTTTCCGCCTCTATTTTGCCGCCCATTACATCCAGCAGGTTTTTGCAAATGGAAAGGCCAAGCCCGGTGCCCTTTATGGCGCGGTTGCGGGTTGGTTCCAGCTGATTGAATGGTTCAAAAATACCTTCCATATCTTCTTGCTTTATGCCTATTCCGGTATCTGTCACCGTAAAAACAATGGTATCTTTTCGCGCTGTTACGCGCAGGTGTATGCCGCCTTTGCCGGTAAATTTTACGGCATTGCTTATGACGTTAAGCAAAATTTGCCGCAAACGCACGTCATCGGCAAAAAGGCATTCCGGTATGTCGCCTTCCGTGGTCAGGTTGAATTCAAGCTGCTTGTTTCCGGCCAGATATTTGGCCAAGGAATTTATGTGGTCAAGCATGGCCAGGAAGTTGAAGTTTACCGGCATCAGCCGCATCTTGCCGGATTCCAGCTTGGAAAGGTCAAGCACGTCGTTTATTATTGTAAGCAAAGATTCTGACGATATTTTTATATCTTCAATATATTTGAATTGTTGCGCTGTAAGCTGGCCTTTGTCATGCAAAAGTATTTCCGCTATGCCCAAAATAGCGTTCATGGGTGTGCGTATTTCATGCGACATGTTGGCAAAAAAGCGGCTTTTGGCTTCTGCCGAGGCCATGATGCGTTCCTTTTCAACCTTGGCGGTGGTGGCTTTAAGGCTAAGTTCATGGGTCAGGCTGATCTGTTCCAGCATTTTAACAAGCGAAGATTGCAGAATATCCAGTTCACGCACCTTGCTGTTGCGTATGGAAGGTACTGTGGAAAAATCCAGGTTCAGGTCGCCGTTGGCAACACGGTTGAAGTCCGCCGTAAGGTTTTTTATGGAACGCACAATATTGCGGGTGGCGCAAAAAACGCTGAAGGCCAGCAGAAGCAGCCCCAAAGCGCTGGTGGAAATAATAAGTTGCATTGAAGAACGGCTGGCGCGGTAAAGTTCTTCCGTACTTATATCCGTATAAAAAAATATGTTTTCCGCAAGGCTGCGCAGCGCAATGGGGTGGATGGCCACCAAGGATTGTTCGCCGGAAAAGGGCGAGACAATTTCACCCTGAAAACTGGATGAGGAATTTAGCGCCGCCCGTACCCGCGTGTTAGGCTGGAAGGTGAAATCCGCCAGGCTGCGGCCTATTTCTTCCGGATTTTTTGAATATATTATAAGCCCGTCGCCGGTAATAAGCAGCACCCGTTGCTTGGGGTTTTCCATAAACCCGGTGGGCATGAAGATGTCTTCATAGCGTATATCAAGCCCTATCACCCCTATGGGGCGACCGCCGGATATTATGGGGTAGCTTACGGAACCGCAGGTAATTGGGCCTTCGCCCTGCTTGTAGTCAAAGCTTGAAAGCAGGTCTATAAAACTTTTTCCGCTTTCCAGCGGTTTGCTGTACCAGGGGGATGTGGTAAGGTTTTGGAAGTTGTCTTCCGCCGTAAAAGGCAGCATGTCTTTTACCGTGCCGCTTTTTTGCATGAACAGTTTGTAGAAGCGGTCATGATCTTCAAAGGCGTAAGGTTCAAAGGCAAACCAGACCGCATAGAAGGTGCTGTCTGAGGCAAGAAGGCGCTCGGCAAACTGTTGTATTTGCCGTTTGGTTTCCGGGGCGTTGTAGTCCAGCAGGGAAAGCGCGCTGCTTACCAGTTCCAGCTCCGAATCCATTTTGGATATTTTTTCATAAATTTGTGAAGAGGTATGGGATGCCGCCAGATTGGCGTTTTCTTTCAAGGCCTTGCTGTCGTTGACATAGATGATGTTGTTTATGGTGAAGATAACCAGGGCAAAAACAATCACCAGAGGCAGCAGAGTAGCCAGGAGTATGCGTATAAAAATAGTTGTGCGCATAAATTACCGCCAATTATACAGGCATATGGCTGAAAATTTTGTTGGGAAAACCCTTGCGCCATAGTGCCCGCAACCAAAACGGAACGGCCGGGGTGACGGTTTACAACTGTGGCTCTTCCAAAAAACCTTTGACTTCATCAGTATGGCGCAAAAATACTTTTATCAGGTAGGGGTCAAAATCT
>JAVBMP010000143.1:0-7900 GCA_031552315.1 Desulfovibrionaceae bacterium | reverse complement strand
AGGTCATATATGCTTGAATATACTCCCTCCGCACGGAACTCGCACTCCTTGTAAAAGAACAAAAATTCTCATTGTGCAACGGCCCCATTTGAAATTATTTTAAACCAATTTCTTGTGTTCAACCATAATGCAGGCGTCTTGCACCACGCTTACCCCGGCTGCGCGCATCAACGCCTCCGCCTCCGGGCTGGAAATGCCAAGCTGCATCCAGAAAAGTTTGGGCAGGGGGCGCAGTTCCAGACATTCCCGCGCGTGGCCGGGGCAAAATTCCGGCGCGCGAAAAAGCACCACGGCGTCCGGGCTTTTGGGCAGGGCGGTTACGGTCTTGCAGGCCGGTTTATCCCACACCGTGGCCCGCGCCGGGTGCACGGGCCATACCTCAAAGCCCGCTTCCATCAGGTAACGGCCCACCCGGTCAACCGGCTGGCCGGGGCTGTCTTTGGCCCCTATTATGGCAATGCTTTTTATAGGCCCGAGCAGGGCGCGCAATTCTTCCACAGTGCGTTCTATGGGCATGGCTTCCTCGTGTGTGTGGTATGTTTTCAGGTTTGGCGCAACAGCCTCATTTCAAGTTGGGCGCGTTAAAGGCCATTGCGCAATGGCCTCCAATGGTCTCATTTAAGCGCGGCGGGCCAGCCCGTCAGCAGGGCTTGCAAGGCCTTGCCCCGGTGGCTGCGGCTGTTTTTGGTCTCCGCCGTCATTTGCGCGGCGGTGCGGCCCAGTTCCGGGTCAAAAAACAGGGGGTCATAGCCAAAGCCCTGTTCTCCGGCCGGTTTCAGGGCTATTTGCCCGTCCCATTCGCCACGGGCGGTAAATTCTTGGGGTTGCCACGCTTCGGCGTTTTTTCCGGTTCCGGCTTCACTGTTTTCCATTTTTTGCGGGGCGCATACGGCAACCACGCAGACAAAGCGGGCCTGGCGCCTTTCCGGCGGTACGTTCCGCAACAGGGCCAAAAGGTGTGCGTTGTTGGCCGCGTCGCCCGCCTCACCGCCCGCCATGGCGCTGAAACGGGCGGAAAATACCCCCGGCGCGTTGTTCAGGGCCGCCACTTCCAACCCGGAATCATCTGCCACGGCGGTAAGCCCGGTGGCCTTGCACACGGCCCGCGCCTTCAAAAGGGCGTTTTCCTCAAAGGTCTGGCCGCTTTCCTCCACTTCCGGCAAGCCGGGGAAGGCGTCAAGCCCCAACACCGCAATGCCGCGCCCGGCCAGCAGGGCGGCCAGTTCCTTCACTTTGCCCGGGTTGCGGGTTGCCAGTACAACTGTTTCCATTTTGGCAAATCCTTTTATGAGGCCGTTGCACAATGGCCTCTTCATAATAAATAGGTAGCACAAAACAAACACAGGCCGCGCCTTATGTCAACACGCCATTTGAGCCCGTTGCGCAATGGCCCTTTTGGGGGCATTTACCCATTTGTCTTTTTTGCGGCTTTGTATTAACAAAAACGCATGAGCCTTGAACCTACACGCCATATCGCCATGCTGCCCCCGGAACTGCGCAACCAGATTGCCGCCGGGGAAGTGGTGGAACGCCCGGCCAGCGTGCTGAAAGAGCTGGTAGAAAACAGCCTGGATGCCGGGGCCACGGAAATTGCCGTCACCGTTGAAGACGGCGGTCAGTCTTATATAGCCGTACAGGACAACGGGCGCGGCATACCGGAAAATGAGCTGGAACTTGCCCTTACCCGACACGCTACCAGCAAATTGGCCTCTTTTGCGGAACTGTTGCGCATAGCCAGTTACGGCTTCAGGGGGGAGGCCTTGCCCAGCGTGGCGTCCGTTTCTACCCTGCGTCTGGCCAGTTTGCCGCGCGGCGCAGGCAAAAGCGCGGAAGTTGGCGCGGCCCCAAACGCGTGTTCTGGCGCGTATTCTGGCGTGTATCCTGACGCCCCGGACGCGTATCCTGACGCCGCCTACATAGAAGTGACGCACGGTCGGGTAAGCGCCAGCGGGCCAACGGCCATGCGCCCCGGTACCCTGGTAGAGGTGCGCGACCTTTTTGCCAATGTCCCGGCCCGGCTGAAGTTTTTGAAAACCCCGGCCACGGAACAAAAGCGTTGTCAGGACTTTCTGGCCCGGCTGGCCCTTGCCCGCATGGATTGTTCCTTTATTTTCAAGGCGGGCGGGCGGGAAGTGCTGCGCTTTCCCGCCGGTTCCAGCCTGCCTGCCCGGCTGGCGCAAATTTGGCCGGAAGCGGTGGTGGAAGGGCTTTTGCCCTTTGGGCTGAAGCGCGAGGGCATCTACGCGCATGGCCTGACCGGGCGGCCCGGTTCCGCCCAGGTCAAGGCCGACCGCATGCTGTTTTACGTGAACAACCGGGCGGTGAACAACCGCCTGTTGCAGCAGGCCGTGCGAGAGGCTTACAAAGGCCGCCTGTTAAGCCGCGAATACCCGCAAATTGTGCTTTATTTGGAAATAGACCCGGAAGAGGTGGATGTAAACGTACACCCGGCCAAAAGCGAAGTGCGCTTCCGTGATGAAAGCCCGGTGTTCGCCACCGTGCGGCGGGCCGTGCAATCCGCTTTGGAGCAGGCCGAGGCCCGGGGGGAAATCGGCGGCACTTCAGAGACTGACCCGGCCATTTTTCCCACGCTGGCCTACCCGGCAAGGCCAGAGGCAGGGGGCGCTACAGGAACGGAAGCCGCGGAACAAAGAGCCGGAACAGCAAACAGGCCGCCCTACCCCCAACGCCACGCGCCGCAAGGCTTCTGGGGCGTAATGGATGAACCGTCTCTGCTAACCGGCTTCAACAAAACGCGCCCGGAAGGGGATGAAGCGGAGTTGTTGAATGTAATGCCGGAAGCCGTCCCCGGTATTATGCCAAACGCAAGATCACTTGCGGAACAGGCAATGCAAACGGAACAGGCCTGGCAGCCTGAACAGGCTGAGCAGGCGGGACAGGCGGGACAGGCTGAACAGGCCTGGCCGACCGGGCAAGCCGTAACAAACGCCTTGCGCATAAATGCCCCCGGCGGCCTGCCCCTGCGGGAAAGCCCGGCACTTTATGGCCCGCAGCCCGCAACGGCCTACCCTTACGCCGCGCCTTCCGCGCCAGAGGGCCAAATGCCGGGCGCAACGCCTTTTGTAACCGGGGCCGCAATGCCGGGCGCGGCAGCCTCTACGGGCGGCCTGACCTATCTTGGGCAGCTTGCGGAAACTTACCTGATTGTGCTCAAGGGGCGGGAACTTTTGCTGTTTGACCAGCACGCCGCGCATGAACGCATCTTGATGCACCGCTTCAGCCAGGCGGCCAATTCCGGCAACAGCCAGCTTTTGGCCCTGCCGCTGGAACTGCCCCTGCACCCGGCGGAAGAAGAACTTTTGCAAAGCCTTGGGCCCGCCCTGCAACGCCTTGGCTTCCGGCTGGAAAGCGCCCCGGCTTCCGCAACAAGCATTGCGGAAGTTGATGCCGGGCCAGATGCGGCGCGATCCGGCCCAACACAGCCCGGCCAGCAACAGCCCGGCAAGCAACAGCCGGGCCAGCAACAATCCGGCCAGCTGCCGGGCCGCTACCGCCTGCTGGTAAGCGGCCTGCCCCCCCTGCTGGGCGTGGGAGAAGCCAAAGAATTTCTCCGCGCCGTGCTGGCGGAACAAAAAGCGCCGGATCTGCAAGGCCTTATAGCGCTTTTGTCTTGCCGCGCCGCCATAAAGGCCGGGCAGGCCCTAAGCCGGGATGAGGCCCTTGGCCTGTTGTCCCAGTGGCAAAAAACGCCAGAAAATCTTTTTTGCCCGCACGGGCGGCCCGTTGTATTGGCCCTGGGCGAGGCGGAACTGGAAAAGATGTTCAAAAGAGTGAGATAAACATGCCTGAAACAGCTATAAATATCACGGTAAACGGTGAAACCGCGCAAGCCCCGCGCGGCGCAACCCTTGCCGCCTTTCTGGATTCCGCCGGCTTGAAGCCTGAACGGCTGGTGGTGGAACTTAACCAACAGATTGCCGCGCCGGAAGCCTTTGCGAAGACCACCTTGCAAGACGGCGACAGCATTGAATTAATCCATTTTGTGGGCGGAGGCTGATAATGTCGGAAATAATCGCGCCGGAAGCAGTTGAAGACGCGCTGGTCATAGGCGGGCGGGCGCTGAAAAGCCGCCTTTTCATAGGCACGGGCAAATACGGGGCGGACAGCCTTATTCCGGCGGTGGCCGAGGCCTCCGGGGCAGAGGTTATTACCGTGGCCCTGCGCCGGGTGAATATGCGGGGTGAAGGCGGAAGGGAAGGCATTATGAACCACATTCCGCCGCATATGCAGCTTTTGCCCAACACCTCCGGGGCGCGCACAGCGGAAGAGGCCGTGCGCCTGGCCCGTCTGGCCCGCGCCGCCGGGGCCGGCAACTGGATAAAAATTGAAGTTATTGCAGATGCCCGCCACCTGCTGCCCGATGGTTACGCCACGGCCCGCGCCACGGAAGCCCTGGCAAAGGAAGGCTTTGTCGTGCTGCCCTACATGAACCCTGACCTGTACGTTGCCCGTGACCTGCAAAACGCCGGGGCGGCGGCGGTAATGCCCCTTGGCGCGCCCATTGGCAGCAACCGGGGGCTTATGACCAAAGAAATGATCCGCATCCTGCTGGAAGAAATTGACCTGCCCGTCATTGTGGATGCCGGAATAGGCCGCCCCTCGCAAGCCTGCGAGGCCATGGAAATGGGCGCTGCCGCCTGCCTGGTGAACACGGCCATTGCCGGAGCGGCAGACCCTTTGCGCATGGCGCGGGCCTTTGGCGAGGCCGTGCGGGCCGGGCGCCAGGCCTGGCTGGCCGGGCCGGGCCGGGTGCTGGCCACAGGTTCCGCCGCGTCTTCACCGGAACATGGGCATTCGCTTACCGGGTTTTTGTCCGGCGCAAACTGACAGCTTATGCACAGCAGGAGGCCATTGCACAATGAGATTTTTTGTTCTTTTACAAGGAGTGCGAGTTCCGTGCGGAGGGAGTATATTCAAGCATATATGACCGTCGCGCGGGATGAAGCACGACGCAGTAAAAGGGCAAAAAGGCCATTGTGCAACGGCCTCAGAAGGCTATTGCGCGATGACTTTATAAACACTTGCCGGGCCTGAACCCGCAAGGAAAGATATTCAGATGAAAGAACTTGAAAAATATCAGCCCTACCCGCGGGGGTTTTATCCGCGCTTGCAGGAATTGCGGCGCAATGTGGCGGATTTTAAGGCCTTGGGCCGCCCGTTCACATCAGAAGACGTGCGGGCTGTTTTGGCAGCGGAAGGCGCGTCTTTAAGCCCGCGCGATTTTGCCGCCCTGCTTTCCCCGGCGGCTGTGAACTTTTTGGAACCCCTGGCCCAACGCGCCCGGGCGGAAACCTTGCGCTACTTCGGCCGGGCCGTGCAGCTTTTCACCCCGCTTTATCTGGCGAATTTTTGCACCAACCGTTGCGTCTATTGCGGGTTCAGCACCCGGCGGGATATTGAACGCCGCAAACTCAGCCTGGCGGAAGTGCTGGAAGAAGGCAAGGCCATTGCCGCCACCGGGCTGCGCAAAATCCTTCTGCTTACCGGCGATGCCCCGCGCATTACCGGGGTGGATTATCTGGCGGATTGCGCCAGGACAATTTCCGGGCTTTTCTCTTCCGTAGGCGTGGAGGTGCCCGCCTTTACCGTGCCGGAATACGCCAAATTGGCGCAAGCCGGGGTAGATTCCATGACCATGTTTCAGGAAACCTATGACCCGGTCTTGTATGCCAAACTGCACCCCGGCGGGCCAAAGCGCGATTTCGCCAAACGGCTGGATTCTCCCCAGCGGGCGCTGGAAGGGGGCATGCGGGCGGTAAACCTTGGGGCCTTGCTGGGCCTGGCCGACTGGCGTGAAGACATTTTCCATACCGGCATGCATGCGCATTTTTTGGCCCGCCTGTACCCGGAAGCGGAAATCAGCATTTCCCTGCCGCGCATGACCACGCATGCCGAGGGCGGCGAGGCCCCCTTCACCCCCCTGCCGGTTACAGATGCCGACCTGGTGCAAGCCCTTGTGGCCCTGCGCTGCTTCCTGCCTCAGGCGGGCATAACCCTTTCCACGCGGGAAAGCGCCGCCCTGCGCGACAACCTTGTCCCCCTTGGCGTAACGCGCGTTTCTGCCGGGGTATGCACGGCTGTGGGCGGGCATGTAGAACAAGATGGCGGCAATACCCCGCAGTTTGATATTTCAGACCCGCGCAACGTGCCGGAAATGTGCGCAGCCCTTGAACGCCTGGGCTACCAGCCGGTGTTTACCGACTGGCTCCTGCCCGGAGACGGGCAAGGGGAACTTGGCGGCGGGCAACTGCAAACCCTGGGCCTGAACGCCGGGGCAGCGCTATGAGCCGTTCCGGCAAAACGACTCATACGGCCAAACTGGCAAAGCAAGGCAAAACGGCCCGATCAAGCCCTTCAGCCATGACATCGGCTTTGGAAGCCACAGCCCTGCAACGCGGGCTGATGCGCTACTTAAGCCCGGCGCAACTGCGGGCCTTTGGCGCAGGCAAAGTGGGCATAGCCGGGGCGGGGGGGCTGGGTTCCAACTGCGCCATGCTGCTGGCGCGCAGCGGGGTGCGGCATTTCCTGCTGGCGGATTTTGACCGGGTGGAAGAATCCAACCTGAACCGCCAGGCCTATTTCCCGGAAGACCTTGGCCGCCTGAAGGTGGACGCCTTGGCGGAAAGCCTGCTGCGCCTTGATCCGGGGCTGGAAATAGAGCTATTCCCGGCCCGTTTGCGGGCGGAAAGCCTGCTGGAAATTTTCGCGGGTTGCGCCGTGGTGGTGGAAGCCCTTGACCAGGCGGCGGATAAAGCCCTTTTGTGCAACACCCTTGTCCGGGCCGGGCATTTTGTGGTGGCGGCTTCCGGCATAGGCGGGCTTGGCGGTTCTGAAGGGGCCATGCAAAAACGGCGCATGGGTTCCCGTCTGGTCTGCGTGGGCGATTTCACCAGCGAGGTCGGGGCGGATTTTCCCCCTCTGGCCCCGCGTGTAATGCAGGCCGCAGCCCTGCAGGCGGAGGCCGCGCTGGAATACTTGTGGGCAAACGCGGCCTTACTTGAACCAGTTGAACCCGATAAATCCGCCCGATAAATCTGTTGGGCATGAAGATTCTGACGAAAACCGCAAGCAAAAATAAGGCGCAGCCATGCTATTTCCCCAAACAGACCTTTATGGCCTGACAGACCATGCCCTTTCGCGCGGGCGTTCCAACATTGAAGTGGCGCGGCAAATGCTGGAAAACGGCATAAAAATTATCCAGTACCGGGAAAAGGAACGCAAAATGGGCGTAATGCTTGCGGAATGCCGCGCCATCCGCGCCCTGACGCGAGAGGCCGGGGCCTGCTTCATCATAAACGATCACGCCTCTCTGGCCCTGCTTTGTGACGCGGACGGCGTGCATGTGGGGCAAGACGACCTGCCGCCGGCGGCGGTGCGGGAGTTGATCGGGCCCGACCGCCTGCTGGGGGTCTCGACCCACGCGCCGGAACAGGCGCAACGGGCGGTGGCGGCAGGCGCGGACTACATTGGCATCGGCCCCGTCTTCGCCACCGCGACCAAGCGCGACGTCGGCGCGCCGGTCGGGCTGGACTACGTCGACTACGCCGTCGGTCACGTGCCGATCCCCTGGGTGGCCATCGGCGGGATCAAGCGGGACAACGTGGCCCGGGTGGCGGCGCGCGGGGCGCGGATGGTGGCGATGGTCTCGACCGGATTCCCCCAGAGCGGAATGCCGGGATTCGCCGGGATTCTTTCGCAACAGGAGATGAACGATGTCGTTGCCTACATCCGCTCGCTCGGAGCCGGGGCCGCATCGAGCATCGTGATCCCCGATCCATCCGAGTGCAACACCGAACCGCGCGATCCGCGAACGCTGATGCCGGCCACGGCGGCGGCGACCAGTACGGATGCCGCCTCGGTCGATCTCGGCCCGCAGCCG
>JAVBMP010000105.1:0-10694 GCA_031552315.1 Desulfovibrionaceae bacterium | reverse complement strand
CTGTTTATTTTCACGCATATGGCTTTCAAGATGTTCCACAAAATATGAATACAGGGCAACGCAGGCCTCGCTATCCATAATAAACTTGGAAACCGGAGAAAGACGGTTAAAAACCGGCCCACCGCAAAAAGATGTGTATTTTGCCTGGCTGAACCAGCCGTTATGGTTGGTCATCATAAGTATTTCGCCCAAAAAAGTGCCGATGGAATAGGAAAAGAAGTCTATTCCGGCATTGGGCGCAATGGCCGGGTGCAGGCCATTTTTAATGCCTTGCACCAGGTCTATTACATCATGGTATGATTCCAGCCCAGACCATATGAAACGATCCGGCCGGTTGTGCAGGCGGGTGCTAAGGGCCACATTGGAAAGGGTGGATCCAACCACAGAAGGGTACTGCTGCTTGCGCGCGCGGCTAAGCCCGAACATGGTGTGCGGGTCGCTCCACAACGCCGGGGCGCGGTTCATATGGAAGGCAATGGGGAACATAAGCACGGCCTTGCCGGTTTGTTCAACCAGCCGGGCCGACCATGGGAAGTATTTATGCCAGTATTTTTCATTCAGGCCGTGGAAAAGCAGAATTATATCTTCCGCGCGTTCCACGCCGGCGGGCAACATCAGGTGATAGCGGAAGGAAAGATTTTCCGCCACTATGTCATCGCGCATGTCCAGCAGGTTTTGCAATTCGTCCGGCGCTTCCGCCGGGGCAATGGAACCGCCTGCGGCAACACCGGACAACCCGCTTGCACCGCCGTCCCCCGCGCCTGGCCCGGACAGCGCATGTTCCAGAATGGCCGCGCTTTTTCCGTCACTCAAGTCCTGAGAAAAATGCGGCCAGGACTGAAAGTCAAAGTTGCGCACAGTTACCCCAAGGCCGGTATCTATGCGGTCATCAGAGTACGTAATCTTTTCTTTAAAGATGTTGTATTTTTTTATGAAATTCATGGCATTACAAAAACTTTGTTAAAGCGTTTAACCAGCGCGGATTTTTTCACCCGGCTCTTTTACGCATTCACACATTGAAATGCTTGATTTTTTATGATGCCTCAACGCCAACGCTGAAGTATTCCAGCCCGACAGCCGCCATACTTTTTGGAGAATACAGGTTTCTGCCGTCAAAAACAACCGGGTGCTTTAAAAGTTTTTTTATACGCTTAAAATCCGGTGTTCTGAACTGGTTCCATTCAGTTACAACAACCAGGGTATCCGCCCCTTCAAGGGCATCATACTGGTTGCCCACAATTTCCACCGCGGGATTGTTTTTGAATATCTCTTTGGCATTTTCCGCGGCTACCGGGTCATAGGCCTTTATTTTGGCCCCACGCCCGGTAAGGTAGGCAATTATATCCAGCGACGCGGCTTCGCGCATGTCGTCTGTGTTCGCCTTGAAGGCCAGGCCCCACATGGCTATGGTTTTGCCTTTTATGCCCCCCCTGCCCGTTTCCGGCTTGAACCAGGCTTCCATGCGTTCCGCCATTCTGACTTTTTGCCGCATGTTTACGTCTTCCACCGCTTCTAGAAGGCCGGGGACAACACCATGTTCCCGCGCGGTGCGAATAAGCGCCTTTACGTCCTTGGGGAAGCAGGAACCGCCATAACCCAGGCCGGGGTAAATAAAATGGTAGCCGATGCGGTGGTCGGAACCTATGCCCGTGCGCACATCGCGCACGTTGGCCCCAACTTTTTCACACAGGTTGGCTATTTCATTTATAAAAGATATTTTTGTGGCCAGCATGCAGTTGGCCGCGTATTTGGTCATTTCCGCGCTGCGTATGTTCATAAGGATAATTTTGTCGCGGTTGCGGGCAAAGGGGCTGTACAAAAGTTGCAGAACCTCTGCTGCCTCCTGGCTGTCTGTGCCTATGACCACTCTGTCCGGCTTCATAAAGTCGTTTATGGCGTCGCCTTCCTTCAAAAACTCCGGGTTGGAAACAACATAAAAACCGCGCGTTACGCCGCGCTTTGCCAACTGGGCGGCGGTTATGGCCTTAACCCTGTCGGCTGTGCCCACCGGAACAGTGGATTTATCAACAACAATCAGGGGCCGCAGGTCGGAATCCGGCATAAGGCGGCCTATTTCTTCCGCCACGCCTTCCACAAAAGAAAGGTCACAAGAACCATCTTCCCTTGGCGGGGTGCCCACGCAAATAAAGGCCAGTTCAGCCTCTGCCAGCCCGTCCTCAAGCTTGCCGGAAAAATTCAGGCGGCCGTCCTTGTGGTTGCGCTGTACCATATCTTCAAGGCCAGGTTCATAAATATGCACCTGGCCTGACTTAAGGGCCTCAACTATTTTAGGATTTTTGTCTATGCAATAAACGTCATTGCCCATTTCCGCAAAGCAGGCCGCGCTTACCAAACCCACATAGCCAGTGCCGATGATGCATATCTTCATAACTCAAATCCCTCTTTACAATTGGTATATTTAAAATTCATAATAATTGCCCGCCCGGCGGGTGGACAAAGCGAAAAAATTTATTTACCCTGCCGCGAAGCAAAAGCAAGGGAGCAAGCCATGCAACAAGAAACACAATTCCTGCGCGGAGTTGATGAGCCGGAAAAAAGCCGGTCGCAAAAAAAACGTGAAAGCACAGCCTTGCAAGAACGCGGAGAAGCCCTGTGCAAGCTTGACCCGAACGCCTTGAAAAAAATGAATCTGGCCCCGGAACTGCTTGAGGCCGTACTGGCCTGGAAAAAAATGCCCGGCAATGAAAGTAAACGCCGCCAAATGCAATACATTGGCCGTCTTATGCGTGAACTTGACGCTTAAGCGCTAACGCAGCCGGCGTTCAGCCTAAGGCCATTCTACCTGAAATCTTGCGCTATCACCCGGGCGGCGCGTTCTGCAACGCCCGGTTCCCCCACCTTGTGCCGCAGTTCGGCCAGTTCCTTCCGCAGTTCTTCCAGCTTGCTGTTTTGTGGGCGCAGCCAGGCAAGGGCTGTGGCTGCCAACTTTTCCCCCTTGCAATCAGCCTGCAAAAATTCCGGGAACACTTCTTTGCGGGCTATAAGGTTGGGCAGGCTGACATAGGGCACCTTTATAAAGGTTTTGCCCACAAGCCCGCTAAGGGCGGAAACTTTATAGGCCACCAGGGTCGGGGTGCCGATAAGGGCGCATTCCAGCGTGGCAGTGCCGGATGCGGCCATTATGATGTTGCAGCGGCGCATAAGTTCATAGCGCCCTTCCGGTTCATGCAAATGCAGGGGGGCCGGGCTTTTCCACAGGGCGCGCAGCTGTTCGGCATCTATGCCCGGCGCGCGGACGCAATGAAATTCCAGCTCCGGCCGGGCCGCGTGCATAATGGACGCGGCAGCGGCAAATTCCGGCACCAGGGGCAGCACCTCGCTTTTGCGGCTGCCCGGCAAAATGCCCACATATTCCGGTTGCGGGGGTATTTTATCCAGTTCTTCCAAATTCAGCAGGTCTACCAGTGGGTTACCCACATAATCCACCTGTACCCCGAATTTTTTATAAAATTCCTCTTCAAAAGGCAAAATGGAAATAAGGCGCTTGACGTGCTTTTTAATGAACTTGGCCCGGCCTTGGCGCCAGGCCCAAAGTTTGGGGCTTATGTAATAATAGACCGGAATGTTCAGGGCCGCGGCCTTTTCAATGACGCGAAAGTGAAAATCCGGCGAATCTATCACCACCAGGGCGGCCGGGCGGTGCAGCTTCAGGCTTATTTCAATTTCCCCAAAAAGGCGCATGATGCCGGGTAAATGGGAAACAACTTCCGTAATGCCCATGACAGAAAGACGTTTGATGTCATAAAGGCAGTCCAGCCCGGCCTCGCGCATGGCCGGGCCGCCCATGCCGATAAAGCGGCGGTCTGGCAAGGCCTTGCGCAGGGCCTTCAAAAGTTCCGCCCCGTGGATGTCGCCGGACGTTTCCCCGGCGGAAATCCATATGGGCGCGTTTGAGTTATTTTGCATGCTACAGCCTTTCAAATTGATTTAAGCGGTCTGCCTTTTTACCATAAAGTACCCGTAAATACGGGAAAGCAGGGCCACAACAAGCAAGGAAAAGAACAACCTGCCCCAGAACACGCCAAACATGCTGGCCCCAAGCGCCAGCACCAGCAAGGTATCTTCAACAATGGCGTGGGAAAGGCTCATAAGCGAAAAGCTGGTGAACACGTCTTTGTGGCTTACCGCGCCGCTTTGCGCTTCCTGTATAATAAGGCCGCTTCCGTAAAGCAGGCCAAGCAGTATGCCGAACACCGTCATGCCGGACGCCGCGTCGCTTATATCCAAAACTTTCAGCAAGGGGCGCAACAAAAAATTCAGCACATCAAAAATGCGCAAGGCACGCAAAATGCGCATGCAAAGCAGCAGAACAAAAATTACCCCGCTTAGCATCAGCAATTGTTTCAGCTGGCCCCAGGCCCAATAATGCAGGCCGTCCGGTTCCGGCGCGCTTTCCCAAAGCAGCACGGCGGGTTCCGTAAACAAATTGAAGCCGGCAAAAATGCGGTGTAGAATAAAGCCCAGCCCAATGGCCGCGACAATGCGCAAAAGGATTTGAAACACCGGGTTAAGGCCGCATTGTTTGGATACCTGCCCTTCAAGCGGCAAACCGTGCGCCACAAGAATCATGGTGGCCATTACGGTAACCTGGGCCACGCTAAGCGGTTCCGGCATAATCAGCACAAAGCTGGCATACAGGGCCAGGCTGCTGTAAACCCCTACCAACATGCCGGTGGCCCACACCAGGCCAATTTCCACCGGCAGGCCCACCAGCAGCATGATTGGTTCAAGCGGCATGGCAATGTATTTTATCAGCCCAAATTCCGTGCAGATTTTTACCAGAATAAGCACCGGAATCATTACCTTGAACAAGGTAATTGACGTTGACAGGGTATCTTTAAAAGCGCCGCAAATGTTACGCCAAATAGCATCTAATATAGACATTTTATTGAATTTCCTGATGACTTTCTTCAAGCAACAAATATTCCCGCAAGGCCTGGGGCCAGGGGCGGGGCGTAATGCCGGTTACCCGTGTAAAGTTTGACGCATCCAGCACCGAATAGGCCGGGCGTGTGGCTTTTTGCGGGTATTCCGCAGACGCTATGGGGGTGACTGAACATTCCACCTGCGCACAACGCACGGCTTCTGTGGCAAATTCACACCAGCTTGCCTGCCCGCCGTTGGCAATGTGAAAAAGGCCGGTCGCGCCAAATTCCACAAGTTTTACAGAATATTGCGCCAGGTCAACCGTATAGGTGGGGGAACCGGTCTGGTCGTCCACCACGCGCACTGTGCCGTTTTTGCGGCAAAGCCCAAGTATGGTCGTGATAAAGTTTTTTTTGCCCGGGCCAAAAAGCCAGGCGCTACGGATAATGGAACAGGCGTTCAGGGCTTGTTCCAACAGGGCCTGTTCCCCGGACAGCTTGGTTTTGCCGTAGATGGAAAGCGGGCCGGTTGGGTCGTCCGGCTTGTAGGGGACATTTTTGTTACCTTGAAAAACAAAATCCGTGCTGTAATGCACAAGATGTATGGGCCGCGTTTTCACTATGCGGCCCAGCATGCCGGGAAAAGAAGCGTTTAAAAAACCGGCGGCTTCCGGTTCATCCTCCGCCTTGTCAACCTGGGTATAGGCAATGGTATTGAAGATATAATCCGGCTCAATACGGTCAACATATTCCGTAAGGGCGTCCGTGCTTTGATAAAGCGCCATATCCTCATGGCCTGCCGTGGCCTTGACACTGAACCCGGCACCTTTAAGCGCCGCGACCAGCGGGCGCCCAAGCAGGCCGGTTTTGCCCCCAAGCACCAGGGCGGTTTTGTTCCTGTTCATCAGTTTTTGCTCCGGTTTTGCAACCAGTGATGTTTTGACGCGGCCTTGCCCCATCTATGGCATAAAAGGCAGTTGATGAAACCCCGTCATATTTTCCGGGGTGGATAATACTAGGTAAGTTTTCTAAAAGCAATGAGTTTATACAGGGCCAACCGCGCCGCCCCAAAGGCCTGGCGTATTGCGCAAGGCCTTACATAATTGCCTGGAAAGGTCATAATCTTTATGGAATGGGATATACTTTTTTATTAATCTTTGTTATTAAAAACACAAGCTACGCATATTGGTTGCGGAAGACGCTGCAAAACTTCCGCATACCAACATTAAGACGGCATATTCAAATATGCTGAAGCGCAAGGAGTTAAGCGGCAAGCAGTATTTTTACAAATGGAGTAATAATAAGAGACTATAAACAATTCACCGTCCAAGGGGTAATTTATGCAAGAAAAAACTTTAGATGTTGTTGTTGATGATGGAAGAAGCAAACTTTCCGACTTATGGAAAAAGGAAGATTACTGGGCCATATGGCTTGGTTTTATTTTGATTCTTGTCGGTTATTTCATGCTTACGCATACAGTGCCGGAAAAAATAGCCAGCACTGTGGCAAAAAATGAAAAAATTATGGCCGAACAACTCAAGTTGACCAACTATGAGGAAACCGGCCTGAAAACTATTGAATGGTACAAAGCCGACGCTGAAAGCAACGCCCAGCGCGCCAGAAATAATGACTTCGGCAAGTGGGCCGCCAATTTGTTGAAAGCGCCCGGTTCCTGGCAAGACAACCCGGTAGACGCCTTCATACTTTCTGAAGAAGCCGCCAAGGCCGTTGCCGACAAGGCCAAGCCCAAGGCTGAAGCTGCCAAGGCAGCTTTGGACGCCGCCCTTGTCAAGGCTGAAGAGGCCCAAAAGGCCGCTGCCGACGCCGCCTTCAAAAATACGGAACTTAACAGCGCCGCCACTAAAATGATTGAAGAATGGCGCGAGGCCGGCAAGGCCTATTCCAAAGATTCCGCCAAAGCCAAAACAAAAGCTTTTAACATCTTCCCCTCTTTGCTTATGCTGGGCGCGGGGATAGCGGTATTTTTATCTATTGGTATGTTTTTTATGGGCCACAACCCGATAAGATTCATCATAGGTTTTTCTGTGGTGTTTTTGGTGGCCGTGCTGGCCTTTATGATGGGCGGACAAAGCTGGATGAAAAAATACGGCTTTGGGGCAGAGGCCTGGGCCATTGTAATTGGCATGGTCATAGCCAACACCATTGGCACGCCCAAGTTTATAAAACCGGCCCTGCAAGTGGAATTTTTTATTAAAACCGGCCTGGTGCTTTTGGGCGCGGAAGTGCTGATGGATAAAATCATCGCCATTGGCACGCCGGGTATTTTTGTGGCCTGGGTGGTCACGCCGATAGTGCTTATAACTACCTTTATTTTTGGTCAAAAGGTGCTTAAAATACCTTCCAAAACCCTGAACATTACCATTTCGGCGGATATGAGCGTTTGCGGCACATCGGCCGCCATTGCCACAGCCGCGGCCTGCCGGGCCAAAAAAGAGGAACTTACCCTTGCTGTTGGCCTTTCCCTGGTATTCACCGCCATTATGATGATAGCCATGCCGGCCTTCATCCGCATGGTTGGCATGCCGGACATTTTGGGCGGGGCCTGGATGGGCGGCACCATTGACGCCACGGGCGCGGTTGCCGCTGCCGGGGCCTTTTTGGGTGAAAAGGCCATGTATGTGGCCGTAACCATCAAAATGATTCAAAACGTGCTTATAGGCGTAACAGCCTTTGGCGTTGCAGTTTACTGGTGCGCCAAGGTAGATTGCGTGCCCGGACAGCGCGTTTCTGTACTGGAAATTTGGAACCGTTTTCCCAAGTTTGTGCTTGGCTTTTTGACGGCTTCCATACTCTGCTCCATTCTTAGCGGCAGCCTGGGCGGCCTTTCCAACGCCATGCTGACCGAAGGCCTGGTAAAGGGCTGGACAAGCCCCCTGCGCGGCTGGTTCTTCGCCCTGGCCTTCACAGCCATTGGCCTGGCAACCAACTTCCGCGAACTTGCCCCCTACTTCAAGGGCGGCAAGCCGCTTATCCTTTATGTTGTGGGCCAATCGCTGAACCTTGTGCTTACCCTGACCATGGCGTACATTATGTTCTACCTTGTTTTCCCGGAAATAACCCATAACATCTAGGTGTTATAAAAGCCCGTGTTCCGCCTTGAATTAAAGGCGGAACACGGGCAACCGGCATAAGAATGCCCCTGGCGGCCAGGGCACGCCCCCGCGCATTTGGGCAGCAATACAAATCAAATTACTTTATGAGCGGAATCTGTTTATGGAACAAAAACAAGTTGAAAATATTCAGGAATTGCCGCTGAAAAAACGCCTGTTGCGCCTGGCTGTAGCCCTTGGTTGTTTGTGGATTGTGGTTTTTGTGCTGGCCCCGCTGGCTATTGAACACTTCCCGCCCATGCGCCATTACTCACAACAGGCGGACAAGTATGACCTGCACCCCGGGGCGCTGTATTACAACGACGTGCCCACAACCAGCGCGGGTGAAGCCAATTCCCGCCAGGCCGTGCGGGTTTATGAAGGCAGCCGGGGCAACTAGCGCGTTTATAAAGCGGATTGTTCCAAGGCTTAGCTTAGCTTACCTCACCGGCCCCGGCAACGTACAGCCTTTCCCGCAGCAGGCTTATGCGGTCTCGCAGTTCGGCGGCCTGTTCAAATTCCAGGTTTTTCGCGGCGTCACGCATTTCTTTTTCCAACTGTTTTATAAGCTTGGCCAAGTCCGCCGGGTTGGTATAAACTGCCATATTTTCAGGCGGTTCCGCAACTTTCAGGCGGTGGCTGCCCTTGTGGCGGCCTTCTTTTTGCGCGTCACGGGCAAAAAGCTTGTCAAAGGGCGTTTCAACTTCCTTGCGTATGGTGGCCGGGGTTATGTTGTTAAGCAGGTTGTAATCTTCCTGCTTGGCGCGGCGGCGGGCTGTTTCATCAATGGCGGCCCGCATGGAGGCGGTTATGGAATCCGCATACAGAATGACTTGCCCGGCGCTGTTGCGGGCCGCCCGGCCAAAGGTCTGAATAAGCGACCCGCGTGAACGCAAAAAGCCTTCTTTATCCGCATCCAGAATAGCCACAAGAGAAACTTCCGGTATATCCAGCCCTTCCCGCAAAAGGTTTATGCCCACCAGCACGTCAAATTCCTTGCGGCGCAGGGAATGGATAATTGCCATGCGTTCCAGCGTGTCGATATCGGAATGCAAATAGCGGGCAGCGACGCCCATCTGGTTCAAGTATTCCGTCAAATCTTCGGCCATGCGCTTGGTTAGCGTGGTTACCAGCACGCGCTCGTCCCGCGCGGCCCGCAGGCGGCATTCCGCCATAAGGTCGTCCATTTGCCCCTTGCTGGGCCGCACTTCCACGGGCGGGTCCAAAAGGCCGGTGGGGCGTATGACCTGTTCTATGACCAGGCCCTGAGACCGTTCCAGTTCCCACGGGCCGGGCGTGGCGGAAACATACACGGCCTGGCCCATGCGTTCCAAAAATTCCTCAAAACGCAAGGGGCGGTTATCCAGCGCCGATGGCAGGCGGAAGCCGTAATCCACAAGCGTTTGCTTGCGTGCCCGGTCGCCCTTGGACATGGCCCCAACCTGAGAAACAGTTATATGCGATTCATCTATGAAAAATATGAAGTCGTCCGGGAAGTAGTCCAGCAAACAGGAAGGGGCCTGCCCTTCCACGCGGCCGTCCAGGTGGCGGGAATAGTTTTCAATACCAGGGCAATAGCCCATTTCTTCAATCATTTCCAGGTCAAGCTGGGTGCGCTGCTCCAGGCGCTGGGCCTCCAGCAGCTTGTTGCCCGCTTTAAATTCCGTAAGGCGCAGCAGCAGTTCTTCTCGAATATCTTTGGCAGCGCGCGTCAGGTTGTCGCGGTCTGAAACATAGTGGCTGGCCGGGTAAATTACGGTTTTGCCAATGGAAGCCAGCTTGTTGCCGGTAAGGGCGTCCACTTCGGAAATCGCTTCCAGCTCATCGCCAAAAAACTCCAGACGCAGGGCCTGCTCATGCTGATAGGCCGGGATAATTTCCAGCACGTCGCCGCGCAGGCGGAAGGTGCCGCGATGGAAATCATAGTCGTTTCTGGTGTATTGAATTTCCACCAACTGGCCCATGAGCTTGTCCATATTGCAGCGCTGGCCCGCTTCAAGCGGTATCATCATCTTGGCGTAAAATTCCGGCGAACCCAGGCCGTAAATGCAGGAAACAGAGGCCACAATAATCACATCACGCCGGGTAAGCAGGGCATGCGTGGCGGCGTGGCGCAACTTTTCAATGTTGTCATTGATGGCGGAATCTTTTTCAATGTAGGTGTCAGATGCCGGGACATAGGCCTCCGGCTGGAAGTAGTCATAATAACTGACAAAATATTCCACCGCGTTATGCGGGAAAAGCCCCCGGAATTCATTGTAAAGCTGGGCGGCCAGGGTTTTGTTGTGGGCCAGCACCAAAGCCGGGCGGTTAAGGCGGGCAATGGTCTGGGCCATGGTAAAAGTTTTGCCGGAGCCTGTAACCCCAAGCAAGACCTGATCCCGCACCCCTTGCTCCAGGTTGGACACAAGTTGCCCAATGGCTTCCGGCTGGTCGCCGCGCGGGGAATAATCTGTAACAAGCGTGAAAAGATTTTCTGCCATATTTTTATGCCTCCGGCGGGCAAGGGGGCGCTGCCCCCCTGCACCCCCCGCCAAAGGGGTTGAACCCCTTTGGAAACCCCAATAAATTTAGCTAAATAATTACTGAGGGGGTTTGGGGGAAATCATTTCCCCCAATGGGGTCCGGGGCAAAGCCCCGTTTTTTTCCAGGAGAACACCATGCAATATGACCTGATAGTTATAGGTTCCGGTTCCGG
>JAVBMP010000119.1:0-9911 GCA_031552315.1 Desulfovibrionaceae bacterium | reverse complement strand
TCCCCCAGGCCCCCACCCTCCTTAACCCCGTTATGGGGTTGAAAATTATAGGGTTTCCAAAGGGGGTAACCCCCTTTGGCGGGGTGCAGGGGCAGCGCCCCTGCCCGCCGGAGGCAGCTCCAGCGTAATAAAATATAAACTATTCGAGGGTAAAGTGTCTGAAGAAAAACCCACAGTAAGTGACAAGCCCACCATAAGCATAGAACAGGAACTTAGAAAAAGTTACCTGGAATATTCTCTTTCCGTCATCATAGGCCGCGCCATACCGGATGTGCGTGACGGCCTTAAGCCCGTGCACCGCCGCATTTTGTTCGCGCAGCATGAGCTTTCAAACACTTACCGGCAACCGCCCAAAAAGTCGGCCCGCATAGTTGGTGACGTAATTGGTAAATACCACCCGCACGGTGACGCCGCGGTTTATGACGCCCTGGTGCGCATGGCGCAAGATTTTTCCATGCGCGACCTGCTGGCGGAAGGTCAGGGCAACTTTGGTTCCATAGACGGCGACGCCCCGGCGGCCATGCGTTATACAGAAGTGCGCATGTCCCGCCTGGCCAGCGAGTTCCTTTCTGATATAGACAAGGAAACCGTAGACTTTCGCCCCAACTATGACAACACGCTTGAAGAACCGACTGTGTTGCCCACCAAGGTACCCAACCTGCTGTTGAACGGTTCTTCCGGCATTGCCGTAGGCATGGCAACCAACATTCCGCCGCACAACCTGGGCGAACTTTGCGACGCCATAACCACGCTTATTGATGAGCCGGATTGCACGGTGGAAGACTTGATGGACCATGTAAAAGGCCCGGATTTTCCCACTGGCGGCTTTGTCTATGCCGGGCGCGGCATGGAAGACGCATACACCACCGGGCGCGGTTCAGTAAAAGTGCGCGGCCGGGTAGAGGTTGGCACCCACAAAAAGACCGAGCAGGTTATAATAAGAGAAATTCCCTATGGCCTGAACAAATCCAGCCTGGTGGAAAAAATAGCCTTTTTGGTGAATGAACGCAAAATTGAAGGCGTTTCAGACCTGCGGGATGAATCGGACCGCAAGGGCATAAGGATAGTGCTGGACCTGAAGCGCGGCACCATACCGGAAATAGTCATAAACGCGCTTTATAAATATACCCCGCTGGAAAGTTCTTTCAGCTACAACATGCTGGCCGTTGTGGGCAACCGCCCGCAGCTGCTTAACCTGAAAAGCGCCCTGAATTATTTTCTGGATCACCGCCGGGAAGTGGTCATACGCCGCACCCGCTTTGACCTGAAAAAATCCGAAGACCGGGCGCATATTCTGGAAGGCCTGCGCATAGCCATAGATAACATTGATGAAGTTGTGGCTATAATCCGTTCATCCAAAAACCCGCTGGAAGCGCGTGAACGGCTGATGGAGCGCTTCGGGCTAAGTGAACTCCAGGCCCAGGCCATTCTGGACATGCGCCTGCAACGCCTTACCGGGCTGGAACATGAAAAGATTATTGAAGAATACAACAATCTGCTGAAGCTTATTGAATATCTGCGCTCCATTCTGGAAAATGAGGAAGTCTTGCGCGGTGTTATCCGTGATGAAGTAAAAGAGCTGAAGGAAAACTTCGCCACCCCCCGCCGCACGGAAGTTGTTGAAGACCAGCTTGCGGGCATTGACCTGGAAGATTTGATACCGGATGATGAAGTGGTCATTACCCTTTCCCGCCGGGGCTACATAAAGCGCACCAGCCTGGACAGCTACCAGCAGCAAAAACGCGGCGGCAAGGGCATAGCCGGGCTGCATACCGGGGAAGACGACTTTGTGCAGGAATTTTTAACCACCAGCAACCACCAATACTTGCTGCTGTTTACCAACCTTGGCCGCATGCACCAGCTGAAGGTGCACCGGGTGCCGGAAGGCAGCCGCACCGCCAAGGGCGTGCACATAGCCAACCTGGTGGCCCTGGAAAAAGAGGAATGGATAGCCACGGCCCTGACCATTCGTGAATTTACAGAAGACAAGTACTTCCTGTTTGTAACGCGCAACGGCATGGTCAAGCGTTCCAGCGCGTCTTTGTACGCGCGTTGCCGCAAAAATGGCCTTAACGCGGTAAACTTGCGGGATGATGATGAACTTATCAGCGTGCATGAGGTGTTGGAAAGCGCCCACGCCGTGCTTACCACGGCCAACGGCATGGCTATTCGCTTCAGTTGCCGTGAAGCCCGGGCCATAGGCCGGGGCGGCACCGGGGTGAAGGGCGTTTCTCTGCGCAAGGGCGACAGGGTTGTGGCCTGCGTAATTGTGGCGGAAGATGATGAAAGTTCAACCATCATGACGGTTTCCCGCAACGGTTACGGCAAACGCACCCGGCTGGATCTTTACCGCACCCAGTCGCGCAGCGGCGTGGGCATAATCAACTTCAAGGTAACGCCCAAAACCGGCGAGGTAATAGGCGCCATGCCGGTAACGGACACGGACGCGCTTATTCTGCTTACCTCTACCAACAAGATAATCCGCATAGGCCTTTCAGACATCAACAGCATAGGCCGCGCCACTCAGGGCGTGCGCCTGGTTTCTATGGATGAAGGCGGCTACGTGGTGGGCTTTGACAGGGTAAGTGAAAATGAAGTGAATGGAGACCTGGAAAAACCGGCCCTTGAAGGTGGCCCGGATGACAGTGGCCCGGATGACGGTGTATCGGGTGGCGCCGAAGGGCCTGACGGACTTGAATAGATGCGTAAGGTAATTGTTTTTTTCAGCCTGCTTTGCCTTGCCCTGCCCTTGCTTGCGGGCTGTGAATACCTGGGCCTTGGCAAAAAAGGGCATGATGACCTGGAAGAAGCGCGGTCCTTTGTGCGGCAGCGTGACTTCATAGAGGCGGAAAAGTCCTTTGAACGTTACCTGCGCCGCAACCCGGAAGGCAGCGCGCGTTGGGAAGTGTGGAACCAGCTGGTGGATATAGCGCGTGATGTGCGGCACGATTCCCGTTCCGCCAAAGAGCTTATGGAAGGCATGCTGGTGGAATATGAAAACAACCCCTACCGCCTGCGGGTAATACGTGAACAGCTGGGCGCGGAATATGAACGTTCACGCAACTATGAACGGGCCATAAACCTTTACGCGGCCCTGGCGTCAGACGAAGGGGCCACGGAAATTCAGCGGGCTTCGGCCTACCGGGGCCTTGCGCGCATCTATTTGCGCCGTCTGGAATTTACCATGGCGGAAGAAGCCCTGCAGGCCTGCATAGGCCTGGGGGCGGAATCCGGCCTGTTGGCCCAATGCCGCTATGAACTGGCCGGGGCCTACATGGTCATGGAAAAAACCGATACCAGCATACAGGAACTGGAACTTATTCTGCAACTGGATGCCCAAAATCCCAAGAATCCCCAAAATCCCAAGAATCCCAAGAATCCCGTAGACGAATCCATCCGCGTGCAGGCCGTGTTCAACCTGGCGGACGCGCTGGAACAAAAAGGCGACAAGGCAAGGGCCCGCGCCCTGTTTGAAAGCATAAAGGAAAGTTACCCCAATAGCCGGGTTATTGAAATGCGGCTGGAGTATCTAAACAAGAAATAAGGTAATGCCCAAGGCCGAGCTTTACAAAAAAGCCTTGGACGGTTAAAAGGGCAAAAGACAAAATAAAGGAGATAAAAAAATGGCTCATAAAAAGATTGAACGCAAAAAAGAACTTGACAGACAGCGCAAACGCCGTGAAGAACGCCTCAAGGCGCGTATAAAAGAAGCCAAGGCCGCCAAAAAAGCCTAAGGCGCAGTCAGTTTTTTCATACGCCCGGGGCTTGCAAGGTTCCGGGCTTCTCCGCATTACAGCAGCGTAAAATGTTTCACTTAGAGCATTTCGTCATTGAAATTACATATCTAAATGAAATGTTTTGGTGTTGTGAAGCGCAGCAACGGCAGCAAGATTGCCGCTTAACGCCGGGCAAAGCCCGCCTGCGGCAATCTTAAAGCGAAAATGTCACAAGTGTTTGACAAGTCTTTCTGGCTGTTTACTATTTTATTGCACATCCGTCATAATGTGCGCGGGCTGGCCGGCAAGTGCCGTTCCAATTCGCAAACGGGGCCGTATGGCGGCATTGGTTGCCGCAACAGCGCCCGGCGCCCGCGCTGTTCTGAACGGTTTGTAAACAGGAGAAAATATGCCTATCTATGAATACCGCTGCAAAGCCTGCCACCAGGTTTTTGAAAAATGGTGTAAAAGCTTTGACGATAATGATGAACAAAGTTGCCCCATATGCAACGGCGATGGTAAACGCATAATGTCCAGCCCGGCCTTTGTGCTTAAAGGCGGCGGCTGGTATGCCACGGAATACGGCAACCGCCGTAACGACCAGGCAGCCGCGGAAGGCGCTTCAAGCACTGAAAGCGCTGAAAGCGCGGCAAGTTCCGCCCCGGCGGAAAGCGCCCCCCCGGCCGATGCCTCTGCTAACGCCCCCGGCCCCGCGGCCGGTTGAAGCAAACCGACAAAAGGCCCCGCATGATAGAGCGTTACACCCGCCCGGAAATGGGAGAGCTTTGGACAACCAAAGCGCGGTTTCAAACCTGGCTTGAGGTTGAACTGGCAGTTTGTGAGGCCTGGACAAGCCTTGGCGTTGTCCCGGCGGAAGCATTGCGCGTAATACGTGAAAAGGCTTCCTTTGAAGTTGACCGCGTGCTGGAGCTTGAAGAACTTACCCGCCACGACCTTATAGCCTTTTTGACCGCGCTGGAAGAAAAGGTGGGGCCGGAAGCCCGTTTCATCCACCTTGGCTGCACATCCTCAGATATTGTGGATACCGCCGGGGCCTTGCAGCTTGTAAGGGCCGGAGAACTTATACTGGAAGGCTTTGACCGCCTGTTGGGCGAACTGAAAAAGCTGGCCCACGCGCACAAGGGGCAGCTTTGCATGGGCCGCACCCACGGCATCCATGCGGAACCAACCAGCTTTGGCCTGAAAATAGCCGGTTTTTATGAAGAATTTCAGCGCCATAAAAAGCGCTTTCAAGATGCGCTTGAAGGTATGCGGGTGGGCAAAATTTCCGGGGCCGTGGGCACCTACGCCATGCTGAACCCGGAGGTGGAAGCTATTGCCTGCGCCGTGCTGGGCCTGAAGGTGGACCCAATTTCCACGCAAATAATCCAGCGTGACCGGCATGCCCACTACTTCACCGCCCTTGGCCTGGCCGCAGGCGGGGTTGAACGCCTGTGCACGGAATTGCGCCATTTGCAGCGTACAGAGGTGCTGGAAGTGGAAGAAGGCTTCAGCAAGGGGCAAAAGGGTTCTTCTGCCATGCCGCATAAAAAAAACCCCATTTCGGCAGAAAATATGAGCGGCCTGGCCCGGCTTCTGCGTACAAACGCCCTGGCCTCCATGGAAAATATGGCCCTGTGGCATGAGCGCGACATTAGCCATTCCTCTGTTGAACGGGTAATCATGCCGGATTCCACCATTCTTATGGATTATATCCTGCACCGCCTTAGCGGGCTTTTGTCCCGCCTGCGCGTAATACCGGAAAATATGGCGCGCAACCTGCGCGCTTCCTATGGGCTGTTTTTTTCCCAGCGTGTGTTGCAGGCCCTTATTGAAGACGCCCACATGCCCCGGCAGGAAGCCTATGAACTGGTGCAGGGCCTGGCCATGCAAAGCTGGAATACGCAAAGCCCCTTCCCCCGGCTGGTGGAAAATGACCCGGAAATGCAAAAACGCCTTGGCCCTTCCCTTGCCGGGCTTTTTGACCCGGCCCATTATCTGCGCTATGAAGACATGATTTTCCGCCGGGTTTTCGGCCAAATTCACGAAGATATGTAATTATACGTAATACGGAGTCCGTTATATGAACAACCCTGCCCAAAATCTGCCGGAAGCCAAAAAGCAGCTTGCCCGCCTTCTGCTGGAAAAAAGCTATCTTGAAGGTGATTTTACCTTAAGCTCCGGCCAGAAGAGCGAATATTATTTCGATTGCCGCCAAACTTCCCTGCACCCCTTGGGCGCAAAGCTTATAGGGGCCTTGCTGGCCGACCTGGTAGCCAAGGTGCCCGGCGCGAATGTGCATGGGGTAGGCGGCATGACCATGGGGGCGGATCCTCTTATTACCGCCACCTCGCTTATGGGCATGGAAGCCGGCTTCAACTGGCCCGGCCTTATTGTGCGTAAAGAAGCCAAGGGTCACGGCACCGCCCAGGCGCTTGAAGGCATGGGCAACTTTGCGGCGGGCAAGCGCGTGGTTCTGCTTGAAGACGTAATAAGCACAGGCGGTTCCGTGCTTAAGGCTTGCAACGCCATGCGCGCCGCCGGGCTTGTTGTGGACGTGGTGTGCTGCGTGCTTGACCGTGAAATGGGCGGGGCGGAAGCCCTGGCAAAAGAAGGCTGTAGCCTTTATTCCATTTTTACCCGGGCAGATCTTCTTGCGGCTGCGAAATAATTTGTCAAACCTGCGGTAAATGCTATGCGGCATAATATATTTTCCCTGGCCCGGTTGCGCCTTTTATGCGTAATTTCTGGAATTGTTCTGTTTGCGCTGCCCATATTGCCCATGTCGCCCCTCTTGCCAGGGCTGGCTGGCGCGGCGGAACAGGCCAATGCGGGTAACATACCAAAATCTGAAGGCTGGAAGGCTGTTATCGGTGAATATGGCAGTGTCCCGCCTTTGGTGGTGGCTGTTGATAAAAACCGGCAGCAGCTTTTTTTGTACCAGCCCACCCGGCCGGCTGTGGAATATCAGTGCACCACCGGGCAAATGCAGGGTGACAAACAGCACCAGAATGATTTGAAAACCCCGGAAGGCGTGTACTTTATAACCGGCAAAATAAGCTCCGGGCTGGAATTTGAAAAGTATGGCTATGAAGCCTACCCGCTCAATTACCCCAACCCGGTGGACAAACTGCGCAAAAAAACCGGCTACGGTATATGGATTCATGGCCGGGGCACAGAAATCCTGCCCCTTCAGACCCAGGGCTGCGTATCGCTAGCCAACAGCGATATTGCCGTGCTTGGCAACAATTTGAAGCGCGGCATGCCCGTGGCCCTGGCTTCCGACATCAACAGTTCCGGCATAAGTCAAAAAGACCAAAAAATTATTGCCCAGCTTGAACAAAAGGTGCAGGGCTGGGCAAAGGCCTGGGGCAGCCGTTCACACAGCATGTTTGATTATTATAACCCGGAAGCGTACACCAATTCGCAAACAGAATCCTTTACCGCCTTCCGGGCGCAAAAGGAACGTATTTTTGCCGCCATGCCCTGGATAGAAACAAAGGTGCGCGACGTGCAAATTTTGCCCGGCCCCGGCTACTGGGTTACCTGGTTTTATCAGGATTACAAGGCCCCCAACCTCAGCACCAGCGGCATACGCCGCCTTTACTGGCAGGAAGATGCCAAGGGCGAACTGCGCATTGTGGGTATGGAATGGGAACCGGGGCTTGATATGCCCAAGACCCTGCTGGCCGCAAACACCGTGAAAGGCGTGAACACCGTTGAAAGCCTGCGCGCCGTAACCCCCGCCCCTTTGCCGGTAACGCTGGATAACCCCCAACTGGACAGCAATGAAGAGGTGGAAAGCATAAGCCCGGCCAAAGGTGAACCGCTGCTGGCGGCCCGCGCGGAAAATAAGCCCGCTGCCCCTGCCGTGGCACCTGTGAAGGAACAACCCAAAGCGCAGGCGGAAGCCAAAACAACAGACAAACCAGTTACCCCGGCGGAGGACAAGCCGTCCAAACCGGCGGAAGCGGTTAAAAAGCCTGAAAGCAAACCGGAAGTCCAAACAGTTGCCAAGGCGGAAGCCAAAGACGTGAAAAAGCCGGAAGCCCCGGCGGGCAAAGAGGCGAAAGAAACCAAGGAAGCCAAAGAAGACCCGGAACGTCTTATACGCCAGGGCAAGGATACTGTGGAAAAATGGCGCGTGGCCTGGGAAAAGGGCCAACTTGCCAATTACATGTCTTTTTACGCGCCCCAGGCGACCCAGGGCAACCGCAAGGGCGCGGATGCCATCAATGACCACAAGCGCAATTTGTGGAAGAGCAAAAAGCCTTCTTCCGTAGTGTTTAAAAACGTGCGTGTAACCGTCTTGGCCGGCAAGCCGGGCGAGGCCCCTTCCCTGAAGGTGGAAATGCTTCAGGAATACAAAGAAAAAAGCGGTTATAGCGACAAAGGCCAAAAGACCCTTATTCTGCAACGCATACAGGGTAAATGGCTGATTGTGGATGAAGATTGGCAGGCTGCCGATTAACAGCTTGTTTACCAACAGGCTTCAGGCGGCCCCAAGGCATCTTGTCTGTAAACGCCCCGGCGCGTATGCTGCCCCGTCAGCAAGACACAAGGTGCTGTTTTCCATTGCCGTAATGAGCCGCTGACAGGTCATTGCGGGTAAACATAAGTAAGCCTGTTGCGCAATGGGCTTCATGTGGGTTTCCTGATGAAGCGAGTGGTGAAAAAAAAGAGCTTTTACAACGTGATTTTGTTGCGTGACGACAGCAAGGTGGCAAGTTTCAAGCTTTACAAGTTTTGGATAAAGTTTTTTATTTACGCCTTTATTCTTATGCTGCTGCTTACAGCGCTGGCCACGTATGGGGTGTATTATTATTACAACCGTTACCAGCTTGCCGCCGGGGAACGGAATAACCTGAAAAATGAAGTGCTGTCCTATAAAGTCCAGGCTGAAAGGCTGGTGCACCTTGAAGAATGGCTGCGCCAGACAGACCCTTCACGCCTGAACGCCGTAAGCGAAGCCACAACCAACGGCAATGCCCCCGGCGCGGAACTGGCCCAGACCAACCAGCAACCGGAAATGAAGGCCCCCGGGCTGAAGGTGTCGGAATTTCGCGCCACGCGTGATTCAGACCGCCGCATGCGGGTGCAGTTTGAAGTTATAAATGAAATGGAAAATACCCCGGTTACCGGCAAAATAACTTTTGCGGTAATTGTGCAGGATACGCTTACCCCAATAGTAAACGTGCCGCAGCGTGATGTGGAATTTCAAAAAATTTCCAGCCGCAAACGCATCAGAACAACATTCGGCATGCCGGAAAATATCAAAACAGATACCGTGGAAAAAGTGCAAGTTGAAGTGCAGTGCGAAGGCTTCTTGCCGTACACGGAAGTTATAGCCCTGGATCCGCCGGACAGCTGATGGCAACCGCCCATACGCCCTGAAAAAACGTATAATCAAACAGGTACGGTCTGCCAAAGGCAAAAGGGACAACACGATGCGGAAGAACATATTGTTGGTGGCCGGGGCATTTTTGCTGCTTTTGGTAGTATTGTTTTTTTACAGCAGAGAGGAGCAAGGCGGCATTGCTTCAGTAAAGCTGATTAACATTATGTCGAATTTTGAGCCAATGACCGTTACCGTGAAAGCGGACTGCACTGCGGTGTGGGATAACAGTTCCGGCGGGGTCTTGTTCATGGACCCGCTATTAAAAACTGAAACTGGAAAAATTACACCGGAATTGCGCGACAAACTTTTTGCGGCCATTACCCGAAATGGCTATGCCGTAAAACGCCCGAAAGAAGGTGTGGAACCCAGAATGATGCTGGTTATAACTTTGGCGGGCAGCAAGGCATTTGTCAACCTTGGCCCCTCACCGTTAGAAGAAGAACTGGAACTTAAAAAATTTGCAGAAATAGAAAGTATTTTTGCGGAAATAGCCGCCCAAATAGGCGCGGAATTGCGGCAAGCATACAATAACTAGAGCAATTTACGATTGAAATGAGTGAATTGCTCAGCAAGGATTTGTCTTCGAATCCTTGCCGCGGAATAGTCGTAGGCGAGCTTTGCTCGCCGTTAAGCGACTATTTCAAGCGTAAACCACTCTAGCTAAAATGGTTTCTTACGACAGAAGTTTTTGGGGCGCTGTAGGCATTACAACACACTACCATGTCCATGAGGCCACGCTATATTTATACGAGACAAAATCTCAGCTGTATGAGCATAGCGGAAAATTTCTAATGTTC
>JAVBMP010000160.1:0-7102 GCA_031552315.1 Desulfovibrionaceae bacterium | reverse complement strand
ATGCCGCTTTGGCGGAAAAGGGCGTCAACCAGGGTGGTCTTGCCGTGGTCAACGTGGGCGATAATGGCTACATTTCGAATGGAATTGTTGATAAGCAGATTTTTCATATACCCTTGCTTTGTAAAGAATTCGTTAAGGATGCACTTTATATTTGTTTTTTCACGGGCTGTAAAGGTATATCAGGCCGGGCCGTCCGGCAAGTAAAAAGTTATTCCTTGTATGAGTGAGCATTCCATGTTAGTTAGCCTCATTCTGTTGGCTATATTTTGATTTTTTGCAACAGCGGGAGCTTAAATGAGCAAGTGCATGGCGGAAATTTTTACTGCGGAATGGGCGGCCCAAACCTTCCCGGCCAGCCGGACAGACGCCTTTTTTGACGCCCTTTTCGGCGGCGCGGAAGAAGGGGCCTATGATATAGACCTTTCCTTTGAAAAAGACCACGGGGCCTGCCTGGAATTTGTCTTCAACTTGCGCCAAAGGCCCGGCAAGTGCCTGGTATGCAACCTTACTTACGGCCTGCCGCAAGTGTTTACGCGCCACCCGGTAATCAATGCCAAAGGGGTTGCGGAACAGGTTGGGCAAACCCTGGGCAAGCCTGTGCAAAAGTGGGAACTGAAGCAGACCCGTGAAGTTTCTTCCGCCCATCATCATATTCCATTTTTTATTTATTTTTAGTCTGTTTTTTGGAGTATAAACCATGGGAGATTTTCGTAAGGCCCTGCGCGGTGACAAGGTGCTGTTTTTTGACGGCGGCATGGGCACCATGCTTCAGGCGCGCGGCCTGCCCGCCGGGGTCAGCCCGGAAGTGTTCTGCCTTGAACGCCCGGACGTGCTGGAAGGCATTCACCTTGATTACGCCCGCGCCGGTTCAGACGTGCTTACCACCAACAGTTTTGGCGGCAGCCGTTTTAAATTGCCCGCGGAAATAAACCCTTACGAGTTCAACAAAAAAATGGCCCAGGCCGCGCGTAAAGCGGCGGATCGCCTGGAGGCGGAACAACCGGGCCGCCGGGTATTTGTGGCCGGCAGCGTTGGCCCAAGCGGCAAATTTTTGCGCCCCCTGGGTGAAATAGCCTTTGAAGAATTGGTGGATGGCTTCCGTGAACAAATACGCGGGTTAAAAGACGGCGGGGCCAACCTTGTAATAATTGAAACCCAGTTTGATATAGCGGAAACCCGCGCCGCAGTGTTCGCCGCCCGGCGGGAATGCGCCCTGCCCATTGCGGTTTCCTGCACCTTTGAAGCCGGGCTTACCCTTACCGGGTCTTCCCCGGAAGTGTGCGCCGCCACCTTCGGGAACATGGGGGTGGACATAATAGGCACCAATTGCAGCGCCGGGCCGGAAGAAATTAAAGATGCCGCCCTGCGCCTTGTCGGCGCTTCCCGCGCGCCCGTGCTTATTGAACCCAATGCCGGCCTGCCGGAACTGGTGGACGGCAAAACCGTGTTCCGCCTGGCCCCGCAACCCTTTGCGGAACTTACGGCGGCCTTTGCCCGCGCCGGGGCATCCTTGCTTGGCGGCTGCTGCGGCACCACGCCGGACCATATCGCCGCCCTGAAAAAAGTGGTGGACAAGGAATGCGCCACGCGCATTCAGGTGCCCGCCGCTTATGAAGAAGGCACAATTACCCTTACCACGCGCGGCAGCCTGGTAAAAATTGGCGGTTCCAACCCCCTGCGCATCATAGGTGAACGCATCAACCCCACGGGCAAGAAGCAACTTACGCAGGAATTTCAAAACGGCGAATTTACCCAGGCCCTGCAATTTTCTGATGAACAAAAGGCCTGCGGCGCGGCCATTCTGGACGTGAACACCGGCGCGCCCATGGTGGATGAAGCAAAACTGCTGCCGGAACTGGCAAGCCGCCTGGCGGAACGCCATGAAATTCCCCTTAGCCTGGATTCCCCCAACCCAACGGCCATTGAAGAGGCCCTGAAGCGCTACCCGGCCAGCCCGCTGGTGAACTCCATAAGCGGAGAACCGGGCCGTATGGAAAAGCTTGGCCCCCTGTGCCGCGACTTTGGCGCGCCCTTCATTCTGCTGCCCCTGCGCGGCAAAGAACTGCCCGTAAGCGCGGCGGAACGCATCACCATAGTTGAAGCTCTGCTTGAACAAATGGATGCGTTAAATATCCCGCGCCATTTGGCAATGGTTGATTGCCTTGTGCTGGCGGCCTCATCCACGCCGGACGCGGCGGAAGAATGCCTGAAGTTTATCCGCCATTGTGTGGAAAAGCTCCACTTGCCGGTAGTGGCCGGGCTTTCCAACATTTCTTTCGGCCTGCCCGCGCGGGAACTGGTGAATGCCGGCTTCCTTACCCTGGCATCCGGGGCCGGGCTTTCCGCCTGCATTGCCAACCCCGGCAGCGCCCGCATACAAGAAGCCGTGGCCGTGGTAAACCTGCTGCGCGGCAAAGACAACAACGCGGAATACTTCATCAGCAACTTTTCCGGCTGGAGCAATGCCAGCGGTAATTCCAACGGCAACGCCCCCGGTAATACGCCCGCCAACGCCATGGGCGGCGCGGGGCAGGGCGGCAATGCGCCCGCAGCGGCTGTATCCCTTGAAGATGCCGTTATTCTTGGCCGCAAGGAAGAGGCCCTTAAATTGCTTGAAGAAGCCCTTGCCAAAGGTGAAGACCCTTTCACCCTGGTCAACGGGCGGCTTATTCCGGCCATTACTGAAGTTGGCGGCAAGTATGAACGCAAGGAATATTTTTTGCCGCAACTCCTGCGTTCCGCAGAGACCATGCAAGAGGCCTTCAAACGCCTGAAGCCGTTGCTGGATAAAGAACCGCAGGCGGCCAAACGGGCCACCATCCTTATGGCCACGGTTGAAGGCGACATCCATGACATAGGCAAGAATATTGTAAGCCTTATGCTGGGCAACCACGGTTTTGATGTGATAGATATAGGCAAGGATGTTACGGCGGAACAAATTGTCCGGCTTGCCAAAGAGCACCGGGCCGACCTGATCGGCCTTTCCGCCCTGATGACCACAACAATGGTGCGCATGGAAGAAACTGTGAACCTGGTCAAAAAGGAAGGCCTGCCCGCCAAGGTTATTGTAGGCGGGGCCGTGGTAAGCCAGAAATTTGCGGACAGCATAGGCGCGGATGCCTACGCCATTGACGCGGTAGATGCCGTGCGCGTGGCTAAAGCGTTACTTTAAGTTTGTGTAAGGAGCTGAAAATGCTTGGTAAAACATTTTTTAATTTTAAGTTTTTGGCCTGTCTGCTGGCATGTTGCCTTTTGTTTCCGTCCTTTGCCCTGTCCCGCGAGGCGGCAATAAAACCTGTGGATTCCCAAGCCTTGCTGAATTACGTGGAAAAAGACGGCAAGGGCAAGGTTGTGGTGGTCAACATCTTTGCCTCCTGGTGCCCGCCCTGCGGCAGCGAAGTGCCGGAACTTGTGGCCCTGCGCGCCAAATACCCGGCGGAAAAGGTGCTGTTTGCCGGGGTATCTGTGGATGAAGACATGCAGGCCCTGCGCAAGTTTATGGATGACAAAAAAATAAACTACCCGGTTTTTTTGGCCACCGGCGATTTTTCCCGCGCCTTTGGCGTAAGCGCCATACCGCAATTGCTTATTTTTGATAAAGAGGGCGAATTGCAAATAAATTACACCGGCCTTGCCGAACGTAGCGAACTTATAAGCACAATTGACAGTTTTTTGAAGTGAGGCCACTGCGCAATGGCCTTTGCCATTTTATTGCGCCGTGCCCCGCTTTGATAGCCTGTTATTTTGACAAGAAAGCGATGTTACGCCGTATGCCGCGCAGGCCACGGCGCATTCGCTTTTACTTCTTTGGAAACAATGGACGTTTTACGCATTAACCCTACACCTGGGCCGATTTAAAGGTATAAATAAAATATGAACAATTTTGTGCTGCGCCGGGCGGCAATTGCGGATGTAAAAAGCATACATGCCCTGCTTATGGCCGCTTCCGGTGAAGGGCTTTTGTTGCCGCGCCCGCTTAGCGAGCTTTACAATCACCTGCGGGAGTTTTATATTGTAAGCCCGGCGGGTGAAAACCGCGTTTTGGGGTGCTGCGCCCTTTCCATTGTCTGGGAAGATACAGCGGAAATTCGTTCGCTTATTGTAAGCCCGGAAATACGCAAGCAGGGCTTTGGCCGCCAGCTGGTGGACAAATGCCTGCAAGAAGCCGTTGAACTTAAAATAAAACGTATTTTTACCCTTACTTATCAGACGGAATTTTTTGAGCGTCTGGGCTTTGAAATAATCAGCAAAGATACCTTGCCGCAAAAAATATGGTCTGTCTGCATCAATTGCCCGAAGTTTCCGGATTGTGACGAAACCGCCATGCAAAAGTTGTTGATTTAACTTGCAAAACGGCGGGGCCGCAACGGCCCAAAAACTTTGAAGGAAGTTGTACGGTGAAAAATAACGGTACTGAAAAGGCAGCGGAATCTTGTAACAGCAAAAACCGTTTTACCTGTATTTTTGACGAAAAGGAAATTACCGCCCGCATAGGCGCCGTGGCCGCGCAAATCAATGCGGATTACGCCGGTAAAAACCTGGTTGCGGTTTGCGTGCTGAAGGGCGCGTTCATGTTTTTTTCCGACCTGGTAAAACAGCTTGTTATGGAACCGGAACTGGATTTTGTGCGTGTTTCAAGCTATTGCGGGCAAACGGAATCTTCCCGCGCGGTAACCATTACCAAAGACCTTGAAGTAAATGTGCAGGGCAAACATGTCTTGCTGGTGGAAGATATTGTGGATACAGGCCACACCATAGCCTTTTTGACCAATCACCTGCAAGCGCGCGGGGCGTGCGACGTGCGGGTGGCCGCGCTGGTAGATAAAACAGAACGCCGGGAAGTGCCGGTAAAAGCCGCCTACGTGGCCCTTAACCTGCCGGAAGGCTTCATTGTTGGTTACGGGCTGGATTATAAAGAAAAATACCGGGAATTGCCAGGCATTTACCTTGTTGACCTTGACGCTTGACATCCTGTAGACTGTATTTACCTTGTATTTCAAGCGTAAACCAGTCTGGTGAATACTCGCAAAAACATTAAAGGATATTTTTGCGAAGACAATTGGCGGAAAAGTGTGATTTTTCGCCAGATTATGCCGCTTGACGCGGCGCAAGATCCTGGCGGATCTTGCGGTGTTCAAATTTGCAATCAAGCGCCAGTTTATATTTAAAGCCTTGAGGGTTTGCAATGATAGTAAGTTGTCCAAATTGCGGCACACAATTCAATGTGCCTGACCATATGTACCAGCCGGGACGCAAGTCCCGTTGCGCCAATTGCCTTACGGTGTTCCAGCTTCCCGCCTTGCCGGAACCGGATGAGCCGAAGCTTTCGCCGTATGATGAGGAATTGTTCAGCCGCCTGGCGGAAGAACACGCGCAGCATGAGGATGAAAGCCCTGCCGCCAAGGCCAAACCTTCACGCTACCGCAACCGCAAAGATGCCGATGAACATAACGGCGTTGAATTGCCCGGCAGCGCAAAACCCAAAAAAAAGCTTTCTGTTTACGCCATAGCGGTTATTATCATTCTGGTTGTCGGTCTGGTGGCTGCCGGGGTGGAAGTTTTGCTGCTTCTTAACAAAAACAGCGCGGACGACAAAAATGGCGGCACTGCCCAAACGGAAGATTCCGCGCCCAAAATACCGGAAGTGGCCCAGGCTTACATGGCGCTGAAGGTGGAATCAAAAAACTTTTTGATTCGCAACACCACGCTTGGCGACATTTTTGTGGTTACCGGCAAGGTGGTAAACAATTTTGAAAAACCCAAGTCCTTCATCGTGGTGGAACTGAACATATATGATGAAAATGACAAGGTAATTTTTACCAAGCGCCAGTACTGCGGCACCACACTTTCCCAAACCCAGCTTGAAGTGCTTGAAGAGGGCACCTTGCAAAATCATTTGGCAAACCAGTATGATATAATGCTTTATAACACCAAAATTCCGGTGCGCGGCAGTGTGCCGTTTATGATTGCCGTGCCGCACCCGCCAAAGGAAATGCGCAGCTTCTCCATTGCCCCGGTTTCCGCCAAAGATATAGACGAGCCAATGCCGAGCGACCTGTAGCCATATGGCCAAACTGCGCGAAGTTTACATCTGTTCAAGCTGCAACGGGCAATGCTCTATCTGGAAGGGCCAATGCCCGCACTGCGGCGGGTGGAATACCCTTGCCGCCAGCTCCATCAATTCCCAAACCCGCAGCCGGGCCACGCGCGGCGCGTCCGGGGCGGCTGCCCAGCCTTTTGGCCTTTCTGTGCTTAGTGAGGCGGAAGGGCTTTCAGCATCCGGCTTCAGCGCGGGCAACCCGTCCATCGACCGGGTGCTTGGCGGCGGGCTTAACCCCGGCGCGGCCATCCTTATTGGCGGTGAACCCGGCATAGGCAAATCCACCCTGCTGTTGCAAATTGCCGGGGCTGTGGCCGCCGGGGGCCGCAAAACCATTTACCTTTCCGGTGAAGAAACCCTCAATCAACTAAAAAGCCGGGCGGAACGCCTGAACGTGCTGCATGACAACCTGCTGGCCCTTGCCACAACGCAGGTTGAAGATATCTTCCCCGCGCTGGAAGGGCCGGAACCGCCAGCCCTGCTGATAGCGGATTCCGTACAAACCTTAAGTTCACCCAACGCGGAAGGCCTGGCCGGTAACGTGGCCCAGGTAAAGGCCGTGGCCGCCGACTTGGTGGAAATTTGCAAGCGCAAGGACATAACCCTTATCCTGGTGGGCCACGTCACCAAAGAAGGGGCGCTGGCCGGGCCGAAACTGCTGGAACATATGGTTGATACGGTAATCGCCCTTGAAGGCGACCGGGAACATATGTTCCGCCTTATGCGCATCTTGAAAAACCGCTTCGGCCCGAACCAGGAATTGCTGGTTTTCCAAATGATCGGGCAGGGGATGGAACTGGTTGAAGACCCTTCAACCTACTTCCTTGGGGCCAGGGACGCCGGGCTTTCCGGCGCGGCCGTGGCCCTTACGGTGGACGGGCAACGCCCCTTTGCCGTGGAAGTGCAGGCCCTGGCCGGCAAAAGCTACCTTGCCATCCCGCGCCGGGCCTCGCTGGGGCTGGACGTAAACCGCCTGCATCTGGTGCTGGCCGTGCTGGAAAA
>JAVBMP010000046.1:0-15580 GCA_031552315.1 Desulfovibrionaceae bacterium | reverse complement strand
CATACGCACCCGTGAAAGGGACGCGGGCCTGGGGGCGGAACCTGTGCCCGGCCGCGCCGTGCTTGGCAAAACAATTATCAGCACCCTGCGCCTGGGCGCGGAAAGGCCGGACGCGGACAGCCGCTATATGTTGCTGGAGCGTCTGCGCAGCTTCAATTTCCCCCGGCGCGGTTCCGATTTTACAGATGCCGAATAAAAATGTATGAAGCCTTTCAGAGGCCGCCAATTTGAAATTTCGGCTGAAGTTTCGGCCTCAATCTTGATTTTTTTAAGGGTAAAGATGTCACAGAAAAAATTCCATATAATAACACTCGGTTGTAAGGTAAACCAGTATGAAAGCCAGTCCCTGCGTGAGGCCTGGCTTGGCCGGGGCCTTGTGGAAACAGACGCCCCGGAAGATGCCGACCTGGTGCTGTTGAACAGTTGCGCGGTTACAGAAAAGGCCCTGGCGGATCTGCGTTCCACCGTGCGCAAGGTGCGCCGCGCCGCGCCGGAATGCCGGGTGCTGGTAACCGGCTGCGCCGCCCAGGCCATGCCGGAAGAAGTGCGAAAATTGCCCGTGGACGCGGTGCTCTCCCAGCGGGAAAAGGCCGAACTGCTGGCTGGGCCGGAAAATTTTTGGCAACAGCCCGGCCCGTTTGAAAAGGTTGAACGCCATAACCCGCTTGAAAAAATTGAAGGGCCCGGCCCGCAATGGCAGCAAGGCCCGCAAGACGTGGGCTACGCGGCGTTTCCGCCTTTTTCCGTAAACGGCTACGTGCGTTCCCGCGCGATTTTGAAGGTGCAGGACGGCTGTTCGCAGCGCTGCGCCTACTGCATTGTGCCCGCCGGGCGCGGCCCTTCAAAAAGCCGCCCCTGGCCGGAGGTGCTGGCAGAGGCGGGCCGTCTGGCCGATGCCGGGTTTGGAGAAATTATCCTGAACGGGGTAAACCTGCGCCAATACCGCTATGAAAAGGAAGATTTTTGGAGCCTGCTGCAAAGGCTGGAAGCGGCCCTGGCCCCGGAATGGGCCGGGCGTTTGCGCCTGCGCATCAGTTCACTGGAACCGGGGCAGCTGGATGAACGCGCCCTGGAAGCGCTGGCCTCCAGCCGCCTTGTGGCCCCGCATCTGCACCTTTCCTTGCAAAGCGGCAGCCCGGCCGTGCTAAAGGCCATGGGGCGCGGGCACTATTCCCCGCACACCCTGCCGGATTTTTTGGAAAAGCTGGGGAAAATATGGCCGCATTACGGCCTGGGGGCAGACGTAATTGCCGGCTTTCCCGGTGAAACGGAAGATGATTTTGCCCGGACAATAAGCATTTGCGCCGCCTTGCCCCTTAGCTACGCCCACATTTTTCCCTATTCCCCACGGCCCGGCACCGTGGCCGCCGCCTTGCCGGGGCAGCTTGCGCCGGAAGTGAAAAAGGAAAGGGCGGCCCGCCTGCGCGCCCTGGTGGCGGAAAAAGCCCGCGCGTTTACAGAAAAATCGCTTGCCCTGCCCAGTTTCAAGGTTGTGCTGGAAGATTCTGAAAAACTGCGCGGAGTGAATGAATTTTATACCGAATGCCGCTTTGAGGAAGGGGCGGAACCGCGCCCCCGCGTGCTGACCACGGTAAGGCCGCTGCGCCTTGACAAAAAAGGCCTGCTGGTGCGCCAGGCGCCGGAAGCTGCGGAATTTTAAGCCCATGCGGTTTTTTTTATGAAATAGGCTTGCTTACATTGCAAGTTCAGGGTATAGTCCGTTTGGTTAAGGTTGTATCAGGGTTGGTGCATCCCGGTTTATTCAATACCTCACAGCTCTGGATGTGGTGGATATGAAGAACGGTCACTCACTGAGGCCCGCATTGAGGCCTGATGACTTGATTGTGGCTGCCTTGCGCGAAAGGATGAAGCGCGGCAGCTTTTCCGGGGTTGATGAAATACTGGCCCACAGCCTGCGCGGGCGCAGAGTCGCCAAGCAATATGAAGGGTTTACTCCTGTGATATCAGAGGCGGAATACCTTGAAGTATCAACAGAGACCCTGTTGGGGCTTTTGGCAAATGACCGCGCCTGATTTTAAGGGTAGTTGAGCATGGCACCCCCTTCAAAAGGGGTAACTCAAGCACATAAGCAGCAGTGAGGAAGTATGAAAAATCGACCGCCGGTTAATCTTCTCAAGGTATTGCGTGCTCCTTTTCTTGTAGTTGTTTTTTTGCTGGCAACCGGGTTCACGGTTTTTCAGCTTACAAGCACCAACAGTGAAGCAGGGGTCGCGCCTTCCGTTCCGCTTAAAAATTTTGGCAACCTTACCACTATTGTTCCGGATTTCAACCCGGACAAGGCCGAGTATGTGCTTACGGCATGGAGCCGCAGCGGCATGCAAATGGTAAGTGACGCCAATGGAGCCATGACCCTGCTGCCCCCCGGCAACATGCTTGAGGCCCAACTTGTAAAGCGCGGCGCCAAGCCCAAAATAGTAACCGAAGGCATTACCATAAGCTACCGCCTTGAAAGTGAACTTACCGGGCAGGATGACCCGGCGGTTACCGGCGATGAAGCCAAGGCGCTTTCCCTTATGGGCAACCAGCTTATGGGCGCTTCCAACGGCCTGCCCAAAGACGCCGCGGTCAGCGGCGCGCTGAAGCTTGGGGCGGACAACAAGAGCTTTGTTTCCAAGCCCATCCCTGTGCTGCCGTACACTTCCGGCGGCTCTTTCCTGCCTTACCCGCTTGCCGTGGTTGAAGCCAAAGACAGCAGCGGCAAGGTAATAGCCTACACCCGCGCCGTGCTGCCCGTTTCAACCGAACTGGGCTGCCACAACTGTCACGGCGGCAGCTGGTCCAAAAACGGCGTGGCCGGCATTTCTGAAGATACGGCCCTGAATATAATGAAGCTGCATGATGACCGCCACAACACCAGCCTGATTCCCAACTATGAGGAAGCCAAGGAAGAACGCGCCGCCGGACGCACCGGCGTGCAATCTTTCGGCGTGAACTGTAGAAGCTGTCATAACGACATCAGCAAAGGCCGCCTGAATATTTCCACGTCCATACACGCCTTCCACTCCACCCGCATGGGCGAGCTGAAGGGCGCGGACGCCTGTGCCTCTTGCCACCCCTCCCAGCGCATCAACATGGGCAAGGGTGACCCGGCCGGCATGAACACGTCCGACAAGCCCGGCGGCGCTACTTATTATCTGCGCGATGTGCACGCCCTGAAGGCGATGGATTGCATAAGCTGTCACGGCCCGTTTGAAGATTTCAGCCTTGGCCTGCTTACCCAGGCCCAGAAGGAAGGCAAGGGCCACGCGGCTGACCTGGCAAAGGAAATCAAGCCGGTCATGATAGCCGATGTTGCCGCCATTCAGCCCCGCAAGGCGTGGGTGAATGAACCGGACTGCCAGGCCTGCCACGACTACAAGGTGAAGCCTTCTTCCTGGAACCTGGCCGTGGCTGACGCCGATGTCGCCAAAGCCGCCGCCGAAGGCAAGCAGGAAGTAAAGGGCACCCCCATTTCCGCTTTCAACAAGGCTGTGAAGGAAGCTTCCGCGCTGTACATCAACAGCCATGACCAGCAAAACGGCCTGCGTTGCGCTTCCTGCCACGGTTCTCCCCATGCCCTTTACCCGGCCGAGAACCCCTACAGCCCGGAACGCGACAACATCCAGCCCCTGCAATATCAAAAAATAGCCGCCCCGCTGGGCGCTTCGGACAACTGCACCGTGTGCCACGTGACCATGCCGGACAAGCCTTCCGTGCACCACCCCCTGCCGGCTAAAGACAAGCTTATTGTCAGCCTGCCCAAGGGCAGCCGCCAGAACATGCTTGGGGTAAACTTCCCGCATGACAAGCACGGCAACATAGACTGCGCTTCCTGCCACCACGCCAACCGCACTGAAGACAAGGTGAACGGCGGCTATCAGGGTGCGCTCAAGATGTCTGATGTGAATATGCGCTGCACAACCAGTGGCTGCCATGATTCACCCACCAACGTTGAAGCCAAGCCTTACCGTTCTTTCTTTGCCGCCTTCCACGGGCCGGATCGCGGTTGCCTTTCCTGCCACGTTAATGAGCAGGCCGCCGGAAAGACCACTGGTCCGATAGATTGCCTTGCCTGCCACCGTGAAAAGGTTGCCCGCTAAGGCCTGATGTTCGCTATGTGTTAATTTGACTTCCCCGCGCCGTAATGACGCGGGGAAGTTTTTGTTTTTAGGCCGGCTGCATATAGAGTGGTTTACGCTTGAAATAGTCGCTTAACGGCGAGCAAAGCTCGCCTACGACTATTCCGCGGCAAGGATTTGAAGACAAATCCTTGCTGAGCAATTCACTCATTTCAATCGTAAATTGCTCTAGATAATTTCAATGACGAAATTCTCTAAAAATCATTTAATACAGCGGCATAGCAGATAGGTAATTTTTTCCGCCACTTATGCCGGAAGTTGAAAAAAAGTCTAGAGTTTCAAGTGGTTTTGTTATATCAATTGCAAAATAATACAAAGAATAGTATAAACAGCCAGAGAAAGCGGCCGATAAGCATTTTGCCCGGTTCGCAGCCGGCTTGCCTTTGCGGCAAGAGTAGTTATATTGGGTCAAGGCAAGGGGTGTGGGGGGATAATCCTGCCGGTCTGGCTCCTTCCTTTATCAAGTGGTACATTTTTTGCATGCTTTCTCATGCTTTCATAGTATTGATATTTTCCGAATGTCGTGTATTCTTTTTTGCGCGCAAGTGTGCCGCATAAAGAGAATGCGCACCCGTGCAAGGAGATTCAAGTGGCGAATAACGGCAATAAAAACAAGGCTCCGCTTGAAGGTGAAACGCCTCAGGCAGGAACCGGCGTGGCGGAACAGGCGAACGCCGGAGCAGGGGCCAGGCCCGGGGGCGATGCGCCCGGGACGGCTGCCCAAAAACCGGAAAATTTTGCATCCCCGGCAAGCCAGCCCGGTTTAAGTCAGTCTGGTTCAAGCCAGTCTGGTTCAGGCCAGCCCGGTTCAGTTGACGCCGGCCAATCCGCCGGCCTTGAGGTGCCTTCCGCATTGGCCGCCGGTTTCGCCGGACAGGTGCGCCCAAGCACTACCGCTTCCGGCAAAACAATCAGTTCCATACCTTCATCCGCGCGGCCAGGCGCGATGGGGCCAGGCTCTATGGTTCCTGGCGCGATGCCTCCGGGCATGGCCCCCGGCGCTATGCCCGGCCAGCCCGCCCAGCCCGCTCAGCCCCAGGTGGTAGCGCCGGATCCGGCGGATATAGAATATGAACAGCCGCTTATCCAGTGCCTTTCCATGCTGTTCAAATGGCATGGCCGCCCGGTTTCTCCCAAGGTTATAGCCGCCGGCGTGCCCACCAATGACGGGCCGCTTCATCCTTCCGCCTGCATACGGGCCGCCCGTTCGGTGGGTTTGCAGGCCAAAACAGTTTACCGCCCGACCTTGCGGCAAATTTCTTCACTTACGCTCCCCTGCATCATTTTGCTGCAAAATGACAACGCCTGCGTGTTGCTTAAGATTGAAGGCGACACCGCCGACGTAATGTTCCCGGAAAACAGCAATGAAGTGCGCACAGTGCTTACTGAAGAGCTGGAAAAGGAATATACCGGCTACGCCATTTTTGCCAAGCCGGAAGCCAAGCTTGACAAACGCGCCAGTGGAATAAAGCTGGTGGACAAAGAAAAATGGTTCTGGGGCACCCTGCGCCATTTTATGCCCATATACAAGCACGTTGTAGGGGCCAGTATTGTGGTGAACCTGCTTACCATGTGCAGCCCGCTGTTTTTTATGAACGTTTATGACCGCGTTGTGCCCAACAACGCCACGGCCACCTTGTGGATGCTGGCGCTGGGCATAGGCATTTCCTATATCTTTGACTTTATGTTGCGCAACTTGCGCAGTTATTTTGTTGACGTGGCCGGCCGAAACGCCGACATTATTCTGGCCAGCCGCCTTATGACCCAGCTTTTGAGCCTGCGGCTGGACGCCAAGCCGGAATCCACCGGGTCTTTGGTCAACAACCTGCGCGAATTTGAATCATTGCGTGACTTTTTTGGTTCAACCACCCTGCTGGCCCTGGTTGACCTGCCCTTCCTGGTCATATTCATCGTAATAGTGGGTATTTTGGGCGGGCCTCTGGTAATAGTGCCCACTGTCGCCGTGCCCATTATCATTTGCGCCGGCATTTTCCTGCAACGCCCCATGCAGCAGATCGCGGAAAAGGGCTTTAAGGAAAATATGCAGAAAAACGCCCTGCTGGTGGAAATTGTCAACGGTCTGGAAACCGTCAAGACCACCCAGGCGGAAAGCCGCATGCAAAGCATATGGGAAAAGGTTGTGGGCATGAGCGCCCTTTCAAACTGCCATAACAAGCGCATGGCCAACCTTTCTGTGACCATAACCATACTTACAACCCAACTTGTAAGCGTGTTTGTAATTATTTGGGGTGTTTACCTCATTAATGACAAAACCCTGAGCATGGGCGGCCTTATCGCCAGCAACATGCTGGCCGGGCGCGCCATGGCCCCGCTTTCACAGGTGGCTTCCATGCTTTCACGCCTGCAACAATCCCGCATGGCCCTGAAGTCGCTTGACCAGCTGATGAAAATGCCCACAGAACGCACGCCGGATGACAGCTATGTTGAATTCGGCCAGTTGGAACATTCACTCGGGCTGGAATCCGTTTCCTTCAAGTACCCGAACAGCCAGCGCTTTTCTTTGGAAAATGTGAACATTCACATCAACCCGGGTGAAAAGGTGGGCATTATCGGGCGCATGGGTTCCGGCAAAAGCACCTTTGGCCGCCTTTGCGTGGGGCTTTTCCAGCCCACGGAAGGGGCGGTGCGCATGGGCGGGGTTGACGTACGCCAAATGGATACCGTTACCCTGCGTTCACGCATCGGCTACGTTTCACAAGATAACTACCTGTTCTACGGCACCGTGCGGGAAAATATATCGTTCGGCACCGTAAACGCCGATGACCGCATGATTCTGCGCGCGGCCAACATTGCCGGGGTTACCGACTTTGTGCGCGGCCACCCGGCCGGTTTCGGCATGCAGGTGGGTGAACGCGGCATGTCGCTTTCCGGCGGCCAACGCCAGTCCGTAGCCATTGCGCGCGCCCTGCTGCGCGACCCGGACATCATCATACTTGATGAACCCAGCAGCAACATGGACAACAGTTCAGAACTGGCCCTGAAGCAGCGCCTTGCCGCCACCATGGGCAACAAGACCTTGATATTGATTACACACCGTATGAGCATGCTTGACCTGGTGGATCGCCTGGTCGTTATGGACGGCGGACGCATTGTGGCGGACGGCCCGAAAAACGCGGTACTGAACGCCCTGCGTAATGAACAGGTGCGCGCCGCCCAGTCTCCGTATGCCAGAAGGGTAGCCCAGGCCGCCGCCAATGCGGAACAGAACAAAGGCCCGGCGCCGCAGCCCGGCCCGGCCGGAGCCTGATGCCAAAATGTGGCGGCAGGCTTGAAAATGCCCAACTCAGCTAATATTACAAGCGGGTAGCTTATGTTTAAAGATTTGTTCAATAATAAAGAAAAATACGATAAAAATGAACTTGAATATATGAACGAGGTGGACGCGGCCATGCACCGCCGCGGCCACCCCCTGGCCTTCACCTTGTCTTTGGCCATTCTGGTGTTCTTTGTCGTCTTTGCCATATGGGCCGCGTTTGCGGAAATAGATGAAGTAACGCGCGGTGAAGGGCAGGTTGTGCCCGCCCAGGCCATTCAGAATATCCAGAACCTTGAAGGCGGCATCATGCAGGAATTGCGCGTCAGCGCCGGGGACAAGGTTTCCAAGGGCGACGTGCTTGTTGTGGTTGAAAACGACAGCAGTTCCAGCGTGCTTGATGAATTGCGCATCCGCCAGGCCAGCTACCGTTGCGCCATTATCCGTCTGCGGGCGGAACAGCTTGGCGAGGCCCCGGTCTTCCCCAAAGACCTGGAAGAGTCCTACCCCGGCGTTGTGGCCAACCAGCGCAGCGCCTATGAAACGCGCAAGCAGCAGTTTGAAGGGGAAGTCCGCGCTCTGAAGGCCATGATAGAAGGCCGCAATCAGGAAGTGGCCGAGATGGAAACCCGCAAACAGGGTGCAGAAGTCCAGCTCAGCTACACCATTCAGCGCATCAATCAGTTGGAACCGCTGGTGCGGGCGCGTACCGTTTCCCAGATGGATCTTTTGAACGAACAGCAGAAGCGCGACAGCATAAAAAGCGAAATCGCCACCATAGTGCAAAGCATTGCCAAAGCCAACAGCGCGGTAAGGGAAGCTGAAGAAAAGCTGAATAACCGCGGCGCGGAAATTCAGTCCGCCATTCAGGATGAAATAAGCAAGACCAATACGGAACTTGAAGCGGTAACAGCGAAGCTTGACGGCCTTGAAAGGCAAAGAGGGCGCGCCAATATCCAGTCCCCGGTGGATGGCACCGTGCAGCGTGTGCTGTTGAATACCATAGGCGGCACAATCAAGGGCGGTGAAACCATTATGGAAATTCTGCCCACAGACAAAACCCTGCTGATTGAAGCGCAAATTAAACCGCAAGACCGCGCCTTTGTGTTTCCCGGTCAAAAAGCCATAGTAAAAATAACGGCTTACGACTTTTCCATCTACGGCGGCCTGGATGCCAAGGTGGAACAGATAAGCCCCAGCACCATTGAAGACAAGCGCGGACATGTGTATTATGAGGTGCGGTTGCGTACCCAGGTAAACCACATAAATCATGGCGGCAAAAACCATGATATCATCCCCGGCATGACGGCTTCGGTGGATATTCTTACCGGCAAGAAAACCGTTTTGGGGTATTTGCTCAAGCCAATTACCAAGGGTGCGCAAACCGCTTTGAGCGAACGGTAAAAAATGCGGCGGCTGAAAAGCGAAACAGTGCCTGAGCCTTACGGTTTTCAGGCGTTTCGCGGGCTTTACCGTCTGCTTCTGTTGCTGTGCTTTTTTGGAGGGGCGGGCGTCTGCCTTGTGGCAAGGCCGGTAGCGGCGGGAGAGCCGCTTCGCCTTGGTTCGTCGGCAGATATTTTGAACCTGCCGGCCACCCCAAGGCCGCAGCCGCAGCCCGCGCCGCAACCGGCGCAAAACAGGCCGCAACCAACCCGCATACCGGGTTATGAACCGGCCCGGCCGCTTGAAGATGGCACCCTTGGGAATCAACCGGGCAACCAATCTGGCAATCCGCCTGTGCGCCGGATGGATGCGCCAGACCGGCAGGCTCAGCCCGGCCAACAGAACCAGCCCGGCCAACAGGGTCAGGCGGGCCAGAATATTCTGGATGGCGCAGATGCGCCCGGCCAGCCGCAACCGGGCCAGCCGCAACCCGGCAAACCGGCAAAGTTGCAGGGCAGCAGTGACCTGCGCCTGTTCGGCACGGTGGAATTTCGCAGCGTGTTGAAAAATATGCCGAAATGGGAACGGGTGCTGAACGCCATGCGCGGCAAGACCATAGAAGCCGCCATGCGCGCCAGCGGCAAAGAAGCCCTGGTTGGCCGTTGGGCCGAACTTCAGGCCAAATACGGGCCAAATTCCGGTACAAGCGTGCTGGAAAAGGCCAAGGCCGTGAACCAGTTTTTCAACCAGTGGCCCTACCGCACAGATATGGAAGTTTACGGCATAGTGGACTACTGGGCGACCGTGGAAGAATTTGTCAAAAAATCCGGCGACTGTGAAGATTACGCCATAGCCAAGTATTATGCCCTGCAAGAACTTGGCGTGCCGGAAAGCCAGCTGCGCATCCTGGTTGTTAAGGAAACCATCAGGAATATAGGGCACGCCATACTTGGGGTGTACGCGGAAGGCGACATTTTTATTTTGGATAACCTTTCAAACACCGTGAGTTCGCACACGCGCATACGCAACTATGACCCGCAATACTCGCTGGGTGAAGGGTTCCGCTGGGCGCACGTGCGCCCGAAAAATTAGTGAAAGCCGCACGTGCGCCCGAAAAATTAGTGAAAGCCGCACGTGCGCCCGAAAAATTAGTGAAAGCCGCATGTGCGCCCGAAAAATTAGTGAAAGCCGCGCATGCGTCCTGAAAAATTGTTGTGCAAATTTGTTCTGAAAAATTGTTGTGAAGAATGGGCAAAAAGCCGCCAGTGAATCATGCGGCCCGGCGCCGCAACGCATATATTGACCGTTGCAAACTAAACTGCTTTAATATCTTTGGAGATGACGTATGGCAGACCTTAAGACAAATTCCGCAATGGAACAGCAAAACCAGCCCGAGGGTAAAAGCCAGATCATGCGCGTTGTCGCGCTGGTGGTCATGCTTGCGGTAATAGGGGTAATCTGGGGTGTCGCCTACTACATGGGCAAGGCTGCGGAGCGCACAGCGGAAAAAGAATTCAGCCTGAGCATGGATACCTACATTTATGGCAAAACCACAGATATAAACACCTGGTTCAAAACGCTTGTGGACCAGGGTGACCGCTTTGCCAGCAATGAATCCATTACCCTGTTCGCCGACCTGGTGGCCCAGATGGGCGATAACGCCCCGGTTATGCTCAACAGCCCCAATTCGGAACTGAACAAGGAACAGGCGGAGCGGCTCAATATCCAGTATATGCGCAATACGCTTATAGATTTTGTAAGCTTTTCGGAATTTGCCAGCGGCCGCATGCTTACGGTAAAGGGAGAATCCTACCTTTCCACAGAAAACGTGCCCCAACCGCTGACCGATGACCAGAAAAAACTTGTCGCCAGTGTCGCCACGCAGGGCAAGCCCGTCATCGGGCAGGCCAACAACAGCCCCACCCATGGTCTGGTGGTGGATATTTTCCTGCCGGTTTTCCCCTATCAGTATGAAAATGCCGCCAGCAAAAAGCCCGCCGCCGTACTGCTTCTTACCAAGGTCATAAGCCCCAAGCTGCGTGAAATAATTTCCTCCGGCGCGGCTTCCCGCGTGGGCGGTGAAACCATTATCCTGCAAAAAAGCGCGGACGCCCTGCAAGATTTGGGCATTGGCCGCAGCGACGGCGTGCGCACCCTGAAGCATGTCATATCCCCGGCTGAAGATGGCGGCATTGACTTTGCGCAGCGTGAATCCATACTGCACGAAGGCAAGCCGGCCTATTCACAGGGCAAAAAAGTTTCCTGGCTGGACTGGTGGGTGGTGCAGGAAGTTGACTATGAAACCGCCAGAGGCCCCCTTAACCAGACCCTGCGCACCATTTATATTGTGGCCGGTCTTTCCACCCTGGTGTTTATTTTCGGCTTCGGCGTGCTGTGGTGGTCTTTTGTGGGCCGCCAGCAAAAGCAGGTGCTTAGCCAGGTGCAAAACCTTTTCTCGGTAATAGAAGAGCAAAAACGCCTGCTTGACGGCATAAACAGCACCATTGCGGACCCTATATCCCTTACGGACCCCAAGGGTATATACCGTTACGTCAACCGCGCCTTTGCCCAGCATGTGGGCCGTGAAGCCGCGGATATAGTGGGGCTGGATACCGCCGCGGTGTTCGGCTTTGATACGGCCAAACGCCTCAACTCTTCCGACCAGCACGTAATGATGACCGGTGAAGGCGTAACAACCAATGAAACCATCTGGTTGCAGTCTCGCAAGCACCTGTTCCAAATTTCCAAAACGCCGCTGCGTGAAGCCGGCGTGCGCACCCCGCAGGGCATAGTTTCCGTATTCCGCGACCTTACACAGGTTATGGAAGCGGAAGAACGCACCCGCCGCGTTGTGCAGCAAACCATTGATATTCTGGTACAGGCCATTGAAGAGGCAGACCCCTTCCTGGGCGGCCACTCGCGCATCATGTCCGGCATAGCCGTGCTTATAGGCAAGGCCCTTCAGTTCTCTGAAGCGGATGTAGCCACCATACAGTCCGCCGCCAACCTGTCGCAAATAGGCAAAATGTATGTTCCGCGTGAAATTCTTACCAAGCCCGGCATGCTTACCCCGGAAGAAAAGAAGATTATGGAACAGCACATCGAATACACCAAGAATATGGTCAGCCGCATAGACTTCGGCCTGCCGGTTGTGGACGCCATTTACCAGATGTATGAACGCCTTGACGGCCAGGGTTACCCGGCCGGCCTTAAAGACAAAGACATCAACATCTACGCCCGCGTGCTGGCGGTAGCCAACGCCTTTACCGCCATGGCCCGCCCGCGTTCCTACCGCCCGGCCCTTGGTACGGAAGAAGCCATTGCCATTATGCAAAAGCAGAAGGAAAGCTATGACCAGCGCATAGTGGAAGTGCTGCGTGAAGTGCTTAAAACCCCGGCCGGTGAACGCTACGTGCAAATGGCCGCGGCGTCCAAGGCCCTGTAAGCCAACCGGGTTGCCGGTAAAGATAACATGATGAAATAGCGTAGGGGCGGGGCCAGTAACGGTTCCGCCCCTTTGTTGTTTCTTGCCCGCCGGGGTAGGGACAGGAAGCTTTGCGCAATGGCCTTTTTGCCCTTTTACTGCGTCGTGCTTCGCCCCGCGCGAAGGTCATATATGTTTGAATATACTCCCTTCGCACGTACCTCGCACTCCTTGTAAAAGAACAAAAAATCTCATTGCGCAATGGTCTCTCTTGATTTTGCGCAATAGCCTTTTTTGGAATAAAAAATAAAAACCCCGGTTCAGGGCTTGCCTTTAGGGCTGGCTTATGGCAGATTTTGTCAAACATTTTTTTCGCAAGCCAAGGGATAAGTATTTTATGGGCAGAATTTTGGATTCCATTCTGGGTGTTTTTTCAAGTGACCTGGCAATAGACCTGGGCACCGCCAACACCTGTGTGTATGTGAAAGGGCAGGGCATTGTACTGCGTGAACCATCTGTAGTTTCAGTAAAAAAAGATGGCCATGGCGGTAATATTGTGCTGGCAGTTGGGCAGGATGCGAAAGAAATGCTGGGCAAAACGCCCGGCAATATTGAAGCCATACGCCCCATGCGGGCCGGGGTTATCGCGGATTTTGAAGTGGCGGAAGCCATGATTCGGCATTTCATAACCAAGGTGCACAATTCCCGCCGCCTGGTGCGCCCCCGGGTTATGATTTGCGTGCCCACCGGCATAACCCAGGTGGAAAAGCGCGCGGTCAAAGAATCCGCCCAAAGCGCCGGGGCCAGAGAAGTCTACCTTATTGAGGAACCAATGGCCGCGGCCATTGGCGCCAACCTGCCGATACAGGAACCAACCGCCAACATGGTGGTGGATATTGGCGGCGGCACAACGGAAGTTGCGGTAATTTCCCTTTCCGGCATAGTTTATTCGGAATCCATCCGCGTGGGCGGCGACCGGATGGATGAAGCCATTCTTCAGCACGTGCGCCGCCGGTACAACATGTACATTGGCGAATCCATGGCGGAAAGAATCAAAATCAACATAGCTTCCGCCTATCCCATGGATGAGGAAGAAGAAATGGAAGTAAGCGGGCGTGACGGCATTAACGGCATACCCAAAAATATTATTGTCACGTCAGAAGAAATCCGCAAGGCCATATCTGAACATGTTGAAAGCATTGTGCAAACCGTGCGTAATGCCCTGGAAAAAACCCCGCCTGAACTCTCTGCGGACATTGTGCACCGCGGCATAGTGCTTACCGGCGGCGGCGGCATGCTCCGTGGCCTTGACAAGCTTCTGCGCCATGAAACCGGCTTGCCCATAACCGTGGCCGAAGACCCTCTTTCCACCGTGGTTATCGGCACAGGCAAGGCTTTGGACAATATCCACATCTTGAAAGAGGTCTGCATAGATTAAAACGCCTGACGCCAAGCGCATATTACTGCTTATTGCCATTGCGCTGTTTTCTTTTTTGGGCCTTTATACCTGGGACGCCCGCACCGGATACCCCACCAAAGTTGCCGAGTCCACCGGGCTTGAGCTGGTGGGTTATGTGCTTGCGCCCGCGGTGTGGGTAAAAGAGCAGGGGGCCGAATTATGGAACAGCTATGTGGCCCTCATAGGCGTGGCGGAAGAAAACCAGCGCCTGAAAACGGAACTGGATAAAGCCCACGCCCAGCTGGAAAAAAATTCTGAATCCCTGCGTGAACTTGAACGCTTGCGCAAACTTTTTTCAATTCCCCCCAGTGAAGAATGGAAGCCGGTGGCGGCCAGGGTCATAAGCGGGCGCTTTGGCCCGCATGCCATGCTGGAAACCATGATCCTCAACCAGGGGCTTGGCGGCGGGGCTTCTCCCGGTGTGCCGGTAGTTTCCCGCCAGGGGCTTTTGGGCCGGGTTTACCGTTCCGCCCCGCACAGCTCCACGGTGTTGCTGGTTACAGACGCCAGCTTCCGGGTTTCCGTCATCGGGCAGGAAAGCCGCGCGCGCGGCATATTTGCGGGCGCTGGCGTCAATGCCCGGCCGGAAGTGCATTACGTGGGGCAAAACGCCCAGCTGAAGGAAGGGGAACTGTTGATCAGCTCCGGCCTGGACGGTTACGTGCCAAAAGGCATACCCGTGGCCAGGGTGGAAAGCGTGCGCCCCGGGCATGAAACGCTGTTCCAGCAGGTGCAGGCCGTGCCGGTGGCTTCGGTGGAAAATGCGGAAGAAGTATTGTTGCTGATGCCCACATCCCCTTCCACCAAAAGCGCCCTTGCGGATTTTACCCGCCTGCCCGCCCCGGAAAAGCCGGAGGATGCGGCGGATAACGCCAACAAGCCTTCGGGCCGCCGGGCCAGGACGGAAGCCCCGGCGCAGGGGGCGCGCTAGCGTCCCGAGAGTGATGCAAGCCCCGCAAACGCGGGGTTTGTAAGGGCATGTCACCCGGCGCTTCATCTGGCGCTTCATGGCAGCCGGCATGCAAGCAAAGCAACTTTTATTTTATTGCGAACCCTGTTGAGGGGTCGCGGGGAAATCATTTCCCCGCGCGGGGTTCAGGGGCAGAGCCCCTGATAGCAAAAGACATTCTGAAACAAGTTAAAAATCCGCGCAAGCGGTAAAAAATAAACCGGGCGTCACCGCCAAAAGACGCCGAACAGGAGAGCATCATGAGTCTTACAGCAAATATGTGGACAAGCGTTTCCGGCCTTTTGACCCAGGGCGAAAAGATGAACGTAATAGGCAACAACATAGCCAACGTGAACACCGTGGGCTTCAAGGCCTCGCGTATGGATTTCGCGGACTTTCTGTGCCAGGACATAGGCACCATGAGCGGCCCGGCCCAGGTAGGGCGCGGCGTAACCATAGGCGCAATTATGGGCGACTTTTCCCAGGGCGGCTTTGAAACATCTACGGAAACCACGGATATCGCCATTTCCGGAAACGGCTTTTATAAAGTCATCCCCAAGGACAGCGAAGAATCCTTCTACACCCGGGCCGGCAACTTCCGCTTTGACCGTGAAGGCTACCTGACAGACCCCAACGGCTATGTGCTTCAGGGTTGGGAAATTGAATCTGTTGACCCCGGTCTGGTAAACAACCTTAATTCAAATATTGCCGCCAACACCAAGTCGCGCATCAAGGGCGCGGGTATGCCGCAGGACATCCGGCTGGAAAACTTCAGTTGCGTACCCAAGCACACCAGCAACGTAACAATGGCTGTAAACCTGGACGCCGCCCCCGGTTCCGACAAAAGCGTTGACCCCAACGACCCGTTCTTTGCCCTGTTGAAGCGTTGGGATTCCACCCCCAACCCGACCACCGGCGTGCTTGACCACCTGCCCTTGGCGCAAAACTCCTT
>JAVBMP010000062.1:0-7640 GCA_031552315.1 Desulfovibrionaceae bacterium | reverse complement strand
AGATGCCGCAATGATGCGCCTGGCCGCGCCGCAAGCCAAATTCATGCACTGCCTGCCCGCGCACCGGGGCGAGGAAGTAAGCGAAGATGTATTCGAAAGCCCGGCCTCCATTGTGTTTGATGAGGCGGAAAACCGCCTGCACGCCCAAAAGGCCATTCTTGAGCTACTGTTTAGTTAATTAACGTACACAGTCACGGACGACTGTCTAATCAAGCCTAACGAGGGGGTTTGGGGGAAATCATTTCCCCCAAAAAAATCCCCAAAAAATAAAATAAAATAAAAAAATCAGGAACCCAAAAAAAATGACCAAAAAAATCAACAAAGTAGTTCTGGCCTACTCCGGCGGCATGGATACCTCCGTCATTCTGAAGTGGCTTATTGAAACCTATGGTTGCGAAGTAATAACCATGACCAGCGACCTTGGGCAGGAAGAAGACCTTTCCGGCGTGGACGCCAAGGCCCTGAAAACCGGGGCCAGCAAGGCCTACATTGAAAACCAGCAAGAAGAATTCGCGCGTGACTTTATTTTCCCCATGTTCCGCGCCGGCGCGGTTTATGAAGGCCGCTACCTGCTTGGCACATCCATTGCCCGCCCGCTTATTGCCAAGCGTATGGTGGAAATTGCCCGTGAACACGGGGCGGACGCCATTGCCCACGGCGCCACCGGCAAGGGCAACGACCAGGTGCGCTTTGAACTTAGCGTGAACGCCCTGGCGCCGGAACTTCAGGTCATAGCCCCCTGGCGCATCTGGGACATGAAGTCGCGCAGCGACCTTATAGCCTTTGCGCAAAAGCACGACATTCCGCTTTCCAGCAGTTCCAAACACTACAGCATGGACAGAAACATGCTGCACCTCAGCTTTGAGGGCGCGGAACTGGAAGACCCGTGGAATGAACCCGGCCCGCAAAGCTACGTTATGACCGTGCCGCCGGAACAGGCCCCGGACAAGCCCGAATATGTGGAAATTGAATATGAGGCCGGCAACCCCGTGGCCGTAAACGGCAAACGCCTTAGCCCCGCCGGTATCCTGAAAGAACTGAACACCATTGGCGGCCGCAACGCCATAGGCCGCATAGATATTGTGGAAAACCGTTTCGTGGGCATGAAGGCCCGCGGCGTGTATGAAACCCCCGGCGGCACCCTTATGCACATTGCCCACCGCGACCTTGAAGGCATCTGCCTTGACCGCGAAGTCATGCACCTGCGGGACGGGCTTATACCCCGCTACGCCGCCTGCGTTTACAACGGCTTCTGGTACGCGCCGGAACGCGAGGCCATTCAGGCCCTGGTTGACCAGTCCCAACAACGCGTCACCGGTACCGTGCGCCTTAAACTCTACAAGGGCAACGCCTACTGCGTGGGACGTAAATCACCCAATTCCCTGTTCCGGGCAGACCTCGCCACCTTCGAACGGGACGAAGTCTACAACCAGGCAGACGCTACCGGCTTCATCCGCCTGAACGGACTGCGCATTCAAGGGTACAAGAAGATGTAGGAAGATTGGGGAGGGGGAACCCTAAGGGCTTGAAGCCCTTAAGGTTCCCCCTCCCCAAACCCCTCCCCCTCCTGATCCCCGATTGGGCAGCCTTGGTGAAGGGGGGATTTTATTGGTAAAACTATTGCGTATTGCAATATTTGCGACAAGTTCCATCACCCCCCTACTGCGGGGTCAAGGGGCCTCAGGCCCCTTGCGGGTGCAGGGCAGGGCCCTGCATTTTCTTATTCAAAAGGAATTCTTTATGGCTGAAAAAAAGATGTGGGGCGGGCGTTTTAGTGAAGGCACTTCCGCGTTGGTGGAGCTGTACACGGAATCTGTTTCCTTTGACCGGGTTTTGTACCGGGAGGACATACAGGGTTCAATCGCGCATGCCCGCATGTTGGGCAAGCAGGGCATTTTAACGGCGGACGAGGCTGGGCGCATAGAGCAGGGCCTTTTGGCCGTGAAGGCGGAAATAGAAAGCGGCAATTTTGTGTGGAAGCAGGAATTTGAAGATGTCCACATGAACATTGAAAACCGCTTGACGGAACTTGTGGGCAGCGTTGGCAAGAAGCTGCACACCGGGCGCAGCCGCAATGACCAGGTAGCGCTGGATTTTCGCCTGTTTGTGGCCAACCGGGTTGCCGCGTGGCAGGGCCTTGTTTTGGGGCTGGTGGAAGTGCTGGCCGGCCAGGCAGCCCGTCATGTAAACACCCTGTTGCCGGGCTGCACGCACATGCAGCCTGCCCAGCCGGTAAGTTTGGGGCAGCATTTGCTGGCTTACGCCGCCATGTTGCAGCGCGATCACGCCCGGCTGGAAGACGCGCTGAAGCGCATAAAAATTTCCCCGCTTGGCGCGGCGGCGCTGGCGGGCACCACTTACCCGCTGGATCCGGCCTTTGTGGCAAAGGAAGTGGGCTTTGACGGCACGTTCAGCAACAGCATGGACGCGGTTTCAGACCGGGATTTTGTGCTGGAGCCGCTTTTTGCGGGCAGCCTGATCATGGCGCACCTTTCTCGCCTGTGTGAAGATTTGATTATCTGGGCCAACCCGTCCTTTGGGTTTTTGCGCCTGCCGGACGCTTACGCCACCGGTTCAAGCATTATGCCGCAGAAAAAAAACCCGGACGTGGCCGAGCTTATGCGCGGCAAAACCGGCCGGGTTTACGGCAGCCTGTTCAATTTGCTCACCCTGCTGAAGGGCGCGCCCATGACCTATAACCGTGACTTTCAGGAAGATAAGTTGCCCTTTATTGACGCGGACAAAACCCTTTCGCTCTCGCTGGAAGTAATGGCGGGCATGATGCAGGCCATGGACTTTAACAAGGAACGCATGCGGGCCGCCCTGAAGCTGGGCTTTTTGAACGCCACGGAACTGGCGGACTACCTTGTGGGCAAGGGCGTGCCCTTCCGCGAGGCGCACCACCTTACCGGGCAGGCCGTGGCCCTGGCGGAAAAGCGCCGCGTTGGGCTGGAAGAATTGCCGCTGAAGGATTTGCAGGCAATTTCCAGCCTGGTGGAGCAAGATGTTTTTATTGCGCTGGATTACGCGACTGCCGTGGCCCGGCGGGAAGTACCCGGCGGCACCGGGCCGGAATCTGTCAAAAAGCAGATTGCCCAATTGCGCCGCTGGCTGAAGAAACACCGGTAAGGCCCTTGCGCAATAGCCTCCGGTAGAACAAAGGGGCTGAATTATCGGCGCCTGGCCCGGTTTTTTCCGCCGCGGGGCAGGCAGGCGGAATTGTGGATGTTCTTTTGTATCAAAATCTTGCCATTGCCCTTTCCCTGTGGTACTTAAAAATAACAGACAAGCTGTTCTATTTTTCCAGTATGGCTTTAAGCGAAAATACCGTTTGAACCGCGCGGGGGCCTTATGATCAAAATGCTGACGGCGTATACCACGGAAGTTGATGACGCGGATTTCGCAGTGGCGGAAATTCTGAAGCAGCTTGACCTTGAAAACGGCCTGCGGAAAAATTCCATCGGCCTTGTGGCCTGTTACGCGGATTTTATGGAAGGTGGCGTGCTGCCCGCCCTGTGTGAACGCTTGCCTTTTCCTGTAGTGGGCATAACCACGTTTGGCGCTTCAACGCCCCAGGTTGCGGATTTGCTTGTCCTTACCCTTTGCGTGCTTACCAGTGACGATGTTTCCTTTTCCGCCGCGCTTACTGAACCTTTGGGTGAAGGGCATGAAGGCGAAATAGCCGCCACCTGCCAGCGCGCGCTGGCAGCCCTGCCGGAAAAGCCGTCCCTTGTGCTTTCTTACGTACCCATGATGCAAAGCCCGGGCGGGGAACATATTATGGCCCACGTTGACAAGGCGATGGGCGGCCTGCCGGTTTTCGGCACGGTCTGCTGTGATGAAAGCTTTGCCTCTGCCCGGGCGCGGGTGATTTTTAACGGGGAATTTTATAATGACAGGCTTGGCATTGTCCTTTTGTCCGGCCCGGTAAAACCCCGCTTTTTCCTGGGGGCGCTTCCCCTGAACAATGTGCAGAAACATCAGGCGCTTATAACGGAATCGGAAGGGAACATCCTGCACAAGGTCAATGGCGTTTCGGTTGCGGACTATTTGCGCGACATGGGCCTGGCCCCCAACGATATTCTGGAAAGTTCAAAATCCATGCCCATTGTGGTGGATTATCAGGACGGCACCCCGCCGGTAATTCGCGGTTTTTACAGCTTCACACCAAAAGGTTCAGCCATTTGCGGCGGAGAAATGCCGCTTGGCGCCACTTTTGCCTTAAGCACCATGGATAGCGCGGACATTCTGCTTTCTTCCCGCCAGTTTTTGGAAAATTTGCTGCGGGAAGAAGAAAAAAGCTGTATACTGCTTATTTCCTGCGTGGTGCGCGGGTTTTCTCTGGATGCGGAACCGTTGGGCGAGCTTGAACTGGTGCAAGAACTGGCGGGAGAAAGTTTGCCCTACATGATGTGCTATTCCGGCGGAGAAATATGCCCGGTTTATGACAAAGCGGGCAACACCGCAAACCGTTTTCACAATTTTAGCATAATAGGCTGTATGTTTTAACCCGTGCAAGAGCGTTCCATTATGGCTGAAGAAAAAACGGAACCCCTGCTTTCCGCCGAAGAAGAATTGGCGGTGCTGCGCCGTGAAAACAAAAAACTGGCGCGGCAAATGGCCGTGTTGCAAACAAACCTTGAACGGAGCAAAATAACTTACAGCTCCAAAGCCAACCTGCACACGGTAATTACAGCCGAAAAAAACCGGCAAGAAAAATTTATGAACCTGCTGCTGGAAAACTGTCAGGATATTATTCTGCTTTTTGACAGTAGCGGGTACTTGGCCTATTGCACCTCATCCTTCCTTAAACAAACCGGCATACCGAACATTGGCCTTGTCAAGGGCCATACGCATCAGGAAATTTTTCAAAATATCATGCCGGAAAAATGCCTTGAACGTGTCCTGAAGCGGTTCCGCCAGGCCATAGATGAAAAGCGCGCGCTCATTTCTGAAGAAATAATTGATATTTGCCGCAATAATGAGCAGCGCAACTACCGCATCTACTTCACCCCCATGCTGGGCGCGGACGGGGCCAGTGAGGGGGAATTTGTCCTGCTGCACGACATGACGGACCTTATGCGGGCCAGAGACGAGGCGGAAAAGGCCAGCCTTGCCAAATCAAGCTTTTTGGCCAACATGTCGCATGAAATGCGCACCCCCATGAACGTGATTATAGGCATGACGTCCATAGGGCGCGGAACTGCCGATTCCCCCAAAAAGGACTACTGCCTGGGCAAAATCGCCGATGCCTCCACCCACCTTTTGGGGGTGATAAACGACATACTGGATATGTCCAAGATAGAGGCAAACAAGTTTGAGGTTGCCAACACCGAATTTTCCCTTGCGGCAATGGTGCGCCGGGTGGCCGGGGTTTTGGGCTGCCGTATGGAAGAAAAAAAGCAAAACTTCAGCGTAAGCCTGGCGGAAGATTTGCCCGCCGCGATCATTTCAGATGAACAACGCCTGGCGCAGGTTATAGCCAACCTGCTTTCCAACGCCACAAAATTCACCCCGGAAGGCGGCGATATAACGCTGGAAGTGGCAAAGCGCGCAGAAGACGGCAACGCCTGCGTGCTGCTTTTTACCGTGCGCGACAGCGGCATTGGCATTGCGCCGGAACAGCAAAACAAGATTTTTTGTTCCTTTGAACAGGCCGATAACGGCATTTCCCGCAAATACGGCGGCACCGGCCTGGGCCTGGCAATTTCCCGCAGCATTGTTGACATGCTGGGCGGGTCCATGTGGGTGGAATCCGCCCCCGGCAAGGGAGCGGCCTTTTCCTTTACCGTCCGGGCCATAAAAGGCGATGCGCCCTTTATGGCGGACGCCCCATATTCCGAAGGCTCGCCGGATTGCCTTCCGGCTGCCGACCCTGCCGGCACTGCTGCCAGTATTGCTGAAGACGCGCCCGATATCTTTAAAGGCAAGCGCATCCTGTTGGTGGAAGACCTGGAACTGAACCGGGAAATTGTCATATCCCTGCTGGATGAAAGCGGCCTGACCATTGACAGCGCGGAAAACGGCAAAGTGGCCTGTGAAATGCTGTCGCAGCCGGAACCGGCGTACGACCTGGTGCTTATGGACATTCAAATGCCGGAACTGGACGGTTACGGCGCGGCCCGGCAAATTCGCGCTACGCCGGATAACCCCTACCTGCAAAACTTGCCCATAGTAGCCATGACGGCCAACGTCTTCCGCGAAGATATTGAAAAATGCCTGAACGCGGGCATGAATGACCACCTGAGCAAGCCCATAAACTTTGACGATGTAATGCGGAAGCTGAAAAAGTATCTGCTGCGCTGAAGCGCAATGCCCGGCGGCGCAGGGCGTCGCGCGTCAGCATTGCGGTGTTGCATTGCGGTGTTTAGGTATTGCGTTGCCTGCCGTAAAGCGCTAAAATTCGGCGGCAAGCTGTAAGCAGCCTGTGGTCTGCATCGCGCAACGGCCTGTGAAAATGCCGGAAGGCAACCCCCGGCGGCGGGTTCTGGCATTGCCGCAATACGGAACGGGCTAAACTTCAACGCCCCAATGCCAAAGCCATAAGGCCAACGGCTCAATCTTAAAGCCAACGGCCCAATCTTAAAGTCAGGGTCAGATATGATAAAATTTAATGAAGTGGAACTGGAATGGCAAGGGCCGCATTCTATGGCCTGGTACATCAGCTACGCCCAAAAAAACGATAAACGCTTCGCGGAATTTGAAGTCGCCAGGGCGGAATTTTACACGCGCAACGGCAACGTGGTAGAGGCCGGCCAGCTTGAAAGCACTCTGCTGGAAGACGGTGACGATATTTTTGTGCTGCCCCGCCTGGTAGGCGGCTAGGGCAATTCACGATTGAAACGAGTGAATTGCCCTGGCATCAATACTACTCGGCAAAGTCCGGTTATGACGTCCCCACACAATTACCCCTGCCGCTTACAAAGGAGCCTGCAATGCCGCTTACCCTGAAGACCGGAAGCCTTGCCCCGGAACATTTGGATTTGTTATTGCAACATTTGCCGCTGGATATAACTTTTGTGGACGCGCAAGATAAAGTGGCCTATTACAACGCTTCTCCCTGCCGCGTTACACCCAGAAAGCCGGAAGATATAGGGCGTGATGTGCGATCCTGCCATTCGGAAAAAAGCCTGGGCATGGTGGAAGAAATCCTTGCCGCGTTCAAAAGCGGTGAACAGAACAGCGCGGAATTTTGGCTGGAATTTAAAGGCAAGTTCCTGTATACCCGCTACCTTGCGGTACGGGATAACAGTGGTCAATACACGGGCTGCCTGGAAGTGAATGAAGAATGTTCCAATGTACGCGGCCTTGAAGGGCAGCGGCGGACATTGGTCTGGGGGTGAATTTGGCTTGGGCGGCTGTGGTGGAAAATCCTGTCCAGTTTGTTCTGAACGGGGGCACGCTTGTTTCACGGCAAGGCTTTGCAGACAAATTCTTGCTGAGCAATTCACTTATTTCAATCGTAACTTGAGGCCGTTGCACAATGGCCTTTTTGCCCATTTACTGCGTCGTGCTTCGTCCCGCGCGAAGGTCATATATGCCTGAATATACTCCCTCCGCACGGAACTCGCACTCCTTGTAAAAGAACAAAAATTCTCATTGTGCAATAGCCTCGATTTGCTATATTGTTTGACATATAT
>JAVBMP010000159.1:0-21211 GCA_031552315.1 Desulfovibrionaceae bacterium | reverse complement strand
CAGGGCAAAAGCCTGCTGCCCATCGCCCGCGGTGAAGTGAAAAAGGTGCGTGATTTCGCCATTGCCGGTTACCACAAGTATTCCTGGTCCATCATCACGGAAGACTGGTCCTACATCCACTGGACAAAGAACGACCGCAGCGACACCCACGAAGTGAACGCCACCCTGCTCTTTGACATGTACGGCGCCGGCACCACCGAACACGCCAAAGACGTGTTCGCCAAAGACCGCAAGCTCTCCTTGGGCGGCAAAACCCTGGCGGAAGTTGAAGCGGAAAAGAAAACCAACATCAAAATGACCACAGACGGCGAAGACCAATGGACCTGCACCCCGGCGGCGGCCGCCGACGTGCCGGCCAAAGACGAACTTTACAGCCGCAAGAATGACCGCTTCCAGCTTAAAAACGTCATAGACTCCAACAAGGACGTGGCTAAAAAGCTGTGGGATGAACTGCGCGAGTTCATGGGCTACCTGAAGACCTGCTAACCCTTGCCTGAAAACTGAAACGAGGCCATTGCACAATGGCCTCGAAACACACAACGCAGCCCCGGCATCATTCATGATGCCGGGGCTGTTACAGATTGATGACAAACCCCGCAAGGCCGGGGATTTGTAAAGGCACGCTCACTCCGCCGCTTAACGGCGGGCAAAGCCCGCCTGCGGCAATCTCGCGGGCGTTGCCGCGCTTCGCTTCACAACGCCAAAGCATTTCATCCGGATAGATAATTTCAATGATGAAATGCTGTTATGCCGGGCCAGTTTGCCCGGCATTTTTTTGTTTTTTTCATTGACAATGAAAAGCGTTTTCAATATTATTTGATTTCGAAAAGCATTTTCAAAATCTATAACCTCGTATCAGGAGAATAACATGGCAGGCAACAACGGCTGGCTCAAATGTGGTTTGTTTTTGGGGGCGGGCATTATTGTGGGCGCGGCAGGCGCCATACTTGTTTCACGCAACAGCGCGGAACTGCGCAAGGGTTGCGCCAGGGTGTTCAGCCATGTTGTTGACCTTAAAGACAAAGCTGGTGAAACCGTGGCTACCGCCAAAGAAAATCTTGACGACATCATGGCTGAAGCCCGGCATGAAAGTGACGCCCGCAAAGGCAATGCCTAAAACCGGCCCGCAAACGAAGGATTAAAGATTCGGCATGACGGCAACCCCGCAAAAGCAGCATTCCACCCCCGGCACGCTTCAGCCGCCTGAAGCTTTTTTTGACGCCCGCGCGGCAAACCCCTGCGGGCTGCAAAGCCCAAAAGAAAGCGTCATCGCGGCCCTGAAGCCGGGTTTTTACCAGGTTTCCCATCGTTCGCCCGGGCGTTTGCGCCTGCGCCCGGCCGGCCCTTCCTCACGGCCACACGGGCGCTTGCGCGAACACCCGGGCGAATATTCCACACACGGGCAAGAGGGCGGCAGGCCCGGCGGGCACGCGCGCAAAGCTTCCCTGATCAGCAGCGCTTCCCTGATCAGCAGCCAGGATCTGGCGGCCTTTATCCTTGCCATGCCCGCCAATATGGCGGCAACCCATTCCCCCGCAACCGGCAGCGTGCTGCTGCTTGTGGAAAAAACCGGGCAACACGCCAACGCGGCAAAGCTTGCGGGCCAACAGCCGCCTGCCCGGACAAATCCGGGCAGGCCACGCAAGGAAGCGCGCAACCCGGTGCCGGGCAAGCTGGCAAGTTATGTCTACCCAAGGCTTTTGCGCAATTCTCTGGCCGCCCTGCGCGCCCTGCCCTATATTTTCCGCGGCCTGAAGTCCCTGGCGCAACGCCGCCTTGGGCTGGAAACCCTTGACGCCGCCGCACTTGTGGCCTGTATTCTGCAACGGGACTGGCGGGCGCTTGGCTCCATTGTCTTTTTCTTTTCTTTGGGTGAATACCTGGCGGAATGGACGCGCAAAAAATCGCAGGGCCGCCTTGCCGACAGTCTGGCCCTGAACATTGAAAGCGTATGGGTGGAAGCGGAAGGCACAGAGCTGGAAATTCCCCTTTCCGGCCTTACCCCCGGCGCGGTGCTGATTATCCGCGCGGGCGGCGTAATACCGGCGGATGGCATGCTTACCGCCGGGGAAGGCATGGTAAACCAGGCCACCATGACAGGAGAAGCGTGCGCCGTGCGCCGCGTGCCCGGTGACAGCGTATTTGCCGGAACCATATTGGAGGAAGGGGAAATACGCGTGCTGGCCCAAAAGGTGGGCGGAGAAACCAGAATAAACGCCATATTGCGCTACATAGAGGAATCCGAACAGGCCAAGGCCTCTGTGCAGGCCCGTTATGAACGCATCGCGGACGGCATTGTCCCCTACAATTTTGCCCTGGCCGCTTTGGTTTACGCCTTCACGCGCAACGCCCGCCGCGCGGCTTCCGTGCTGCTGGTTGATTATTCCTGCGCCATACGCCTGGCCACCCCGCTGGCTATTTTGGCGGGCATGCAAGAAGCGGCGGAACACGGTACGCTGATAAAAGGCGGCAAGTTCGCCGAAGCCCTGGCAGAGGCCGATGTAGTGGTGTTTGACAAAACCGGCACCCTTACCAATGCCCAGCCAACGGTTGTGGACATAATCTCCTTTTCTAACCTCACTCCAAGGGAAATATTGAAGATTTCCGCCTGCCTGGAAGAACATTTCCCCCACCCGGTGGGCCGGGCCGTAGTGCGGGCGGCGGAAGAAGCCGGGCTTAGCCACCGGGAAGAACACGCGAAAACGGAATTTATTGTGGCGCACGGCATTGCTTCCCGCCTGAACGGGCAACGGGTTTTGCTGGGCAGCGGCCACTTTATTCTTGAAGATTCCAAACTGGAAATAAATGAGGAACAAAAGGAAATTTTGCGCCAGCAAACCGCGCTGGGCCGTTCTGTGCTTTTTCTTTCCCTTGACGGCAACGTGGCGGGCATCCTGCTTATTGAAGACCGCTTGCGCCCCAACGCGCCCCAGGTAATCAAGGAACTGCGGCAAGCCGGAATAAAGCGGGTAATAATGCTTACAGGCGACAGCACGGCCACAGCCGCCGCCATTGCCGCCCAGGCGGGCATTGATGAATTTCACGCCCGCTTGCTGCCGGAAGAAAAGGCGCATTTTATCAGCCAATTACGCGCAGAAGGGCACAAGGTGCTTATGGTGGGTGACGGGGTCAACGATTCCCCCGCCCTTTCTGCCGCCAACGTGGGTTGCGCTATGTGCGGCGGGTCGGACATGGCCAAAGAAACCGCCGACCTGGTGCTTACCAGCGGCGACCTGGCCGACCTTCTAAAGGCGCGTGAAATTTCCGTACGCCTTTTGCGGCGCACCGCGCGCAACTTCCACGTTTCCGTATTCTGGAACAGCCTGTTCCTGCTGGGCGGGCTTAGCGGGCTTTTAACCGCCGGTACTTCGGCCTTTTTGCACAACGCGGCAACCTCGGCCATAGCCATGGGCAGCATGCGGCCCCTGTTGCCCCTTCCCGCGCCTGACCCGGCACCCCAAAAAAACGCGGAACAACCCACGCCGCTTACCATGCTTGCCGCCGAATAACGGGCGCAATTTCCAAAGCGAGGCAATAATGTTCAATTCAAGCATAATCAGCAGTTATTTCCCCGGCCGGGTGCGCGTGCGCCATACCGCCCTGAAAAACCCGGAAACCGTGGAAGGCATACTTGCCATGCTGAAGTTTTACCCCGGCCTTGGCAGCGTAAGCTCCAACCCGCAAACCGGCAGCCTGCTGATTCACTATGACCCGGCGCAAATAAGCGAAGCGGATCTGGAAATGGCCGCCAGCCTGATGCAGGCCCAGTTTTCCCAGCCCGGCCCGGAAGACGGCCCAGGCGGCCCGGCCCGCGGCCTGGCAACCGGTCTGCCTGGCGAATTGCTTAACCGGCTTGACAACAGCCGGCTGCTGAACCTGGCCTTTTTGCTTACCCTGGCCGCCCTTCTGCGCCCCGGCGGCAAGCGCCTGCACAAAACGGCCGGGCTGGTATTTTCCGCCCTGGCCGCCGCGCATTCCCTAAGAAGAATTTGAGGCCGCTGCACAATGAGAATTTTTGTTCTTTTACAAGGAGTACAAATTCCGGGCGGAGGGAGTATATTCAGACATATATGACCTTCGCGCGGGATGAAGTACGACGCGGTAAAAGGGCAAAAGGGCCATTGTGCAATGGCCTCAGCTGAGGTAGCGAAGTTTCACAAGGAAGGGTTGGACGCAAAAAAGCATTGCGCCCAACAATAAAACGCCAACGGATTTCCGCTGGCGTTTTATTGTTATTCAAAACAGCTGGCAAGGCAAAAGGCGCCTCGTGACGACACTGCCTGACGATTTTTAGCTTATCATATCAACCAGCACGCCGGTCAGCCTGTCTTGCACCTGCAAGTTGGCCGCGTTGGAAGAATAGGCGTTTTGCACGGTAACCAGGTTGGAAAATTCACGCACCAAATTCACGGTGCTGCTTTCAATGGGCACCGCGCCGCTTTCTGAAGGATAATAGAAGGTGGCTCCAGGGGCCGGGTCGCGCAAAAAAGCGCCCACGCGCACGCCGGCATCATAAGGTTCAGTCTCATACTCCACCCGCGTGGCCCGGTAGCCATGCGTGTTCACGTTGGCGATATTGTTCGCCGTAACCTGCACATCAACCCCGAAAGATGAAAGGGCTGAAAGCGGAGCATTGATTGAAAGCATATTCCACCCGCTTGTAAAATATCAACTGCCCAAGGCACTGCCGCCAAAAAAGCGAATTTTGTTTTCCGGCAAGGAAAAACGGCATGCATTGCCGCCGTAAAGCGCCTTTTGCTTACACTTTTAAGTATGCTTCTCTATATTTTTTTTGTCAAGCCCCGCTGCAAGGCCGAATACGCGGCAAAAAAGCAGGGCAGCGCATTCACGCCCTTGCCTAAAAATACAGCCTGGGGTATATGATGTTTCATGGCAAACTTATGAGCATGCACATAACAACCCAATAATCACAACTGGTTATCCCGCAATGAAAAGAACAGTTTTATTTATTTGCATATTTTTTTGCCTGCCTTTTTATGCCATGGCCCAAAGAGAACAGCCCACCCAAAAACAAACAGGGTGGGAGCAGACAGGGATGGAACAAACAAGGCGTGAACAGGCAGGGATAGAACAGGCGGAGCGGGAACGGGCCGCGCCTTTTGTTGAATTTCCCAAATATCAGCCCTTTGTGCTGGTTGAAGACGCCGCCCCCGGCAAGGCGGAAGCGCTGCCGGTAAAAGACGTAAAACCCGCCCATACGGCCAACGCTGCCCCGGACAATTCCGGCAACTCCATAAATTCCAGCGGTGCCGGCAATTCCGGCAAGTTCGATAATTCCGGCAATTCCGCTAACGCCGATAACTCCGGCAAGTTCGACCACTCCGGCAGTTTCAACAACTGGCTGAAACGCGCCAGCGCCCATGTGGGGAAGCGCCTTGGGCAAATATGGCATGAAGGCCGCTATGACATTTACCTGCCCTTTTACACCTGGCATAACCCCATGGCCTATGACAAATCGCACCGCGACAGGTATAACGACATACCCTGGGGCGGCGGACTGGGGAAGTCCTTTTACGATGAGGACGGGGACTGGCACGGGCTTTACGCCGTGGCCTTTGCCGATTCAAACTACAAAACGCAAATTATGGCCGGGTATATATTTTTGAAAAACTGGCGGCCAACTGAAGAAGATTTCCGCCTGGGGCTGGGCTTTACCGCCGGGCTTACCTCCAAGGCCAACTATGAATACGCCCCGCTGCCCCTGGCTATTCCGGTTGTGGGCGTGGGCTATAAAAACTTTGACCTTCAGGCCGCTTATGTGCCGGGCACCAAAAACAATGGCAATGTGTTGTTTACCTGGGCCAAGTGGCGCTTTTAAGCGCCTTGAGGCGGTTGGCAAAATCCCCTTTGTCAACCGGGTTGCCGCGCAGGCGGACGGGCGGCATGCATTGCCGCCGTAAAGCGCCCCCGGTTGAGTGCGGGCGGGCCTTTACAAACCCCGGCATTGCGGGGTTTGTAAGCAATCGTAGGCGGGCTTTGCCCGCCTACGACAATCTGAAAGCAAAAATGTCATAAAGGCAGATTGAATTATTTTTTCCCAGCTTTTATCAAGGCCTCTTCGCGGGCGGCATCAAATATTTTTTGCGGAAGCAGGCTCCACTTAATCCAGGCATGCTGGCTGTCAATTTCCGCCCTTATAGCGGGCAAGCTTTGCTTGAAGCGCGCCTGCATTTCAACTAAACGTTGTTTGGCCGGGTTGGCAGGCATATTTTTGTAAGCTTCATTTGCGTCATTATAGTATTTCCTATACATGGTTCTGGCTTCTTTTTTTTCTTCCTCCGTCATTTCTTTTTTCATAGAATAGCCAAGGTTCATATATGAAGCCAGAATGCTGCGCATTTTATCATCGTGGTATGGCAGGGGATCCAGAGGGGGGAAGGGGTTTTCCCCCTGCACCGGGTGCAGGGCCTGGGTGTAAACAAACATAAGGCCAACATCGCCAAGTTCTTCTGGCCTTGGGAGCTTGTCATTCCTGGCCAGGTGATTAAGCAAGGTGTAATAAAACGCTTTTTCCGTGTTGCGTTTTACGCATTTATTACCAATACTGTTAAGTATAAAAAGATCATACAGGGCGTGGTAGTTATTTTTATGGATAGATTTTTCTAAATATTGCAATCCCTTTTGGCAATCTTTTTCATTGGAGCTGTTCATAAATTCTTCGCCCAGCAAATGCAGCGTTGCATGGTCGCCAAGTTCCGCGGCTTTTATCAGGTAGGGGTTTTTACTTGGGTTTGGGTAGTTTTTTTCATCCAATTTTTCTATGGCGTAATAATACCACGCATCAGCGCTTCCTAGATCCATGGCCCTGCTTAGATAGGCCATAAACTTTTCTGTCTCATCCGAATATATTTTTCCAGGCACATAGCGGAAAGATCTTTTGTCAGCATATGTGCCGGGTAAATGAATTTTTGCCTGTTCGTAACGAAAATCCGCCTCGCCTATAATTTCTATAGCCCATTTTTCCCAGAATGCGGCCATTACATCGGCCTCTTGGGTGTACTTTGCTTTGCGTATGTTATAATTTTCTTCTGTCTCTGGCAGATGCTCAACGTAATAAGGGTCAAGATCTTCATGGCTTATTTTATAGTGGGCGTGCATTTTATATAGCGGCATCAAGGCACGCAGCTCTCCTTTTATCAAGTGGTAAAGAAGGGCGGAATATGCTGAACGCTCATAGTCAGTACAAGCCAGCCAGCTTGTGTAGTTATTAGAATCCCTCCCGCGAATACTACGGACACATTCAGGATCTGATCGCATTATTTCCGTAAAGTAAATATCTGTGCGGTCAAATGGATCAATAGCTGTGGCGGGAAGTGGTTTGGGGGCTTCCTTGGGAACAAGCTTCCAGGGTTCTATGTAGAAAATAAAGCTTAGCACTAAAAAAATGCTGAAAAAAAGGCCTAAAAGACACCAGGCGATTATTGCCCCCTGATCGATTTTTTCTTTTTCTTTGTTGTCCATTGGTATGTTCCTTAAAGTTTGGAGGATAGCATTATGGCGGCAGGTGCAATATTTCAACAGCCTGTTCAGCCTGTCAGCCCGCTTCAGGGACGGGCAAGCTCAAATGCCGCCCAAACCGTCTGCCCGTAAGCTATGCAGGCGTCGCCGGGCGGCAAGGCCCGGTGTATCAGCGGGGTAAGGCCGTGGCTTCGCAGGCCGGAACACAAAAGTTGCAACAAGGTGGAGTTTTGCATTACCCCGCCACTAAGGCCCACGGTTTTTACCCCGCTTTGCTCCGCCCCGCGCAGGGCCAGTTCCGCAAGGCCAGCCGCCAGCGAGGCATGAAATTTGCGGGCCAGCAGGGCATTTGGCGCTCCGCCTTTCCATTCTTCATAAAGCGCGCGGAAAAGGGCGTGCGTATCCAGAATGAAGCGTGGGGCGCAAGCCTCTGAAGCTTCCGCCGCGCATTCCGTCGCCTGCCCCGGCCCCGGCAATTCTAAAACAAGCAATTCTGAAGCGGGCAATTCTGAAGCGGGCAATGCGGAAAAAGGCAATACCGGGCAAGCCCAAAGGCTGCCGGGCGGAATGTCCGGCACGGCATTCCAGCGCAATTGCTGGGCTTCTTCCAGCTTTATGGCGGCCTGTCCTTCATAACTGGTGCGCAAGCATAGCCCCAACAGGGCGGAAGCCGCGTCAAAAAGCCGCCCGCAACTGCTGCTTTTGGGCGAATTTACGCCCTTCAACAACATTTGCGGCAAAAGCCCGGCGGCAACGGCATCTTGCGGCAAGGCGCAAGGCCCTTCCAGCCAGGGCAGCGGCCGCCCGCCCCGCCCGGGGTTTTCCAACGCTTCATCCAGCAGGCCAAGGCGAAAAAGCAGGGCATGGGCCAAGCGCCAAGGCTGGCGGATGGCGCTTTCCCCGCCGGGCAAATCCAGCCCGCGCAAGGCCCCAAGCCTGTTCCATGAACGGGCCGGGCCGTCCACCAGCAGCAATTCGCCGCCCCACACGGTGCCGTCCGGCGCATAACCGCTGCCGTCAAGGGCCAGCGCAAGGGCCGGGCCTGAATGCCGGTTTTCTGCCAGCACCGCATGGGCATGGGCCACATGGTGTTGCGCCCGCAACAGTGGTAAAGGGGGTAAAGGGGGTAAAGGGGGCAAGGGGGCTTGCCCATTTTTTGCCGGAGCGGCGGACAATTCACGGGCCAGCTCTGTGCTCATAAAATCCGGGTGGGCATCGCATACAATGGCCTGAGGGGCCACCTGAAGGATTTTCGGCAAGTGTTCGGCAAGTTCACGCTGAAAGGCGGCGGTCTCCACATTGCTTACATCGCCGATATGCTGGCTGACAAAGGCTTCCGCCCCACGCGCGCAGCAAATGGTGTTTTTAAGTTCCGCGCCCAAAGCCAGTATTGCCGGGGCTGGCTTGGCCGGGGCAGAGTTGGCCGGGACAAAGTTGACCGGGGCTGGCTTGACCGGGGCAAAATTAAGCGGGACAAAGTTAAGCGGGACAAACTTACGCGGGGCAGGGTTAACCGGGGCTGGCCCGGTTGAAGATGGCGTAATCGGGGATGCCGTAATCGCGGATGGCATGACCGGGGCGGCCTGCCCGGTTTCGGAATCTTCGCCCGGCAGGGCGGGGGTTTGAAAGGGCGGCAGGGGAAGCGGCGCGGGCACAAAGCCGCGCGAGCGCCGCAAGAAAAGACGTTCCGGCGCAAGGCCCGGCGTGCCGGACGCGGCGCAAAGCCCTTCCGGCAAGGCGCGGACAACGGAATCATCCACGCGGATCAAAATATCGCGGTCATGCAGCAAAAAGGCATCGGCAATACCGGCAAGGGCTTCCACAGCTTCCCGGTTGCCCAGGGCAATGGGTTCTCCCCCCCGGTTGCCGGAAGTCATTACCAAGGCGGGCAAAATATTTGTTCGCGCCAGCGTGGCGCTGGCCGTTGCGGTGCCTGTTGTTCCGGCCGCGTGCCCCGCGCGGGCCTCTTCAAGCAGGGCGGCAAATTCCGCCAGCAAAAGATGGTGCAGCGGGGTATAGGGCAGCATCAGCCCAAGGCAGGAATTGTCCGGGGCCAGCAGGTTCAGGGTGTTCAGGCGGGCCGCCTCTTCCGGTGCGGGCAGCGGGCAAAGCACAATTGGCCGCTCCAAAGAGGCCAGCAGGGTCTTTTCCGCCGGGCCGGGCCGGGCCAGCAATTCCGCGCCGGCAATATCTGGCACCATAACCGCCAAGGGTTTGTGCGGGCGGTTCTTGCGCCGCCGCAATTCGCGCAGGGCTTCCGGGTTGCTTGCGTCGCAGGCCAGATGAAAGCCGCCCAGCCCCTTCACCGCCACAATTTTTCCCGCCAGCAGGGCTTGCGCGGCGGCCCTTATAGCCCGGATGTTACCGGCGTTTGCCGCCTGTTCGGGGCTGGCCTGTTCCGGGATGGCCTGTTCAGGGATGGCCGGAACAGGGCTGGCGGCGGAAGCGGCTGAACTGGAGAAATCCGGGAGCGGCGTAAAAACAGGGGAAGCGGAAAAACCGGCGGGTACAGTGGAAAGCGGCGGGGCGGAAGCTTCCCCCGCCTTCACAAACCACAGCCTTGGCCCGCACACCGGGCAGGCGTTGGGCTGGGCGTGGAAGCGCCTGTCCAGCGGGTTGGCGTATTCCGCCGCGCAGGCCGGGCAAAGCGGGAAACAGGCCATAGTGGTAAAGGGCCTGTCATAGGGCATGTTCGCGGTAATGGTATAACGCGGGCCGCAATTGGTGCAGTTTGTGAAGGGGTAACGGAAGCGGCAGTTGTCCGGGTCTTGCATTTCCGCCAGGCAGTCCGGGCAGGTGGTCACGTCCGGGCTTATAAGCACGGCATGGGCCGGGCCGCTGTCACTGCTGAAAATACTGAAGCTGTGCCCAGCGGGAGCGTTCTGCGCGGAATCCGGCGCTGTGCCTGGCGAAACAGCTTCGTCTGGCGAAACGGCGGTGCCTGGCGAAGCGGCTGCGGGCGGCGCTTCCGGCGGCAACTCTTCAACCCGGCAGGCGCTAACCCGCGCCAAAGGCGGCAAACGGTGCAACAAGGCCTGCCCGAAGGCATCCAGGGCGTCCGGGCCGCCCTGCGCTTCCACCACTACGCCTTCCGGGCTATTGCGCACAAAGCCGCTTAAAGAAAATTCATGCGCCAGCCGGTACACAAAGGGGCGAAAGCCCACCCCTTGCACCCGGCCGGAAAGGGTAAAACGCCTGCGGGCCTGTTCCGGGCGCGGCTTCATGCCCGCACCCGCGCCGGTTTTACCCGCAGAATCGAGGGAATCGGCCACGCCGGTTTCAGCGCCCGCATGGCCCGCTAGCGCCCTTCCGCGCCAAGGCCGAGGGCATGCAAAAAGTTGAGGTCTTCGGGCCAGTTTTCCTTTACCTTCACCCAAAGTTCAAGGTGTACCTTGCCGCCGGTAAGGGCCGCAATTTCCTTGCGCGCGTCCTGCCCCACCTTTTTCAGGTTTTGCCCGCCCTTGCCTATTACCATGCCCTTGTGGGTGTCGCGCCCAACGTAGATAACGGCGTTTATCAGGGTCAATTCGCGTTCCGGCTCTTCCTGCCAGTTTTCAATATCCACGGCGGTGAAATAGGGCAGTTCCTGCCGCAAGGAAAGGAAAAGCTTTTCCCGCACAATTTCCGCCGCCATAAAACGCAGTGAAAGGGTGGAAAGCTGGTCTTCCGGGAACTGGGCCGGGGCCTCCGGCAAGGTCTCTTTCAACCGCGCCAGAAGCTGGGGCAAACCCTGCCGCGTAAGGGCGGAAACCGGGAATACCTCCACCCCCGGCCACATGGCTACCAGGCTTTGCACCAGCGGCAGCAACAGGGATTTGTCGCCCAAAAGGTCAACCTTGTTCAGGGCCACAATAACCGGGCGCTTTTCCGCCTTTATGGGGCTTACCAGGGGTTTGATGTCTTTTTCCATCAGTTCCGGCTTGCGGGCGTAGACATCGGCATCCAGCAGAATTACCAGGGCATCCGCCCCGTCCATGGCCTGCCAGGCCGCTTGCAGCAAGATGCGGTTCATCTTGCCGCGCAACTGGTGAATACCCGGCGTATCCATAAAGATTATCTGGGCATCCTTGTCTGTGAATATGCCGGTAATCTGGTTGCGGGTGGTCTGGGGCCGGGGGGTGACAATGGCCACCTTTTGCCCCAGCATGCTGTTTAACAGGGTGGACTTGCCCGCGTTGGGCGGCCCCATAAGGGCTACCCAGCCGCAACGGTGCCCGGCTGTGCTCATTTTGTTCTCCACTGGTTTATCCTTTTATGACATTTTCGCTTCAAATTTGCCGCTTGACGGCGGCCGCTCCTGGCAGCCATTTCAGCCCATTATGTTTTCAGCTTTCTAACGCGGCCATTTCGGCCATTCGGCCCGTCAAACGCTCTATTGTGAAGCGCAACTTATTCTGTTAGCATTCTGGCGGCCTTGATCAACAGCGCCGCCGCCAATATTGCCCGGGCCGCCGCGCGTAAATTTCACACTGCGGCGGGCGGCGCAAAAGCGAATTACAGCAAAAGCTTTACCCTAATTTTTAAAAATTACAAACTCCTTTCAGGCGCGAAAAATGAGAACTTTTTTTATAATGACCCTTGTCACCTTTTTGGCGACACATGCCTATATTTATTGGAATTTACACAGAACATTCGGCAATGGCCGGGTGTGGCAGGGCATTTTCTTTTTGCTTTGCCTTGTAATGTTCGCGGCCTTCCTCTTCCGCCGCAATTTGCCGGAAAGCCCCATGGGCATGGCATTGGTGTTTATTTCCTACTATTGGGTCGGCTTTGTCATGCTTTCCATAAGCTGGCTGGTAATGGCCGATGTTTTGCGCCTGTTGGCCCTGGCCGTGGGCAAATTTGGCGGCGGCAACGCCCTGGGCTTTTTGCTGGGCAAAAAATTCGCCCTGCTGGTGTTCGCCTGGTGCCTTGGCCTGTTCGGCTGGGCGCTTTATGAAGCGCAAAACGTGCAAATAAAAGAAGTTACCCTAAAAACAGACAAGTTACCGCAAGCTGTCCAAACACTGACCATAGCCGCCATGAGCGATGTGCACCTTTCACCGCAAACCAGCCTGAAGAAGCTTGATTCCATTGTGGAAATGTGCAACGCCCAACAGCCGGACGTAATTGTCATGCTTGGCGACCTGGTGGATACCAACATGCACAGTCGCAACGGAGAAAAGGACATACTGCGCAAGCTTCAGGCCCCCTTGGGCAAGTTTGCCATACTGGGCAACCATGAATATTACCGGGGGCTGGAAAATTCCATAAAATTCACGGAAGACGCGGGCTTCACCCTGCTGCGCGGCCGGGTGGAACAGGTTGGGGGCATTGAAATAGCGGGCATTGATGACCCGATAGTGCCCAACCGCGCCCTGGCGCCGGACGTGCTTGCCAAGGCCGACCAAAACAAATTTGTGCTGTTTTTAAGCCACCGCCCGGCCATTCCGGAAAAGGCCGCCGGGCTTTTTGACTTGCAGCTTTCCGGCCACACGCACGGGGGGCAAATATGGCCCGCCGGGCTGCTTACCTGGCTTGTGCACGGGTGCAAACAGGGCCTGGGGCCGGTAGCGCCCAACCCGGATTTGCCCAATGGCAAAAAGGGCCTGCTTTACCTTAGCAATGGCACCGGGTACTGGGGGCCGCCCCTGCGGCTTTTTTCCCCGCCGGAAATAACGGTTGTGAAACTTGTGCGGAAATAAGCGCCAAAAACAGAACGCGCCATGCGGCGGAAAAATTACATTAAAGATATTGAAAAAAACATTTATAGCGCGTATGTAATAACAAACGCGCCACGCTGGAGGGGAAATGTCTCAACGCAGTGAAGAGATCTCATCAACGACCAATGAGCTTGAAATAATAGAATTTTTCTTGCAAGAAACCATGGAAGACGGGCGAGAATATACCAGCTACTTTGCCATGAACGTGGCTAAAGTACTGGAAATTATTCGCATTCCTCCAATAACCGGCGTGCCCGGCAAACACCACCCGGCGGCCCTTGGCACCTTCAATCTGCGCGGCCGCGTGCTGCCGCTGGTTGACCTTAGCCTGTGGCTGGGCAAAAAGGCTGTGGAAAGCAATTCCCGCAAGGTTATAGTTTCCGAGTTCAGCAACGTGGTTACGGCCTTTGTGGTGGCCGGGGTTACGCGCATTCACCGCATGACCTGGTCTCAGGTGGAACCGCCGGGCAAATATTTGCAGGCCTTTTCACACGATTCCGTTACCGGGGTGGTGCGTTTTGATGACCGCATAGTCTTTTTGCTTGATATGGAACAGATTATCGGTTCAATGAACCCCAACCTGAACATGACCTACCAGGCCAAGGGCGTTGAAGAACAAAACCTTGGCGAGGGGTATCACATTCTGGTGGCGGACGATTCCCCGGCTATTCGCAAAACCATAGCCAACACGCTTACCAAGGCGGGCTTCAAGGTAACGCACGCCACCTGCGGGCGTGAAGCGTGGGAATACCTTACGGAATGGAAGGCCCAGGCCCTGAAGGAGGGCAAGCCCCTGCACCACTACATTGACCTGCTGATTTCCGACATTGAAATGCCGGAAATGGACGGGCATTCCCTTACCCGCCAGGTAAAATCCGACCCGGAACTGAAGAAGATGCCGGTTATTCTGTTTTCTTCTCTCATATCCAACGTGGTGCGGGAAAAAGGCGTGCAGGCCGGGGCTGATGACCAAATTTCCAAGCCCGACCTGCCGGAGCTTACCCGGCGTACCAAGGCGCTTATTCACAAGTATTTTAACAAGTAACGCTGTCGCAAATAATAGTTAAGGTTTTTTTTCGCATTATGAATAAAAAAGTTTCCGGGCATTTGATAGCCCAAAATAAAAAGGCCCGGCACCTTTATGAATTGCTGGATTTTATTGAAGCCGGCCTGGCGCTTACCGGTTCAGAAATAAAAAGCATACGCGCCGGGCATGTAAACTTTAAAGATTCTTACGTCACCTTCAGGGAAGGCGAGGCCTTTCTGGTTGGCCTGCACATAGCGCCCTACGTCAACGCCGGTTACGCCCAGCATGAGCCGGAACGCACAAGGAAGCTCCTTCTGCACGCGCGGGAAATTCGCATGTGGGCCGCCAGCGTTGAACAAAAGGGCCTGACCATTGTGCCGGTCGACCTGCACTTCCGGGCTGGCCGGGTAAAGGTTGAACTGGCCCTTGGCCGCGGCAAAAAACTGCATGACCACCGCGACAGCCTGAAGCAGGCCGCGGAACGGCGCGATGCGGAAAGAGAGATGAGCAGGTTCTGATGCAAAAACTCATTGCGGGCAAAGCATTGGCTGAATGGCAAAACGCCCTGCCCCTGCTGGGCAAGGTCTGCGCGGCGGAAGAAGTGTTTTGGGTCAACCCCGGCCTGGCCCCCTGCGCCGGGCGCGTCATTGCGCCGGATTTTTCTTTGGCGGATATTGAAGACGCGGCCCTGCGCCTGCAACGCTTTGCCCCGCTTCTGGCACTGGCCTTTCCAGAAACCGCCGCGCAAGGCGGAATAATTGAATCCGCCCTGCTGCCTTTGCCCAAAATGCAGGCCTTTATGGAAGCCGGGCACAACATGCCCCTGCAAGGGCATATGTGGCTGAAAAATGACGCGTATTTGCCCATTGCCGGGTCTGTAAAGGCCCGGGGCGGCATTTATGAAGTGCTGCAATTCGCGGAACAGGTGGCGCTGCAACGCGGCTTGCTACAACACGGCGAAAACTATGAAAAACTCTTGCATGAAGAATGCCGCCGCGTTTTTGCGGAATATACCCTGGTTGTGGGTTCCACCGGCAACCTGGGTTTGAGCATTGGCATAAGCGCAACCCGCCTTGGCTTCCGGGCTGTGGTGCATATGTCGGCGGATGCGAAGGAATGGAAAAAGAACCTGCTGCGTGAAAAAGGCGCAACCGTGGTGGAACACGCCGGGGATTACGGCGCGGCGGTGGCTGCCGGGCGCAAGGCCGCCCTGGCAGACCCAAAAAGCCATTTTGTGGATGATGAAAATTCCGCCAGCCTGTTTCTTGGCTACGCGGTTGCGGCCCTGCGCCTGCAAAAACAGTTTGCGGAACAAAAAATTGTTGTTGACGCCGACCACCCGCTGTTTGTCTACCTGCCCTGCGGGGTAGGCGGCGCGCCGGGCGGCATTGCCTTTGGCCTGCGCACCATCTTCGGCGACGCGGCACACTGCTTTTTTGCGGAACCGGTACAAGCCCCGGCCATGCTGCTTGGCCTTATGACAGGCAAAGGCAGCGAGGTAAGTGTGGAAGATTTTGGCCTTACCAACCGCACAGCGGCGGACGGCCTGGCCGTGGGCCGCCCTTCCGCCCTGGTTTGCCGCGTCATGCATAAAGATATAAGCGGCGTGTTCACGGTGGAAGATTTCAAGCTGTACCGCCTTTTGAACCGCCTGGCGGACAATGAGGGCATCTGGCTGGAACCTTCCGCCCTGGCGGCCTTTCGCGGCCCCTTCGGCATGCTGACCTGTGAAGAAGGGCGGCAATATTTGCGTGACCACGGGCTGGAAAGCAAACTGGCCCAAAGCGCCCATCTGCTTTGGGCCACGGGCGGCGGGCTGTTGCCCCGCGCATTGCAAAAAGAATTTTATTCTCTTGGCAAATAACTATATTTGTGTTTATTATTGCCTTGTTTATTGTTACACTCGCTGTTTAAGCACAGCTTATACCAAGCTGAAACAAATCCACAGCCAATGTTGATTTGTTTTGGCCTATTAGAGTGGTTTACGCTTGAAATAGTCGCTTAACGGCTAGCAAAGCTCGCCTCAGCTTGATGACAAACCCCGCAAGGCCGGGGTTTGCAAAGGCACGCCCGCTCCGGCGCTTTACGGCGGCAATGAATGCCGCCTACGCCTGCGCGGCGGGCTGTTGACAAAGAGGACTTTGTCAACAGCCTGAGGCCATTGTGCAATGGCCTCATCTCCGCATAATTCAAGGCAAGGGGTGCCAGAAACCCCCGCAACGCCCCCAGAAATGAAGGGGCTTGTTTTTATTGCCACAAGGCTTTTCAAGTGTTACCTTGAACCTGCAAGCCTGAACTTGCAGATATGAACCTGCAAAAGGAAGAATGCATGGCGCAAGGCGGCGCAAAAAAAATATTTTTCAACCCGCGCGGACGCGTCCGCCTGTGGGTTTGGCTGGCGGCCCTGCTGCCGGCCCTCTATTTTGCCGGCCTTGGCCTGGCGCTACCGCGCCTTGCCCGCCCCTGGCTGGAAGGCCGCCTTGCCGCTGCCACAAACGCCGACTGTTCCATTGCCGGGCTAAGCTTCAACCCGCTTGACCTTACTGTCCGCGCCAGCGGGCTGGAACTGCGCTACCCGGACGGTTCAAATTTCCTGCGTATTGAAGAAATACGCATCCGGCCAGGGCGGGAACTGCTTTGGCTTACCCCTTCCATAAGCGCGTTGGAAATATCGCGCCCCAGCCTTCGCCTGGGCGTGGACAAACATGGCGTGCCCTTTTTGCAGTCGCTTGCCCCTGCCGGGGAAACGGCGGAGGAAGCGAAAAGCCCCGCGCCGCAGCAAAACAAACCGGCCCGCCAGGAAGCTACCCGGCAGGAAGCTACCCGGCAGGAAGCAGCCCGGCAGGAAGCGGCCCGGCAGGAAACAGCTGGCCCGGCAAAAAGCCCCCTGCCCCTGAACTTTATCTTGCGCGACCTTATAATAAAAGATGGCGAGATGGAATTTTATGATGGCGTGAACGACAAAACCCACCGCCTGAACGATTTTCAGCTTCACCTGCCCTTTGCCTCCACCCTTGGCGAAGACCGGTCAAGAATGGTGGAACCTTCCCTAAGCTGCCGTTTTAATGACCAGCCGCTGGTAATAAAGGGGCAAAGCCTGCCCTTTTCAGACCTTACGCGCACGGAATTTGAACTTACCCTGACGGAACTGCCCTTAAGGGACTTCCGCTTCTATTTCAGCGAATTTATTAACCTTGACCTGCTTAAAGGCACCCTGAGCGCCAACCTGAAATTTGGCCTTGACCGCGCCATAAGCGGCAAGGAAGAAGAAAAGCTTGAACTTTGGCTTTCCGGCGATTTTACCCTTGCGGATATTCTGCTTACCCAGCCCCTGCCCCAACTGCCGGAAAGCGGCAAGTATGACCCGCAGTACATTTATTTGTGGCTTGGCGGCACGCTTGCCAGCAAACCGGAAAGCAGCAAAAGCGGCGCGTCCTTCTTAAGCGAGGAAGACGGGCAACAGCTTTCCGCCCTTATGGAACTTTCCACCCTTTCCATCCAAAAAGCCGCCCTGCATATGGAAAAACTTACCCCCTTCGGCGCGTCCGGGGTAAGTATGGAACGCATCACCGTTGATGCCCCGCGCCTGAACCTGGTGCGCGCCAAAGACGGCACGCTGCCGCTTGAACTGTTTGTGGCGGAAGAAAACCCGGAAAAAGAGGAAAACCCGGAAGCGCCGCGCCGGTTTTTTATGCAGAACGTCGATATCCGCAATGGCAGCCTGCGCTTCAAAGACCACAGCCTGCCAGAAGAATATGAGGCCCGGCTGGAAAATATATCCTGCTACCTGGCTCAGGTGCTGGTAAACGGCAACAGCGGCAACAGTGGGAACAGCGGGAACAAGCCCCAAACCCCTTCCCTTTCCTTCCTGCTAAGCGCCGCCCTGCCGGAAGGCGGCACGCTGGAAGCCGCCGGACAGGCCTTTTTGAACGGGCAAGCGGGCCAGACGCAAGCGGGCCAGGCTCAGCCGAACCAGACGCAGCCGGGCCAGACGCAAGCGGGCCAAACGCAGCCGGGCAGCCTGCCCTTGCTGGACATGACGCTTGACCTGCAAAACGCCGCGCTGGAGCTTGTAAACCCCTATTTGCGGCACCTGGCGGGCTTCAGCGCCGGGCCGGGACAAATTGCCCGGCTAAAGGGCGGCCTGAAGCTGCGGGAAAGACCAGCCCAGGCCAAGCCCGGCAAAAGCATGGACAACAGCGCGGACACGCTGGAAATAACCCTGAATGACGGGCAGCTTGACTTGAACGGCCTGCGCCTCGCGCCCGAAAAAACAACCGGCAAAACACCCGGCACGACAACTGGCAAAACAACCGGCCCGGCGCTGAAAAAAGCCGCGCTGGAAGGGGTGGAGCTGTCCTGTTCCCTTCGCCCCGGCCAGACGGAGGCTGACCTGAAAATAAGCAGCCTGCTGTTGCAGGGGCCGGAAATTGCCCTGCGCCGCAAGGGCCAAGGCCTTGAAGTTACCGGCCTGCCGCCTGTTATTGCGCAAGGCGGGCCAAACCCGGCAAAACAGGCCGGGCAAACATCTTTCAATTATCAAATAAACAAACTGCTTGTGGAAGATGGCCGCCTTGAACTGCGCCCGGAAGGCAGCGGCCCCGCGCTTGCGCTATACAAAACAGCCCTGAAGCTGGAAGGGCTTTCCAGCAACCCGGCTGAAGAGTTGAAGTTGGAATTGCAGGGGCAGACAAGCGTCCGGGCAACAGCCGGGGCAAGTTCCGGGGCCGCGTCCGGCGCGTCCTCCTCATCCGGCGCGTCCTCCTCATCCGGCGCATCAATTGCATCCGGCGCATCAGCTGCATCCGGCTCATCCTCCACATCTTCCGATGACGGCAGCATAAAGCTTGCCGCGCGGGGCAACATAAAAAACCAAAAATTTACAGGCCAAGCGGGGCTGGAACGCCTGCCCCTGCCCGTGCTTTTACCCCTGCTGCCCGCCCCCCTCATGCCGCCGGGCGTAAGCCTGAACAACGCCAGCCTTGGCGGAGACCTGAACCTGGAAATAGCCCCCTCGCCCGGTGGCCTGCCGCAAATTTCCGCCAGCGGAGACCTGCGCCTGGCCGGGCTTTCCCTTTCCCACAAAGGGCAGGAATTTGCCGGTTGGGGCGTGGCCCGGCTGAACGGGCTGGACTATTCTTCCGCATCTGCCCGCTTGCGGCTGGACAGCCTGGAAATAACGCGCCCGCGCCTGAACGCCACCCTGCTGGCGGATGGCCGCCTTGGCCTGGCCGCCATTTTCAGCCCGGCCTCCGGTTCCAGTCCGGACGGCCCAACGCCAAATGAAAATGCCGCGCAAGCCCCCGCCGCGCAAAGTTTTTTTGGCGCCTTCCACATAGGCAAACTGAGCATCACGGACGGGCAGCTGTTCTTTGCCGACCGCCGCCCGGACACCCCCTTTGAAATTGACGTGTCACAACTGAATGCCACGCTGGAACCAGTGGACAGCCACAGCGGCAAAAGCGCCTTCAAGCTTGGCGGCGTGCTGGACAGCGCCCCCTTTGAACTTTCCGGTTCTTGCGGCCCACTGCCGCTTTTGCGCCCCCAGCCCCTTGACCTTGACCTTTCCGTAACCCTTGACGGGCTGGATTTGCCCCCCCTTTCGTCCTATGCCCTGAAATACACCGGCTACCCGGTGCTCAAGGGCAAACTCTACCTGCAAAGCCGGGTGCGGATAGAAAATGAATACCTCAAGGCTTCCAATACCATACGCCTGGCCCGCATAGAGCTTGGTGAACAGGCAAAAGGCCCCGGCGTGCCGGATTTACCGCTCAAGTTCGCCCTTTCCACCTTGAAGGACGCGGCGCAGGGCGTTTCTTTGACGCTGCCGGTTGAAGGCAGGCTGGATGACCCGCAGTTTGAATCCGGCGGGCTGGTGGGCCGGGTGGTGGGCAATCTGGCCCTTGGCATTGTAAGCACCCCCTTCAGCCTGATTGGCTCAATCTTCACCCCTTCCGGGGAACGGGTGCCGCTGGAAGCCATAAAATTCAGCCCTGGCAGCGACTTTTTGGATGAAAGCGCCACCAACGCGCTGCGTTCCGCCGCAATAACCCTTTACGGCAGGGGAAAGCTGGTGCTTAACCTCAGCGGCGCGGCCAGCGCGGCGGAAGCTGACGCCCTGGCGGAACAGACCGTGCTTCAGGCCCTGAAGGAAATAAAATACCAGCGCCTCCCCCGTGAAGCCCGACGGACAAGCGCGGCAGAAGCCCTGGAACTTGGGCCGGAAAAAGACCCGCAAGAATATGACGCGCTTTTGAAAGAACTGTACAAACTGCGCACTGGCGCGGCAAACACGCCGGGGCGGGAAGAAATGCTGGCCGCCCTGCGTAATTCATTCCGCCCGCAAGCCGGGGACTTCAAGGCCCTGGCCACGCGCCGGGCCAGAAAGGCCAGGGACTTTATTCTTGCGCTTGACCCTGCCCTTGCCCCTCGTATAGAATTGGGCGAGGTTGACGTGTACCCCGCCGGTTCCAGCCCGGAAAAACAGGGCGGGGAAGTAAGGCTGGAGGCCGCTTCCAGATAAAAACGCCGCGCAATGCCCCTGTTGCCCTTTCGCCGCGTTGTCAACGGCCTTAACATAGTCCAAAAAAAAAGTATTTTACATAGTCTTTTCTTTTTTATAAACAGATTTACTTTGACTTTATAAAGTTGAAGTGAATTGGCGGGATTGATACGCTCCAACAGGCGCGGTGGCGCGTCAGGACAACTGCATGGCCGGACGGCCTGACCGGACGATATGGCCGGACGATATGGCCGGGCGGGCCGGGCGATATGGCGGGGCGGCATTCGGCACGCCTTGCGCCCCCCCCCGCGCATCCCGCGTGCGTGGGCATCTGCGCGTCCGGACACGGGACATCCAGCGGGCTTCCGGCGGACTTCCGGGACATCCGGGCACGGGACATCCGGGGCATTCAGGCTTCCGGGCACTAGAGTGGTTTACGCTTGAAATAGTCGCTTAACGGCGAGCAAAGCTCGCCTACGACTATTTCGCGGCAAGGATTTG
>JAVBMP010000147.1:0-4830 GCA_031552315.1 Desulfovibrionaceae bacterium | reverse complement strand
GTTCTGTTCTTTTTCCTTACCCTTTCAAACTTTCTTGTGCGCCGGGTAATCATTCCGCTTTTCCCGGCCATCAAGGCCGCTTTGGGCCTTAGCGATATGGAACTCGGCTTTTTGGGCGGGGCGGTAAACCTTACCATTCCCATTTTCGTCTTCCCGGTCGCCCTGCTTATTGACAAGTATGGCCGCAAAAACATTATCAGCGCAATGGCCGCCGTATGGACAACGTGCAGTATGCTTGGATCTATAGTAACCGGTTTTTGGCCGCTTTTTTTCACCCGGCTTGGCCTGGGCGTTGGCGAAGCGGGCTACGGCCCCGGCTCAAACGCCGTTATTGCCGACTATTTTCCCAAAAGCAAACGCTCTACCGCCATGGGCATAATGAATGCCGGTTCATCATTCGGGGTGGTGCTTGGCCTCTTGCTTGGCGGCATGATAAGCCAGCGTTGGGGCTGGGAAAAAGCCCTGCTGCTTGTGGCCCTGCCCGGCATTCTGCTTACCGTTTTGACCTTTTTCATTAAAGAAAAGCGCAACAACCTGCCCGGCAGCGGCGCGGCCCCGGCCAAAATTCCCATGGACAAATTTTTGAAAAAGATGTTCACCACGCCCACCCTGCTGCTTATTTACGCCGGCACCTCGCTTTTTGTGCTGTTTGTCGCCAGCGTGAACACCTGGAACACCACCCTGTTTGTGCGTGTGCATAAAATCCCCCTGCAACAAGCCGTGCTGTACGCCTCTGGCATACTGGTCATTTCTGGCATAAGCGGCCTTTATGGCGGCGTTGTGGTAGACTTTTTCCGCAAGCGCATCAAAAGCGCCCCCTTGCTGCTTACCTCCTTTTTTATGCTCTGGAGCGGCATATTCTATGCCGTGGGCTTTTTTGTGGCCCCGCAATCCCAGCAACTTGTTTTCATCATTATCGCCACAGCTACCATAAGTTGCTTTAGCGGGCCAATATACGCCGCCCTGCTTGAACTTTCTCCGGCCCGCGCCAAAGCCACGGCCACCAGCCTTATCATTATTATCCAAAACATACTGGGCCTTGCCCTGGGGCCCATCCTTACCGGCTTCCTTTCCGACAAGTTCGGGCTGGAACACGCCATAGGCGTGATGGGCTGCATAGGCATATTCGCCGCGCTGCTTATTTTTGCCGCGTCCTTCACCTTTGTGAAAGACCTTGAAACGTCTGAATGCCTGTGAAAACCTTGCTTTTTTGGGAAATAGACCGCCCATAATAACGGAATAGCCGTCACGCCTTGCGGCCGCCCGTTCACGGAGCGGCCGCAAGTTTTTTAGCAATAAATCTTGACAGAATCCCGCAAGCGGAATATGTAAACCTGCTTCAGCGAGTGAAAATTTTACCCGCTGCGTTACACTTTCAGCAATTCGCCCTGCAAGTTCAGGGATTTTATTAAATTAAACTTACGGAGGAGCGTAATGCCCACCATCAACCAACTGATTCGCAAAGAACGCAAAAAAGTGCTCAAGCGTAAAAAAACCCCGGCCCTGCAAGCCTGCCCGCAGCGTCGCGGCGTATGTACCCGCGTTTACACCACTTCACCCAAAAAGCCCAACTCGGCTTTGCGTAAAGTGGCCCGCGTGCGCCTTACCAACGGCCTTGAAGTAAGCGCCTACATCCCCGGTGAAGGGCACAACCTGCAAGACCACAGCGCCGTCATCATCCGCGGCGGCCGTGTAAAAGACTTGCCCGGCGTGCGCTACCACATTGTGCGCGGCACACTTGATACATCCGGTGTGGCCGACCGCCGCAAAAGCCGTTCCAAATACGGCGCAAAACGTCCGAAATAATTATTTTTATATAAACAGGAGTCCACAATGCCCCGTAAAGGTCCCATTCCCAGAAGGGAAATTCTGCCTGATCCGGTTTTCAACAGCCGCGTGGCGGCCCGTTTTGTCAACCGCCTGATGTATGACGGCAAAAAAGGCGTAGCGGAAAAGATTTTTTATTCCGCCATTGCCCTGCTGGCTGAAAAAACCAATGAAGAACCGCTGCGCGCTTTTGAAAAAGCGGTGGAAAACGTAAAGCCCCACCTTGAAGTAAAGGCCCGCCGCGTGGGCGGCGCCACCTACCAGGTGCCCATGGACGTTCGCCCCGACCGTCAGCTTTCTCTTTCCATCCGCTGGCTTATCAACTATGCCCGCGCCCGTGGTGAAAAAGGCATGACCAACAAACTGGCGGCGGAATTTGTAGACGCTTACAACAACCGTGGCGGCGCAGTAAAAAAACGTGAAGATACCCACCGCATGGCCGAAGCCAACAAAGCCTTCGCCCATTACCGCTGGTAGAGCTTGGAGTACCCCGTGTCCAGAGAAACCTCGTTAGACAACCAACGCAACTTCGGCATTATGGCGCACATTGACGCCGGAAAGACCACCACCACAGAACGCATACTCTTTTACACCGGCAAGACACATAAAATTGGTGAAACCCATGACGGCTCCGCCACCATGGACTGGATGGAACAGGAACAGGAGCGCGGCATTACCATTACTTCCGCCGCCACAACCTGTTACTGGAAAGACCACCTGCTGAATATTATTGACACCCCCGGCCACGTTGACTTCACCATGGAAGTTGAACGTTCCCTGCGCGTGCTTGACGGCGCGGTGGCCGTTTTTGACGCTGTTGCCGGCGTGGAACCGCAGTCTGAAACCGTATGGCGCCAGGCCAACCGCTACAATGTGCCGCGTTTGTGCTTTGTCAACAAGATGGACCGCATAGGGGCCAACTTTTACCGTTGTCTGGACATGATTCGTGACCGCCTGAAGGCCAAACCCATTCCCCTGCAAATTCCTATCGGCAGCGAAGATAAATTTGAAGGCGTGGTTGACCTGATTACCGGTAAGGCCTCTATTTTCAGCAAAGAAAGCAAGGGCGCCGAAATCATTGAAATTGACATGCCCGCCGACCTGAAAGACCAGTTCGACAAAATGCGTAACGACATGCTGGACGCAGTGGCTGAAGAAGATGAAGCCATGCTGGAAAAATACCTGGGCGGCGAAGAGCTTACCGAGGATGAAATCCGCGCCTGCATCCGCAAAGCTACCATAGGCATGAAGATTGTGCCGGTGGTGTGCGGTTCCGCCTTCCGCAACATGGGCGTACAGCCCCTGCTTGACGCGGTGGTGGCCTACCTGCCCTCCCCGCTTGATATTGACCAAATGACCGGCACAGACCCGGACAACAAAGAAAAAACCATTATCTGCAACGGCGCGGATGAAGAACCCCTGGCCGGTTTGGTGTTCAAGCTCTTTTCCGACCCGTACATCGGCCACCTTTCCTTCTTCCGCATCTATTCCGGCTTCATTGAATCCGGCATGACAGTGCTGAACACCAATACCGGTAAAAAGGAACGCGTTGGCCGCCTTTTGAAAATGCACGCCAACAAGCGTGAAGAAGTAAAATGGGCCGGCGCGGGCGACATCGTGGCCCTGGTCGGCTTGAAGCTGGTTTCCACCGGTGACACGCTTTGCGACATCAACCGCCCGGTACTGCTGGAATCCCTTGATATTCCCGAGCCGGTAATTGAAGTTGCCATTGAGCCGAAAACCAAGGCCGACCGTGACGCCCTTTCCGCCGCGCTGAACAAGCTGGCCAAGGAAGACCCGTCCTTCCGCGTGAAGTCAGACGAAGAAACCAACCAGACCCTTATAGCGGGCATGGGTGAACTGCACCTGGAAATTATTGTTGACCGCCTTACCCGGGAATTTAGCGTAAACGCCAACGTGGGCAAACCCCAGGTGGCCTACCGTGAAACCATCAGCAAGGGCGCGAAGTCTGACCTTAAGTACGCCAAACAGTCCGGCGGCCGCGGTCAGTACGGTCACGTTGTTATTGAAATTGAACCGAACCCGGAAAAAGGCTACGAATTTGTCAACTCCATCACTGGCGGCGTTATTCCCAAAGAATACATCACCCCGGTTGACAAAGGCATTCAAGACGCCCTGAAAAGCGGCGTGGCCGCCGGCTTCCCCACCGTTGACGTTAAGGTCAACCTGATATTCGGTTCCTACCACGATGTGGACTCTTCTGAACAGGCCTTCTACATTGCCGGTTCAATGGCCGTTAAAGACGCCATCGGCAAAGCCGGCCCCGTACTGCTTGAACCGATCATGGATGTTGAAGTGGTTACCCCGGACGACTACGTGGGCGAAGTTATGGGCGACCTGAACAGCCGCCGTGGCCGCGTGCAAAGCATGGAAGCCCGCGTCGGCTCCCAGGCCGTGCGCGCCCAGGTGCCGCTGGCTGAAATGTTCGGCTACGCAACAGACCTGCGTTCCAAAACCCAGGGCCGCGCCAGCTTCACCATGCAGTTCCACCACTACGAGCCGGTGCCCAAGCAACTGGCCGAAGAAGTTATTAAAAGCCGCAAAGGCTAATCAAGAGATATTGGGGGAAATGATTTCCCCCAAACCCCCTCGTTAAAAATCGCATCCCCATTTTCCGCCTGCGGCGGAGAATGGGGATGCGATTTTATTTTGCGGGGATGAATGAAAACTATTCGAGGCCATTGCACAATGAGGATTTTTGTTCTTTTACAAGGAGTGCCCATGTCCCGTTGTTCCGTGCGAAGGGAGTATATTCAAGCATATATGACCTTCGCGCGGGACGAAGCACGACGCAGTAAAAGGGCAAAAAGGCCATTGTGCAATGGCCTCTATTCGTAATAGTCAACGCAAATACGGTCTTGAACCACTGTGCCAATAAACGCGCTAACCTTTTGATGTTCTGGATGAACCTGATAAGCGGACAAAGCTTCTTCACTCTGAAACAAACTGTTCAGAACAATCGCTCTATTGCCGGAAGGCAGC
>JAVBMP010000068.1:0-4579 GCA_031552315.1 Desulfovibrionaceae bacterium | reverse complement strand
CATAGCCTTTGGGCAGGGCGGCTTCAGACATGGCTTATCCTTTTACCTCTTGGCAATCCGGGCAAGAGCGGTTAATATTCGGCAGCCGGAACGCCGAAGCGTTTCGGGTTTTCAGTGCCAACTATTTAGGTGCCAACAGGTAAAAATGTCAAGTCTATACATCTTCTGGGATGAAGCCCGCTTATGGGGCCTTTTGGTGCGCCATGCGCTGCAAAGCCTTGGCATAGCTTACCGTATGGTTGGCGCGGCGGAAATTGGCGCGGGAATTTTGCAAAAAAATTCTCCGCCCATTTTGCTTGTGCCCGGCGGCAGCGCCCGCCACAAGGCGGAACAGCTTGGCCCCAAGGGGCTGGCCGCCATTCGGGATTACGTGCATAACGGCGGGCAATATCTGGGTTTTTGCGGCGGGGCCGGGTTGGGGCTTTCCGGGCCGGAAGGAAGCAGCCTGGGGCTTTGCCCCTGGAAGCGGGCAGATTATACTGAACGCTTGCAGCACCTTATGAGCGGACACCTGCGGGTGGAAAGCGGCAACGGGCCACTGGCCGGTTCACTGGCCGACTCACAGGACAGGGCCTTGAAGCAAAACGCAGACGGCGCAAGGCTTGAGCCAATGCTGCCGGTATGGTGGCCCGGCCACTTTTTGCCGGATGCCAAGGCCGAAAGCGCGGGGTTGGAGGTGCTGGCCCGTTACGCCACCCTGCCTGGCGGAATTTCCGGCGCCCCGGCGCCTGGCGGGATGTCCGGCGGGCCGGAGGACGCAGCCGCAACCAGCGCGGCGGGGCAAAAAAAATTTTATGGCGCGGACTTCTGGCTGGCCGACCTGCCGGTTTCCGCCCTGCCGCCGGATGCGTTTTCTTTGTGGCAAGACCTTTACGGGCTGAACATTTCACCGCATTTTCTTTCCGGCCAGCCCTGCGTTATTCATGGGCCTTTTGGAAAGGGCGGCTACACCCTTAGCTATTCCCACCTGGAAACGCCCTGCTCGCCTTTTGCCAACGCCTGGCTGACCGGCCTGCTGCATGAACTGGCCGGGTTGCAAGGTTCACACCACAGCATTCCCGAATGGGATTTGGGCCTTGCCGCGCTTGAAGGCCGCCAGGCAGCCCCCCAAAATGCCCCGCAAATTGCCTGGCCAGACCCGGAACTTGCGCGCGCCCTGGCCCTGCTGCAAGACGCCATGCTTACCGGCGTTGAGCACAACCTGCTGTTTATACGCAGCCCATGGCTTATCGGCTGGCGTTCCGGCTTGCCGGGCGCGGCTTTGAACAATTTTTACGCGGAACTTTACACCCTGCTGCAAAGCCCGCCAACCCCGCAAGCCCTGGATTTGTGGCACAGACACAGGCAGGACTTCATGCGGGATATGGAATTTTTTGCCACCGGGGTAAAAAACTGCCTGCTGGCGGAAAGGCTGGCCCTTACCCTGAGCAAAAGCGCCCCGGAAGCCATTTCCACCCCGCTTTTACGCGCCCAGCGTGACAGCCTTTTTGGCAGCCCCATGCGCCCCGGCGGGCTTTACGCCGCCCTGTTGCGCATACTTGACCCAATACTTTTTGCGCAGTTACAATAAACTTGACATTTTTGATAGACATGGCGGTTATATTATTTTATGTTTATAAAACTAGGAGTTATTCTCATTTGCAAACCTGACGGAACGTAACGCGCCAGGCCTGAATGCCTACACGGTTGTCAGGTTTTGGCCGTAAAGAATGGTAGTATCATGTTCAAAAAAATTTGCCCCGCACCCGCCGATAATCATGGCTACAAGCTTTCTGCACGTATTATCCTGATTTTTATCCTGTCTTTTGCCTGCTGTTCCTTTTTTATCTATCACATCACCATGCGGCAGGAAAACCTGGAAAAAGTCACCGCCCAGCGCGTTATTCTGGAAAAAACCCAGCGCCTGAGCAACCTTATCAACCGCCTTCTTTACCGCACCCATGCCCTGGCCGCCCTGGTAATTGAAAGCAACGGCGACACAAAAGATTTTGACAAGGTAGCCACTGCCATGAGCAGTGACCCGGCCATAAGAAATATGTTGCTGGCCCCGGACGGCATAGTTTCCCGCGTTTACCCCATGCCGAAAGAAAAGGCCCTGCTGGGCTTTGACCTGTTCAGCGGCTACCCCGGCGGCAGAGAAGCCCACCTGGCCAAAGAAAGCGGACAACTGGTGTTTGGCGGGCCGTTCCCCCTTATGCAGGGCGGCATGGGCCTGGTTGGGCGTTTGCCGGTGTTTATTGACACGCCCTCCGGCGGGAAGCGCTTTTGGGGCCTGGTGGCTGTAACACTTGATTACCAGACCGTTTTTGAACTAGCGCGTTTTAATTCCATTGATGAAATGGGCCTGGTGTATGAAATATGGCGCATCAACCCGGACAACGGCATCCGCCAGACCATTGCGGGAACAAACCTTGAAAATGTCCCGCCCGGCAAATATGTTGAACTGCCAATGCGCATTTTAAACGCGCATTGGCAGTTTCGCATAAGCGGCTTCAAACCCTGGTTCAAAATGCCGGAAGTGCTTATTTGCCTTGGCCTTGGCCTGCTGCTAAGCTGCGCGCTGGCCTTTTTGGCCTGGCGCAACGCCGAATTGCAGCGGGTAAGGCGAAAGCTGGAGGCAATGGTTTTTACAGACACCCTTACCGGCATTGCCAACCGCCAGGCCCTGTTCATTATTTTGCAAAAGCTGCTTGGCGCCCGCAAACCATTTGAAATAACATATATAGACCTTAACCACTTCAAGCAGATAAACGACAGCTACGGCCACAACACCGGCGACCTTGTGCTGAAGGAATTTGTCTGCCGCTTTACCGGCTGCCTGGTTGAAGGCCTTGAACTGGCCCGCATAAGCGGCGATGAATTTTTGCTGCTGAACACCCGGCCCACGCAAGATATGCAAACCTTTTGGGAAAAGATTGAAGAAGAATTTTCCCGCCCAATAGAAACGGAAAACGGCGACAAAGTACTTATAACCTTCAGCCGGGGCACATCCAGCTACCCGGAACACGGGTCCAGCGTTGAAGGACTGCTTAATGACGCGGATCGTAAAATGTACGACAACAAGCACAGGCTTTATCAGATTTACCACAAACGCCGCGCGTCCGACCTGGATGTTGTGAAGGCACTGTAAGGCCTGCCTGCAACGCGGCCATTCTGCCGCGTTGCGCTTCATTCCGCGCAACAATCATATCTGTTTGAAGATACGCCCTCCGCACGGAACTCGCACTCCTTGTAAAAGAACAAAAATTCTTATTGTGCAACGGCCTCGAACCAAGACCGGTTACGAAATGTGCGAAAAATTCTGGACACTTCCACTCACCCGGTGGGCATGGGGTGCGCTTACGGCGGCAATGAATGCCGCCTGCGCCTACGTAGCGGGCCGTTGACAGGCGTTTGCCATGCAACCGCCTGGCCATTTCATAAGTAAAATAATCTGAATAGAATACATAAAAAATAAAACGCCACGGGGTTTATTCCGTGGCGTTTTGGCTTTTTACAGTTTGTCCGGCAAACTGTCCGGCGCGGGTTTGGCCCGCGCCGGATGTTTGTCCGGGTTTAGTTATGGGTTATCTGGCGCATAAGGGCCGCTACCACTTCATCCTCGGTCATGCCGCTGATTTCTGGGTCAGCAAACTGAACGGTAATTACCTGGTTCACGCTGCTTTCCGTATCCACCTGCCCGTTGGAGCTGATCTTGATTTCAGCTTCACGGCGGGCCGTGTTGAAGGAAATGTTCAGGTAGTTGTTCAAGTTTTGATCAGTAGCCCCGCTATCAAGGATATCAGAGATATTGATCTTGTCCTTTTCATTACCGAACAGAGAGAAGTCACCAATGGTGTCATGGCCCTGGCCGGACTGCTGCATGCCAGCTCTCTGCCATACGAAGGTATCCGTACCGCTTCCGCCCCATACCTGGTTGTGGTTGCCGGTAAACACGGTAATCTTGTCATTGCCCGCGCCGCCAAAGAAGCTGTAGTCATGGCTTTGCAGTTCAGCAGTGATGTTGTCGTCACCGCTTGTCCAGGCATTTTCCACACCGTGGAACACTACGTTCACCTTGGCTGTGCTGGTGTGGTCGCCATCGGTCACAGAGTACTTGTAGGCATCTGTGAACTGACCGCCAGCGGCCAGCTTGGTGAAGGTGCTTTCATCCACGGTGTAGGTGGCCTTGCCGTCAGAGCCTATCGCCAGGTCGCCGTGTCTGCCAAGGTCGCTGATGCGGCCGCCGCCGGTTACGGTAATGGGTTCACCAGCCTGCTTGTCCAGGTCATTGGCCAGGATGTCGAATGCGCCGGGGCCGGTCATGGTGCCCATGATCGGGGACTGGGAGGCGTCAACCTGCACAAAGAAGTGCATGTTGTCGTCAACCGTCTGGTAGGCCTTGTCGTCATCATGAACTGTTGCGGTAGCCTTATTGGCGTTGAAGTCAATATGGCCTTGATGCACGTCAGTTACAGATATTTCCAGAGGTCTGTCGCCAGTGGTCTTCCAGTCGTTGCTAAGTTGCAGGTCAAAGGTGGTTGCGCCGGCGGCCATAATGACATCGCCAACCCAGTTGTTGCCAACCTTCTGCCAACCC
>JAVBMP010000120.1:0-6606 GCA_031552315.1 Desulfovibrionaceae bacterium | reverse complement strand
GCGGCGTTGTGTGCCGCACGGATAAAGACGTGCTGGATGAAGCGCCCTGGGCATACAAAAAAATAGACGACGTGCTGGCGGCGCAAGACGGCGTTCTGGTGGATGTTCTGGACCATTTCAAACCGCTGATCGTGCTGAAGGGATAATATTTTATGGACGTAATTCAAAAAACGGATACCGGCGTTACGGAGCGGAGCAGTTTTTTGAATACGACATAATTTCCCTGCTGAAGGAAACAGGCAGTTCCCTTACAGGAAATACCAAAGAATATTTCGCCAAGTATTGCACACAGGTGGAATGGCCGTAAGCGGGCGAAGGCGGCTTCGTCTGATGCCAAACCCCTCTGGCTATTTTCTGCTTAAATCGGCCCAGGCGCAAATAATACGGCCTACAATGGCGTTGCGCAGGTCGCCGTCATATAGTGACAAAGGAAAAGGTTCCGGTTCATTTTCCGCAACATTGTCGCTGTAAAAGGTTATAATTGCGCTTTCTCCCTTGCCGGAAAGGGCCACCCGCTTTATTTTCCCCCCGCCTTCCTGGCCGGGTTCCCGCACCAGAAAAATATTGCCGGGGCAGTAGAAGCCGTTTTGTCCCCAATCCTTGCGGTCAACAAGCACTATGTCGCCGGGCAGCAGGGTGGGGGACATGGAACGCTGGTTTTTGCCCACTTCCACGGCGATAAGGTCTGACCGGCGCATAATGGGGTGGTAATTACGGTAAACCAGCACCCAGGTTTCAATATCCGCATTCTGCAACATGCCCGGCCCGGCCCCGGCTTCCCCAACCAGCGGCACCGCCAGATAGTCTTCAGATTCCGGCCTTCCGGCCTCAATCGCGGCGTTGCTCAGCCTGGCTTCCACAAAACACACATCGCTTACTTCACGGGATTCATCAGGGAAAACAAGGCGGAAGCCCAAATTTTCCAGCCAGGTTATAACGCTGGAGGCATACACTTCCTTCCCCTGCAGCATTTTGTACCAGGAAGCCTTGGGGGCCTTGGCTTTGCGCATAAGCTCTGCGGATTGTCCGTGTACCTGAGAATTTTGCTTAAGCCAGTCGATAGTTTTGTCATATAAAGTAGACATAAAGAAAAAACCGCCCTTTTCAGTATGATTTATGTATCTAGATAGAAACTATGTTCTTCTTTATGTCAAGTGGTAAAGCAAAAAAATTTCGTTTTTCAATATAGAATAACAATTATTAACTTGAGCGCATCCGCTTCGGAAAGTGCGAAATGTAAAAAACTTTAGAGATTTTTTAGAAAAAGTTAAAAAAAGTTGCAATTGCCTATTGACTTTATGTCAGGAAATTGACAGGTCAAAGAAATAAGATTATGTTACAGTTTGTTGGAGGAGGCATGAGCTTAAAAACCGAAGGGATAATAGGGCAGAGCACAACCCTGCGTGATGTGTTTAAAATGCTGGAAAAGGTGGCCCCCACCGACAGCACGGTGCTTGTAACCGGTGAATCCGGCACGGGTAAGGAACTTCTGGTGCGCGCCCTGCACGCCAGCAGTGACAGGCATGACAAGCCCTTTGTGCCCATAAACTGCGGCGCAATACCCAAAGACTTGCTGGAATCTGAACTGTTTGGGCATGAAAAGGGCGCGTTCACCCACGCCTTGCGCACCCGGCCGGGGCGCTTTGAAATTGCCGACGGGGGCACCATTTTTCTGGATGAAATAGGCGAAATGGATTTGACCCTTCAGGTGAAAATTCTGCGCGTCTTGCAGGAGAAAGAAATTGAAAGGGTTGGCGGCACCGGGATCAAAAAGGTTGATGTGCGCATTGTGGCGGCCACCAACCGCGACCTGGAGGCGGAAGTTGAAGGCGGGCGCTTCAGAGAAGACCTTTACTACCGCCTTAACGTAATTCCCCTGCACCTGCCGCCCCTGCGGGAACGCGGCGGCGACATCCTGCTGCTTTCAGACTATTTCCTTACCCAATTTTGCCGGAAAAAGAACAGAAAAAAACTCGGCTTCAGCCCGGATGTGGAAGCCGTGCTTCAACATTACCCCTGGCCCGGCAACGTGCGCGAGCTGGAAAATATTATGGAGCGCCTTTCCATCTTGTGCGATGGTGAAGTGGTGCAGCGGGCCGATTTGCCCAAAAAAATTCTGGAAGCGGTCAAAGATTTGCCCCTTTCCGACTTTGCCCCCGCTATTCCTGCCGCCCCTGCCGCCCCTGCCGTTTCTTCCGTGGGCGATTTTTGCCCGCCGGCAGAAGGCATTACGCCGGTTGCGGCCATGGCTGCCGTTTCCGGCGCGGGTTTTGCATGGCCGGTGCTGAATGATTTGCAAAAATATAATATGAACCTTAAAGATTTTTTGGACACCATTGAAGAAAAGTTGTTGCTGGAAGCCCTGAGCCTTTCAGCCGGGGTAAAAAATCAGGCGGCGGAGCTTCTTGGCATAAAACGCACCACCCTGATTGAAAAGTTGAAAAAAAGAAATATGGAATGAGTTTGTCAATAAAGCGCCTTTCCATTACCATACTCTTCGCGGGGTTATGGCTTTGCGGCCCGGCGCGGGCTTTGTCCGCCACTGTGGAATGGTCTGCCATGCCCAATCGGGAACGCCTGGTCTTCAACCTTGGCCGGGGTGAAGGCGGCTTTGGGGCCGTGGTGCGCGACAGCGCAACGTCTGTGCGCTTGAACCTGCAAGGCGCCAATAATCAGGAACTTATCAAAGATTTTGCCATTTCCGCCCCGGCTACCGCCCGGCTGTTCAATGGTAGCACGGGTAGCACGGGCAGCACGGGCAGCGCGGGCAGCGGGGCAGGGCTTGCCATAAACCTTAAAGACCCGGCTTTTGGCTACCTGGTGCGCCGCGAAGGCAACAGCCTTATCGTGGAATTTTTTAAAGACCCGACTGGCGCGCGCTGGGAAGAAGTAAGCGGCGGAAGCCGCGCCGCGTCCACGCCCGAACAGAAGCCGGCGGAACAAAAACCGGCGGAACAGAAGCCTGTTGCCGAGCAAAAGCCGAAGCCGGAACCCGTGCCAGCCCCCAAGCCGGAACAAAAGCCGAAGCCGGAAGCAAAACCCGCGGCGGAAGAAAAGCCCGCCCCAACACGTTCTGCCCCCATGCGTTCTGTTAAAGACAACATGCAGGACAGCGCCTTGCCCCCGGCTGTGCCGCCCAAAGATAACCCCGCCCCGCAACCCAAAACCCTTCCGGCCATAAAGGCCGCCAACGCGGGTAAGGAACCTTTGAAGGCGCCGGATATTTTGCCGCCGTCGCCTTCCGCCCAACCCTCCCAGCCATCCCAAACTGCGTCACCGGGCACCCCTTCGGACGAAGCGGGGCAGGCAGGGCAAACGGTTCAGCCCGTTCAGCCCGTTCAACCGGGCCAACCGGATCAGCAGGGCCAGCCCGTTCAGCCTGTTCAACCGGGCCAACCGGGCCAACCGGCCCAAACCGCCAAGCCTCCCCTGCAACCTGTGCTGGCACTTTCCAAAGGGCAGGCGAATGGCGCGGCCTCTGGCCCGTTCCCCACTTTTTTGCCGGACGGCCGTCTGGTGCGCTTTGAAATAAACAGCACACCGGAGGACGGCACAGACCCGCGTGTTGCGCCGGGCAGCCCCGGCTATGAAGAATACCTGAAGTTTAAGGCGCAGGCGGTGGATGAACCGGGGCAAACGCCCCCGCAACCCGCCGCGCCGGATATTTTACCCGCCACGCCGCCCCAAAACGCCGGGGCAACTGAAAAAACCGGCGCTACCCAAGGCCCGGCTGGTGATGGGAAAAACGGCCAAAAAACCGGGCAGACTGGCGGCCAGCCCACGTCACCAGGCCAGCCAGCGTCACCGGCTGGCCCGGCTCAACCCGCGCAACCGGCTCAACCCGGTCAAGCCAGCCAGCCCGGCCAGCCCAATCAGGCCGGCCAGTCTGGCCAGCCCGGTAAGGCCGGGCCTGGCGCTTCCGGCAAAGTTTCCGATGCCGCGCCGGAAGAAAATGTTATTTACGTTGATGAAAAGGGCAACCCGGTTCCCCCGCCTCCAGACCCTGCAAAAGAGCTGGAAATGATTGAGGCCATGATTCTGGAAGGGGAATACGCCAAGGCTTACGCCACAGCGGATGCCCTGCTGGTAAACCCGCGCATGAAGGATAACGCCCAGCGGGAACAGGCCCTGCACCGCCGGGCGGACATGGCTTTTGCGCTTTACAAAGAACAACCTGTTGAAAAATTTAATGAAATAGAAAGCACAACCAATGACGCGCTGGTATTTAATCCGGATTCTCCGCGTAATGCCATGGCCTATCTGCGTTTGGGCTACATTTATCTTATGGCCGACAACCGCAGCCAGGCCGATGCCTACTTTGGCCTGTTGCGCAAAAAATTCCCGCATGATGCAAGCATTCCGCTTTCCTATTATTACGTGGCGGAATACTTGATGCGCCAGGGCCGCGTGCAGGCGGCGGCCGACCAGTACCAGTATATAGTGGATAACTACCCGGACAGCCAATATTCCCGCGACGCGGGCATTGGCCTTACCCAGGCGCTTTACCAGCTTGGGTACAACAATCAGGCCAGAAGCATTGTAACATTTTTGGAAAAGCGCTGGCCGGGTTATTATCTGGAATACCCGCCCATTCTGGCGCTGGCGGGCGACGTTGCCACCCGCGTGGGCGACCTGAAGCAGGCCACCGCCCGTTACTGGAATTATTACAACCTGATGCCGAACGCGCCAGATATCGACATTGTGCTGACGCGCATAGGCGACATATATTCCACCAGCAACCAGCATGAGGCCGCAAGCGCGGTCTATGACGAGGTGATAAAGCGTTTTCCGGATACGGATGCCGGGCTTATAGCCAAAATGCGCAAGGCGGAAAACGGCGTGTATGACGCCCCGACCGTGGCCGACCTTTCCCCCGTGTTTGAACGGGGCAGCCTTGTCCAGCAACCTTCCGATGTGTACCTGGAAATTATTGAAAAACACCCGCAAAGCCCGCTGGTGCCCATCGCCCGCCTTAAGCTTGCCATGTGGCGGCTTATGGAAAAGAAATATGAAGAAGCCCTGGACCAGTGCAGCATTCTGGCAAAAACCCCCAACCTGGATAAAACCTTGGGTGAACGGGCGCGAGACGTAGCCATGCAGGCCTTTGCCAACATGACAAAAGACAGAGTGGCCAATGAAATGTACGGCAACGTGCAGGAATTGTGGGATAAATACCCCATTGTGAACGAGCAGGAAGCCGACCTTGACCCGGCAAGCCGCATGGGGCTTGCCACCAGCCTGGCTTTGCGCAAAATGCCGGACAAGGCCATATCTATTATGGAACCGCTTTTTTTGCGCAATGTGCCGCTCTATTCGGAAATGGCCCTCAGCCTGGCCCTGAACATTCACCTTGAAAATGAAAACTGGCTGAAGATTGAAGAACTGGCCGCGCGTACGGAACTGTGGAACCTTACGCCGGAATTGCAACTGCAACTGGACTATGCCCTGGCCCTGGCCAGCGAGAATTTGGGCAAGCGCAACCAGGCCACGACCATCTGGAAAAAGCTTTATGAAAATAAAAATCTGAACAAATCCCAGTTGGCCTATGTGGAATATTTCCTCGCCCGCGCCGCCAAAGAAGTGCAAGACTTTGAAACCGCCTATTCCCTTGGCGAGGATTCTTTGCGCATTTTGCTGGAACTGGCCAAAGAAAACCCGGAAAAGGCCGATACCGCCAAAATAAAAACGCAAATTTCCATGCTTATGGAAATTTCCTTGCTGGTTGGCAAAAGCACAGAAGCCCTGCATTACGGTAACATGCTGCAAAATTATGTTGAAGACGGTTCAAGCGAATATGTTTCTTTGCAATACAACCGGGCAAAAATTTATAAAAGCCGTGATGATATGGAAAACTGGAATAAAATAATGATCGAGCTTTCCACAAAATATCCCGCCACCCCGCACGGCCGCATGGCCGCTTCCGCCTTGCGGGCGGAAGAACTGCGCAAAAAAGTCGGGGATTTTTCCGGCGGAATGTAGGTTAAAAAATGATACATAACCACGGGTTTCGCATTACCAAACTGGAAGAAAACCAGTACTTTCAAGAAAAATTGCTGCAAGAACTGAATGAGGCCCTGCAGGCCCAGCAAAATGAAATAAACACCCTTGCGGCGGAACTGCAAAAAGCCCGGCGTAAAATAAGCGAGCTTGAAGAACTTTGCGATGCCGCTTCCGCCCCGCCGGAAAATACCCGCCCGCCGCATTATTTGTAAAATCGCGCCTAGTTCGCCAAGCGGAATGCTTTCACCAAACAAAATGCCTTTGCCGATGAAATGCTTTCGCCGGGCGGAATGCCTTCGGCGGTCAGGGGCTTTGCCCCTGAACCCCACGCGGGGAAATGATTTCCCCGCGGCCCCTCGACAGATCTGGTATAAAATTAAAGTTGATTTGCTCTGAAAAATTAAGACATTTGTAGCGGAAGGAATTTTTATTGAAGCGGCTCCGGGCGGGTAAAAACTCGTTTAGGGCTTGTTTTTTTTAGTGGGCTTAGAGCATTTTACTCTTGAAATAGCCTAGAGCAATTTACGATTGAAATGAGTGAATTGCTCAGCAAGGATTTGTCTTCAAATCCTTGCCGCGAAATAGTCGTAGGCGAGCTTTGCTCGC
>JAVBMP010000067.1:0-8270 GCA_031552315.1 Desulfovibrionaceae bacterium | reverse complement strand
ACCCCGGCCTCAATCATCGCGTCCATAAAATAATAGACAAAGGCCGGGCCGCAACCGGCCAGGGCGGTAAAGGCGTTGAAGCGCGCCTCATCAAGCGTATAAACCTGCCCGAAGGCGCTGAAAAATTCTTTGATTTCTTCCTGCCGGGCGCTATCCAGCGGGGGCAGGGCATCCGCCGGGGGAAAGGCGATGCCGAAAAGCCCGTGGCCCACAGAGGCCGGGGTGTTGGGCATGACGCGCAGCACCGGGGCGCGGTTGTCCAGAGCTTCAGCCAGGGCGGCCAGTTCCACCCCGGCGGCAATGGAAACCAGGGCCTTTTCCCGGCTGAAGGCGGGGGCCAGGTCTTGCAGCAGGGCAACAAGCTGGCCGGGCTTTACAGCCGGGATGATGTAATCGGCCCATTCCACAAGTTCGCGGGGGGTTGGTAACACGTTCACTTCCGGCGGCAGGGGGGCATTTTCCCGGCGGCGGTAAAGCCCAATGGCAAAGCGCTGTTGCCGGGCGTGCGCCTGCAACGCCCCCTGAATAAGGGCGGAACCCATGTTGCCGTAACCGATAAAGCCTATGCGTGTCGTGCTCATGTCTTTATATTCCGGGGGGCCGGGACCCCCCGGAACCCGGTAATTATATTAACCCACCAGCTCCAGCGTGCTGAAGTAGTAGGCAATTTCCACGGCGGCGGTTTCCGGCGCGTCTGAACCGTGCACGGAGTTGGCTTCCACATTCTTGGCGAATTTTTTGCGAATGGTGCCTTCTTCCGCGTTGGCCGGGTTGGTGGCGCCCATAAGCTTGCGGTAGCGGGCAATGGCGTCTTCGCCTTCCAGCACGGCGGCCACGATGGGGCCACTGCTCATATATTTTGTCAAATCGGCAAAAAACGGTCTTTCTTTATGGACAGCGTAAAAACCTTCAGCCCCTTCACGGGTAAGCTGAAGCATTTTAAGGCCCACAACCTTCAGGCCGCTTTGCTGAATCATATCAAGGATGGCACCGCTGAGGTTGCGTTCCACAGCGTCAGGTTTGATAAGGCAGAGGGTGCGTTGTATCATTGGGTTTCTCCTTTATGGTGATACAGGTATAAACATGCAATTTGTCTGGAAACACATGGCCTTTGAGCATTTGGCGAAGATGGTTGCGAAAATGCCTAAAGGTATTCAGCTAATCTTAAAATAGTCTAGAAATTTATCCTAATGCCCTGAAGGCTCCGGAGTCAAGGTTTTTAAGGGTACTATTTTGATAGATTTATCACGAACTTTTTCCCATTCCTTCAAAGCGGACAAAGTTTCCGGCAGGGGGTGGCCTATGGCTATGGCCCGGCCAGAGAGCAGGGCCACCTTTTCCGCCTGGCGCAGCTGGTTCAGCACATGGGCGCGGGTTGCCACATCATCCAGAAAAACATCCCGCCGGTAGCTTGGCAGGCCCTGGGACGCGGCTTCCTGTTGCAGGCGGCTGCGCGGGTGGGTAAGGCTGTCCAGCACAAAAAGCCCGCGCCCGGCAAGGGTTTGCGCCACTTCACGCATTATAGGCCCTTCTTGCGTAAGGCGTGACCCCATGTGGTTGTTCACGCCCGCGATATGCGGCACGCGCTTCAGGCTTTCCTGCAAAATGGCCCGGCGTTCCGCCGGGGGCATATCATGCAGCAATACCCCCGGCCCCGGTTTTACCTTGGGGTAACCCAAAGGTTCCATGGGCTGATGCAGCATTACCTCGCGCCCGCGGGCATGCGCGGCGTTTGCCGCTTCCCGCGCGTGGGCGCTGTAAGGCCAGACGGAAAAGGTAACCGGAAAGTCCAGCGCCAGCAGGCGGTTTACCGCGTCCATATTCGCGCCGATGTCGTCCATGACAATGCAAAGTTGCGGGGTTTCACCCGGCTTGCGGGCGCGGGGCCGGCGGGGCAGGTCTGTGCCTTCCGCCCAGTCTTCGGGCAGCGGTTTTTGCCCGGGGGCATCTTCCGGCGCAAGGCGGCCGGGTCGCAACAGCAGGACGTGGGTGGGCGCCCCTTCCACAAGCAGGTGCCAGCTTTCTTCCCCGGGGGCTGTTTCCACGCCCAGGTCGCGGAACAGCGCCGCCTTCCACCCCCAGGCCAGCAAAGATTCATTCAGGGCGGCCACAAAGCGGGCCACAGACGGGCCGGTATAAATGCGCAGGGTTTTGTGGGTGTAAAATTCCGCTTCCTTGCCGCTTTCTTCCGGCCAGGTGAAGGCGCGCAGGGTTTTTTCCAGCAACCGGGATTGTCCGGCGGGCAGTTCCAGCCGGGCAATGGTTTGCACAATGGCGTAATCCGCCCTTTGCGCGCCTTCTTCCAGCGAAGGGAAAAGCGTTTCCTCATAGGGCAGGCCGGGCGTTACGGCAGCGTAATTTTCCGCCGGGGGCGGGCTGGTGAAAACCCCGCCGGAACCGAGATAAAGGGCAAACAGGCAGGCCGCAACGCCCAAAATGGCAAGGTAGCTTCTGTATTTGTCATTTCGCATCTGGGCCTGCCTAGAGTGATTTACGCTTGAAATAGTCGCTTAACGGCGAGCAAAGCTCGCCTACGACTATTTCGCGGCAAGGATTTGAAGACAAATCCTTGCTGAGCAATTCACTCATTTCAATCGTAAATTGCTCTAGAATATGCCAAGGCCGGGCGTAAAGCGCCCGGCCTTGGCTTTTGGACAACAAATCAAAACCACAAGGCAGTAGCCAAAGGGCAAAAGACGCCTTGTGACGCTGGCTAAAACTTCACGCTGTGCAGCGTGGGCATGCCTTTCACAATTTCCAGAGCCATGCGTAACTGGTTATCCGCCGCCAAAATTTCCTCAACGGTTTTTTCCGAATTTGGAGAGGAAGCATTTTTGGGGGCAGGGGTTTTTTCCGGCTTGCCCTTGTCTTTATCTTTGGGCTTGTCCAAATGGCGGGAAAGGTCTTTTTCCCGCAGGGAGTTCAGCAGGGTTTCCCGCGGGGTAAGCGGGATGTTGTAGTCCGGCTCTATGCCTTCCGCCTGAATGGAACGCCCGTTCGGGGTATAGTAAAGCGCGATGGTCAACTTTACGGCGGAACCGTCCGGCTGTTCATTTATGTTTTGCACAGACCCTTTGCCAAAGGTACGTTCACCTACCAGCACAGCCCGTTTGCGGTCTTGCAGGGCGCCCGCCACAATTTCGGAAGCCGAGGCGCTGCCGGAATTGACCAGCACCACCATGGGCGCGGTGAAGTCAGAGGACGAACTTTGCGAGCGGTAGCTTTTTTCCGCGTTGCGGCCCTTCATGGAAAGCACCAGGCCGTCATCCAGAAAGGCGTCGGCCACGCGCACCGACTGTTCAAGCAAGCCGCCGGGGTTGTTGCGCATATCAAGCACAATGCCCTTAAGGTCTTTGCCCCCGGCCTCATCAATGGCCTTTGTCATGTCGTCTGCCGTGCTTTCACTGAAGCGGGTAAGGCGCAGCCACAGGTAGCCGTTTTCCAGCACGCGGCTTTTTACGCTGACCAGGGGTATGGTATCACGCACCAGGCGCATGGTCAGGGGTGTTTTTTCATCTTTGTGCAGAATAAGCAGTTCAACCGGGGTGCCCTGGTCGCCGCGAATTTTACCGGCCACTTCATCTGTGCTGCGGTCTTGCACGGGTTCGCCATCCACAGCCAGAATGATGTCCCCGGCGCGGATGCCCGCCTTGGCGGCCGGGGTATCCTCAATGGGTGAAACAACGACAATTTGGCCGTTTTCTGAAGTCATTTCAATGCCTATGCCAAAAAATTTGCCTTTGGTGCTGCTTTTCATCTCAGCGTATTCTTTGGGGGAAAGCAGGGATGAATGCGGGTCAAGGCTTTGCAGCATGCCCTTGATTGCGCCATCCAGAAGCTCTTCTTCAGAAACTTCACGCACGTAATCTGTTCTAAGCAGTTCATAGGCTTTGGAAAAGCGCAGGATGGGGTCGCTATTCGCCCCGGCGGCCCAGGCCAGGCTGCCGCTTGCGCAAGAAAGGGTTAAAAACATGGCGGCGGTTGCGGCCGTCCGAAAAAAAGGCATGGGAACACCTCCCCCAAAGGTTTTGGAATAGTTATAATGACTGGCCTGGCAAAAAAACGACATTTTCAGGTCAGGAGCATTGCAGCGACAAAACTATAAGCATAAGCGCCGTGTATGGCAATAGCCATTTGCGGCCCGCCGGCCAGAACAAAATTCGCCCGGAATAAAATTCGCCGGAATAAAGCCTGGAGCAAAATTTGTCCGGAACAAGGCGCGGCGGCAATATGGCCCCGGCAAAACACGGACGGCAACATATTGTTGACGCTTCGCAAGCCCGGCTTGCGAATTTGACCGCGCGGCATAGCATGCAATTTTCGCGCCAGGGCGGAAAATGTTTTTAACTTCAAGGCATGCTATTTCGCAAGCCACGGGTCAGGGTTAACGGCTTTTTGGTGGAAACGCAACTCAAAATACAAACCGGGGGCCTGGTTTTCTCCGTTTACATCCGCATACATGCCGGAACGGCCAATGGCCTGCCCGCGCTTTACTTCCTGCCCGCTGCGCACCAGGCTTTCCGCCAAAAAGGCGTAAACCGTGAAATAGGCGTCGCCGTGTTGCAGCACCACCACGCGGCCACGGCCGCGCATGGTGTCATTGTACATTACCCGGCCGCCGTGCGCGGCGCGCACTTCCGAGCCTTGCGGGGTTTCAAACACCAGCCCGCGCACCGGGGGGGAGGCATCCGGCCGGAAGCTTTGCCCCACCTTGCCGTTTACCGGGCGCACCAGGCTGCCTTTGGCCTGTTCTATATTGCCGCCCGTAATGCCAACGGTGCCCGGCAATTCAACCTGCCCCGTGTTTTGCGGTTTGGCGGGTTTGGCCTGCGCCTGGCTTTCACGTTCTCTGGCGGTTTTTATGCTGAAATTCAGGTTGCTTATAAGTTGCAGCGTGGCAGAAAGCTCCGCTTCCGCGTCCTGCTTCTGGTTGCGCAGTATGGCAAGGCGTTCCGCATAGCGCACCCGTTCAGTCAGCAGTTTTTCCTTTTCACGGGTGATCAGGTTGATTTGCGCGTTGATGTCTTCGCCAACAATTTGACGGCTGTGGCGCACCTTGCCCAGTTCCACTTCCTGATCCTGAATTTTTATGCGGTAGACCTCCAGCGAGGCCAGAAGCTCATTTGACCAGATATATTCCCGGTCTGTCACGTGCCAGTCCGGCAGGTCGCGCCCGCCCACGCCCAGCCGCCTGCTGTGCAGTTCCCACAGGGTGCGCAGGGTTTCATTCATGGCGTCTTCGGTTTTTTGCCTTTCCGCTGCCAGGGCTTCATACTGGTTTTGCAGGTTTTCACCGGAACTGGCCAGGGATGTCAACTTGGTCTGCTGTTTTTCCAACCCGGATTCAAGCTGCATTATGCGGTCTTCCGCCGCGGCCAGATCCGCGTTCAGGCGGCGTTCTTCCTGTGTAAGGCGGCTAAGGCCGGCCCGGCGTTCCTTGGCGTTGCCTTCCTCTTTTTTCAGGGCCTGCACCAGTTCACGTTCTGAAAGGGCGGCGGCCTGAAGCGGGGCGGGGTGTTGGGTCAGAAAAAGGCAGAGGGCCAGCAGGAGCAGGGGCCAGCAGAATATGGAACAGGGCCGGGGCCAACAGGTCAGGGGATAACAGGGCCGGGAAGAACAGCGCAGGGGATAAGGCCGGGGCCGGCAGCTCAGGCGCGCGCGCCCGTAAGCGCCCCGGAAAAGACGGGCTGGCGGACGGCCTTCACAAAGCTTGCGGGCAAGGCTTTTTATTATGGTCAGGAATTTGGACATTGTCACCTTGAAGCATTACTACTCAGGGTAAAAATTCGCCCAGGGGGCATTGTTCGCACAAGGGCTTGCTTTTGCGGCAAAAATTTTTCCCGGCATGGACAATCAGCGCATGGTATTCATTATACAATTCAACGGAAGGGGGCAAGGCCCCCATAAAAAAATCACGCATTTCATCGTAGGAGCTTTCTTCCCCGGCAAGGCCGTGGCGGTTAAGCACGCGCCAGGTGTAGGCATCCACCACAAAACTTGGGCGTTCAAGGGCGTAAAGCATGATGGAATCCGCACTTTCCGGGCCAATGCCCTTTATGGAAAGCAGGGCGCCGCGCAGGGCGGCATCATCCATGTCCCGCAAGTAGCCCAAAGAACAGTCATCCGGCGGGCCAAGCCGATCATCCCCGCCAGACCGCGCGGCCAAAAAGCGCAGCACGTTGCGCAGGCGCAGGGTCTTTACCCGGAAGTACCCGGCCGGGCGGATGGCCTCTTCAATTTCCGCGTCGCTTAAGGCCCACAGGCGGCGCGGGTTCAGGGCGTCTTGCTGGCGCAGCCTTTCCAGCGCTTTTTCCACATTGCCCCAGGCGGTGTTTTGGGTAAGCACCACGCCAAGCACAACCTCAAAGGGGCTTTGCGCGGGCCACCAGCGGCAAGGGCCAAAATGCGCGGAAAGGGCATCAAAATACCGCATCAGCATGGCGTGGTTTTTACTCATGGCAACAGGGCCCTTTTTTATGGGCGGAAGATCAGGGCGGTCCATTCGTCATTGACGTAACGTTCCGCTTTGGGCATGCCGGCGGCCATGTAGGCCTGTTCCACGCCATTGGCCTGGATGTTCAGCAGACCGGCCAGCACCAGCTTGCCGCCCTTGCGCACCAGTAAGGCCAGTTCCGCGGCCATGTCCTTGAGGGGGTCGGCCAGAATGTTGGCCAGCACCAGGTCGTAGGGTTCACGTTCACCCGCCGCCGCGTCCAAATCCGCAAGGCTGCCGCGCCGTATGGGGAAGTTTGCGGCCTCCACCCTATTTATTTCACGATTTTCCAAGGCGTTTTCCACAGAGGGCAGGTCTATGTCAAGGCCAAGGCCCTTCAGCCCAAGCAGGGCGGCCCCCAGGCCCAAAATGCCGGAGCCTGTGCCCAGGTCAAAAAACCGCATGCCGGGTTTTATTTCGCCCTGTTCCGCCAGGTCTGATATGGCCTTCAGGCAAAGGGCTGTGGTGGCGTGGTGCCCGGTGCCGAAGGCGTTTTTTGGCTCAATGGTAATTACCTTGCGCCCTTCGGCCAGGGCAGCGGCTTTTTCCGCCTTCATCCAGGGGGCCAGCACCATAAATAACTTGCCGCCTTCCACCGGGGTGAAAAAGTCCTTCCAGGCGGAAAGCCAGTCCACATTTTCCACCTTGCCGCGCCGCAGTTCCGCAGTGGGGAAGTTTTGCGCCAGTTCCGCGGACAGTTCCGCGCAAAATTCCGGGTTGTCCGAATGCACGCGGCAAAGAATTTCCCCTGTGGGCAGGGTTTCTTCCGCCCAGCCTTGCACCACGCGCAGGGCCAAAAAGGCGGCCAAAAGCTCGCCCTGCTCCTGTTCTACTATTATTTCCAACTGGTTAAGTTCCGCCATGCGTATGCGCCTTTCAAAGATAAAGTTATAGCCGGGTAGAGGCTTTGTTTTTGCTTCGGCGCATGTTAGCCACAAACCGTGATAAAGGCAAGGTGCGCAAAGTGCCTTGCCGCGCCTTGCGGGGACTTGCCCCTGTGCTGGCGGGCCAGGCGTAATAAATGCCGTGCGTAAATGAACAGTGTGCGGATATCGCTGTGCGCAAGCGCCCGTTTGTGCGTATGCGCACGCGCAGGCAGTATTGGCGCAAATGGATAGAATTGAGTTAAGTTTAATAAAAACAGCATGTTGCGCAAGGGAATGTGAACGTGATGTTTTGGCACGGCATTTGCTAATAATATGGCACGGTGCTTGTCGCTCCCCCCACCCCCCCCTAAATAGCGACGGCCCGTGATAGCGAAGCAAGCATCCCCCCTGTTTGTTCGCAGTGCGTAGCAACTATCACCCCATAGTAACGCTCGCAAAAATCCCCGAGTTTCGACTTGGGGATTTTTGCGTTTATAGGCTTTTGCAGGCCAGATTCTTCCGCCCATATTTTTTCAGGCCCGGTTTTTTTCAGGCCTGTTTTTTTCAGGCAGCTCACACGGACGGATAAAGGCGGGCATTGCGCAATGGCCTCAAGGCGAAAGCGCAAAGCAATGCCCGGGCCGTGTCAGGGAAGGGAAGCGCCCGGCCGTGAAACGGCCCGGCCTGCGCATGAATTGTTGCGATGCCAGGCAGTGTAGTCACGAGGTGCCTATTGTTTGTGATGTGTTACGGCGCATGGTTGTGCGTAGGGAAGGCCGGGGCGGCAAAATTTTGCGTGACAGGAAAGTTTTTTCGGGTTAAGGGCCTTTTCAAGAGGAAACTTCCGCCTTTCAGGCGAATGATGCTTTAAGGATTGCTGACGGAGCTGCGCGGCGTTGTCACATTCCCGG
>JAVBMP010000009.1:0-28362 GCA_031552315.1 Desulfovibrionaceae bacterium | reverse complement strand
GCCCCGGTAAAGTATCATGCCGCCAAGAATCAGCAGTATGTTCAGGCTGGTGCCCAAGTCCGGCTGAATAAGCGTAAGGCTGGCCGGAATCAGCCCGATCAGGGCATATTTGAAGATGCCCAGCCAACCCAGCGAATCCTTGCCGTTGGAAAGGGCCAGGGCGGCCAGGATGAGTGTGGACGCCTTGGCAAGTTCGCTGGGTTGCAGGTTGAAGAAGCCAAGGGGGATCCAGCGCTGGGCCCCGCCGGCCACCTTGCCGGTGAACAGCACCAGCACCAGCAGGCCAAGGGTGAGGATGAAAAACGGCCAGGCCAGGCTTCTAAGGTGGCGGTAATCAAGAAATATGCAAATTACCAAAGGCACAAGGCTGCAAAGGCCCCACAGAATTTGTTTTTTATATTCAGATGATATGTTAAACCCGCCTTCCAGCCGCACCGCGCAGGCCGAATACAGGTTTACAAGCCCAATGCCGAAAAGCAGGAACATAAGCAACAACAGCCACCAGTTGGCCCTTGCTATCACCTTCAGGTTTATACCGTTGTTATTATTGTACATTGCCTTCCATCCAGCGTTCCGCGGCGGCAATGGCCGCTTCTCCTTCCAGGTCTTCCGCGCGGGCGGGGGCTTCCAGCTGCTGGGCCGGACTTTCCGCCACAGGGTTTTGCGGCGCGCCGAAAAGGTGGTCATAAACGGCCTTGCACACCGGCCCGGCTGTGGAACTGCCGCCGCCGCCATGTTCCACCATTACTATAACCACATATTTTTTATCGCCTTTCATGCCCCAGGATGCCATCCAGGCATGGTCGCGGTGTTCATAGGCCATTTGGTGGGACTTCAGCCTGTGTTCGCCAATGCGCACCACTTGGGCCGTGCCGGTTTTGCCGCCCATTACGGCATCCGGGCGCAACAGGCGTTTGGCTGTACCGCCCTGGTCTTCCACCGTGTGGCGCATGCCTTCCACAATGGTGTTGCGAATTTCCGCCGTCATGGGCAAAAGCCCGTTTTCCTGCTTCGGCTCGTTTTCGATCAATGAGGGTTTAAGCAGGTGCCCGCCGTTCAGCAGGGCGGAAACAAACACCGCCATCTGCACCGGGGTTACCAGCGTGGCCCCCTGCCCTATGGAGGTATTGAGGGTTTCCCCCTTTTGCCAGGCGCGGCCGCGCCTTCTGCCCGGCACCTGGCCGCTGCGTTCATAGGGCAGGTCTATGCCGGTGCGTTCGCCAAAGCCGCAGGCCTTGGTAAACTTTTCAATTTTATCTATGCCGATGCGTTCACCCATGGTGTAGTAATAAACGTCGCATGAATGCACCAAAGACTGCTTCAGGTTGACGCTGCCGTGCCCGCCGGAACTCCAGCAGCGGAAGGTCTGGTTGCCAAGCTTCACAAAACCTGGGCAATAGACCGATTCTGACGGGCTTATGCCTTCGCTCAGAATAAGCCCGGCCATGGCCAGCTTCCAGATGGAACCGGGCGGATAGGCGCTTTGAATGGTGCGGTTGTGCATAGGGCGGCGCGGGTTGTCGCGCAATTCCTGCCAGTCCTTGGTGGAAATGCGCCCGGTGAAGGCGTTGTTATCGTAGCCGGGCTTGGTCACCAGGGCGCGTATCTTGCCGCTTTCCGGTTCCATGACCACTACGGAGCCGGCTTCCTCCCCCATGGCGGCGGCGGCGGCCTTTTGCATTTCAAGGTCAAGGGAAAGCACCAGATTGTTCCCGCCAAAGGGGGCCTCTTGCTGGTTACGGTTTATCTGGCGGTTTTTGGCGTCAACCTCCATAAAATACAAACCCTTGCGCCCGCGCAACTGTTTTTCATAAACCAGTTCCAACCCCTGCTTGCCCACGGTATCCCCCAAAGACAGGGGCGGCTTGAGGTCATCTGGCGGGATGCGCACGATATTTTGTTCATCAAGAAATTCTTCCAGGTCAAACAGGGCGTTGCTGGCGGCAATTTCATCGCTGTTGGCTTCCGCCACATAGCCCAGGGTGTGGGCGAAAAGGTAACCCTGCCCATAATAGCGGCGTTGGCGGGTGACAATGGAAAGGCCCGGCCAAAGCGGCAATTCCCCTTCAATGCGTGAAAGCTGTTCAAAGCTGACGTCTGAAACCAGCAGTTGCGGTTCAAAGGCCTTTACATTGGCTCGGCCCTGTTCATAGCGGTGCTGCAAAAGTTCCAGCGGCAGGGCTGTCCATGAACTGACGGCGGCCAGAGTCCCGGGAATATCTGAACAATCTTCACGTGTTATGGCTATGCCGTATGCAGGGCTGTTTTCCGCCAGCAGTTGCCCGGCGTGGTCAAGAATAAGGCCGCGGGTTGCGGGGATGGTGCTTTTTCTGTTCCGGTTCACCTGGGCCTGGCGGTAAAATTCTTCACCGCGCATAATTTGCAGGTACCAGAAGCGCAGGATAAAAACGCAAAAGAACAGGGCGACAAGACCCTGCAACAATAAAAGCCCCCAGGCCGGCGGTTGGTAGCCTTCCGGCTCCAGCTCAATGCGCATTGGAAAACCTGTTGGAAAGGTAAGAGAACAAACCCCAGAGCAAGAAAATGCAAAGGCCTTGCTCCACGGCTTCAAAAATTATGCGGTCCATTGGCGGCTGGGCCTCGTTGATGCGGTACATGCCAATGGCCAAAAAGGCTCTGCCCGCGCCCAGCATGGCGGAAAGCAGGAAAATAAAGATGCGGTTGTCCGCCACAAAAATGCCGCACCCGACAACATAGCAACATACAATGAAAAAATACCAGATAATGGAAAAGCCGAACACGGCAGAACCCGTGCCTTCCTGCACCAGCACGGCCAAAATGCCCCACAGCGTGGCCTGGCGCCATTTGCCGGACTGCAAAAGCAACAAAAAGCCAAGGGCAAAAATATCCACACCCGGCAAAAAACTTTGCAACCATATGGCCAAAATGCCATAAAGCAGCCACCAGCGCACATCATGCCACAGCATTGTTCCCGCAACCTATCCTGATTCCGGCCAGACGGATTGTCTGCTTCTCACGCCTGACCGGGTTTAACAAAAAATTCGGCGCCCATTCGAGGCCGTTGCACAATGAGAATTTTTGTTCTTTTACAAGGAGTGCCCCTATCCCGTAGGTTCCGTGCGGAGGGAGTATATTCAAGCATATATGACCTTCGCGCGGGACGAAGCACGACGCAGTAAAAGGGCAAAAAGGCCATTGTGCAATGGCCGCATTCCGGTTGGGAAGGCCTTCGGCGATAAGGGGCTCCGCCCCTTAACCCCGCGCGGGGAAATGATTTCCCCGCGGCCCCTCGTCAGTTTTCGGGTGTAAAATTGAAAAGGGCCATTGTAAAACGGCTGCCTTTGGAAACCCCGGCAGGGCTGTTATGTCAACTCAAGCATATTGGGCGCTTTCCGTCCAAGAGGTGGAAGCCTCTTTCCAAACAGACGCGTTAAACGGCCTTGACCCCGCCGAAGCGGCAACGCGCCTTGCCGCGCATGGCCCCAACAGGCTCACGGGCAAGCGCAAGCGTGGTTTGCTGGCCAAATTCGCAGACCAGTTCAAAAACCTTATAATTTTAATTCTGCTGGCAGCCGCCGTCATTTCAGGAATTACCGGCCACATTGAAGGTGAAGGCCTTACAGACGCCTTTATCATCCTTGCCATTGTCATTATCAATGCCTGCATAGGCACAATTCAGGAAGCAAAGGCTGAAAACGCGCTTGCCGCGCTGGAAAAGATGTCCGCGCCGCATTGCAGGGTTGTGCGCGGCGGGCAGGTTTTGCTTGTTGATGTGGACAGCCTGACGCCGGGCGACCTGGTTGTTATAGAGGCCGGTGACCTGATCCCGGCGGACATGCGCCTGACAGAGGCCGTAAACCTGAAAATTCAGGAATCCGCCCTTACCGGAGAATCCTTCCCGGAAGAAAAACGCACAGCCCCCCTGCCGGAAAAAACCCTGCTTGGCGACCGGGAAAACATGGCCTTTTCTTCCAGCATTGTCAGCTATGGCCGGGGCCGGGGCATAGTTACGGCAACCGGCATGCGCACGGAAACCGGCAAGATAGCCGGTCTTCTTCAAGCCGTGCCGGAAACAAAAAGCCCCATGCAAAACAAGCTGAACCAGCTTGGCAGGTATCTTGGCTTTGCGGCGATAGGCGTATGCCTTTGTATTTTTGCCGCCGGCTATCTGCAAGGCCGCGAAGTGGCGGGCATGTTCATGATTGCCGTAAGCCTGGCCGTTGCCGCCATACCGGAAGGGCTTCCTGCTGTTTCAACCATGGTGCTGGCCCTGGGCATGCAGCGCCTGGCGGAAAAAAACGCCATTGTCCGCAACCTCCCTTCTGTAGAGGCCCTGGGCAGCACAACGGTTATCTGCTCTGACAAAACAGGCACCCTTACCCAAAACAGAATGCGCGTGACAGCGCTTTTTACCGGCAACACCCCAAGCGGGGTGCCGTCTGTCGCGGACGACACGCAAAAGGCCCTGCTGCTTACGGCCATTCTGGCAAACAACGCGACCCTGCCCGCCCTCCCCACGCTGCCCACTCTACCTGAAAACGCGGAAGGAACCGCCACCGGCGACCCTACAGAAACCGCCCTGCTGGAACTGGGCCGGGCCGTGGGCCTGGACAAGAACGAGCTGGAGCGAAAATACCCGCGCCTGGCCGAAATTCCTTTTGATTCAGAACGCAAGATGATGAGCACCCTGAACCGAGACGGGGACGGCAAGCTTGTTTTGCATGTGAAAGGTGGCACGGACGAGGTGCTGGCCCGTTGCGCGCGCATCTTGCTGCCGGACGGCACGCGCCCGCTGGATGAAAGCGCCCGGAACATGATACGGCAGCAAAACCTGCGCATGGCCGCAGACGCCCTGCGCGTGCTGGCAGCCGCGTACCGCCCCCTGAATGAACTGCGGCCGGACGGCATGCCGAATGAAATAATGCGGCCAAACGAAATGGATTCAGGCAAAATGGGTTCGGGCGAAGTGCAGCCCGGTGAAATGCCGCCGGACAAAACAGGTTCTGGCACAATGGGTTTGGGCGGAGCGCAGCCGGGCGCGATGCGGCCGGGCGCAATGCCTTGGCCCATGACAAGCGAAGCCATGGAGCAAGACCTTGTTTTTTGCGGGCTTATAGGAATGACAGACCCGCCCCGTGAGGAGGCGAAAAATGCGGTAGCCGTATGCCGCGCGGCCGGCATACGGCCTGTGATGATTACCGGCGACCATATGGCTACGGCGCTTGCCATTGCGCGGCAGCTGGGCATAGCCCAACCCGGCGACAGCGCCATGACCGGCGCGGAACTGGAAGCGGCAACGGATGAAGAACTTGAGGCGGCGGTGCCCAAAACAGCGGTTTTCGCGCGCGTGGCGCCGGAACACAAGGTAAGAATAGTCCGGGCCTTTCAGCGCCGGGGTGCGGTGGTAGCCATGACCGGCGACGGCGTAAACGATGCGCCCGCCCTGAAACTGGCCGACATAGGCGTGGCAATGGGCATTACCGGCACCGACGTTTCCCGCGAGGCCGCCGACATAGTGCTTGCGGACGACAACTTTGCCACCATTGTTACCGCCGTGGGTGAAGGCCGCCGCATTTATGACAATATCCTGAAGGCCGTGCAATTTCTTGTTTCCACCAATATTGGGGAAGTTTTGGTCATTTTCACGGCCATCATGGCCGGTTGGGCCACGCCCCTTCTGCCCGTGCAAATTCTTTGGATCAATCTGGTCACAGACAGCCTGCCCGCCCTGGCGCTAAGCGTTGACCCGGCCGCGCGGGACATCATGCAACGCAAGCCCGTGGATGCCGGCAAGGGCATTTTGCAAGGGGCATTCTTTTTGCGCATCATCCTGCAAGGCATAATGATAGCCGCGCTTGCCCTGACGGCCTTCCGCATTGGCCTGCAAACAGATATCGCCACCGGGCAGACCATGACCTTTGCGGTGCTGGCCTTTTCACAAGTGGCCCATGCGCTCAATGTGCGCTCGCCTTTGCGCAGCGCCTTTGAAGGCATGTTCAAAAACAAATTCCTGCTTCAGGCCCTGGGCATAGTAATGCTGCTGATGTTTGTGGCGCTGAACCTGCCGGAACTGCATGGCATTTTCCACCTTGTAAAGCTTGACGCCACGCAATGGCTGTGGGTGGCCGCGCTTTCGCTGACCCCTCTGCCCCTGGTTGAAGCCGTCAAGGCTGTTGCGCGAAAAAAGTACAAAAAAACCATTGCGCAATAAAATTTTTGCCTCTGTGAAAGAACAAAATATCTTATCGCGCAATGGGCTTCAAAATTCAATTAGAGGCAGTTGCACAATGAGAATTTTTGTTCTTTTACAAGGAGTGCCCATGTCCCGTTGTTCCGTGCGGAGAGAGTATATTCAAGCATATATGACCTTCGCGCGGGACTACGAAACATGGGCACGACGCAGTAAAAGGGCAAAAAGGCCATTGTGCAATGGCCTCAATTACCGTTCCAACACCAGCTCTTCCAGCCGCGTGCCTACACCACTTCGCTTTACGGCCTCCGCGGCCAGGCGGTTCAGGCCGCAGCACGGCACGTTTACGCGCAACACGCGCAAGGTGGGCGGCTGCACTACGTTTAGCGCTTCCGCCAGGCGCAGCACGGTTTTTTCTTGCTCTTCAAATTTTGGGCAGGTTATAAGCACCAGCCTTCCGGCGCTTTCCTGCTGGTAAAGGCCAGGGTGCAGGGGGGCGGCGCAATCCGCCGCCAACACCATTTCTTTACCCTTGAAGCTTGCCAGGGCAACGGGCGAAACAAGGCGCAATTTAAGCGGCCAGTTCAGCGGGCCTGACCCGCCGGGCGCGGGGTTGCCGCCGGGGCAGCATGACGGCGCGGCTTCAGTTGTTCTGACCAACGGCTTCAGGCCGGGGCAGGCGGAGGCTTGCGGCGCGTGGCCGTCTTTCAGGCCGCGTTCCGTTTGCTGGTGCTGGTGCACGGCTTCCTCGTCAAACGGTTCTGCCTCTCTTTCAATAATCTTCAGGGCATCAGCCGGGCAGGCGGCAAGGCAGGCCCCAAGGCCATCGCAAAGGTTGTCTGAAATAACCCTGGCCTTGCCGTTTTGCAGCACAATGGCGCTTTCCGCGCAGTTCAGAATGCACAGGCCGCAGCCGGTGCAACGGTCTTGATCAATTTCAACAATTCTACGTCTTACTTTCATGAAAAATGCTCTCCTTCGGGGCATTTTACAACCAGTTGCTTGCCAATGCCCGCCGTGCGGGCATGGGCAAGCCAGATTGATGACAAACCCCGCAAAACCGGGGTTTGTAAAGGCACGCTCACTCCAGCGCTTTACGGCGGCAATGAATGCCGCCTGCGCCTGCGTGGCGGGCTGTGGACAAAGTTCTTTGTCCACAGCCTCGCTTGCCAATGCCCGCCGTGCGGGCATTGGCAAGCGTTTATCAAGCAGTTTGACAATAAACCCCGCCAGGCGGCGTTTATTCATCAACTTCCTTGCGCAGTTCTACCGCGCAGCTTTGCAGATAATTCACCCCGGTAATGGGCAGGATAATTTCCGCCAGGGCAAGCAGGGCGGCGGCTTTAAGGCGTTTGGCCTCACGCTGCCCTTCATGGCGGGCGTTGGGGCCAAGGTTCAGATAATAGTCGGCAAGCTTGGTCACCCAGCGGTAATCTTCCGCCTTCAGGGCTTCACGCGCGGCAAAAAGCAGGTGATCCGCGCCACCGGCCAGGGCCGCCATGCGCGAGGCTTCTTCCTCCGGGCTTAAAATGACCAGGTTACTGGGGTTGCCGTCAAACCAGCCCAGAAGCCCGCTATAAATGCTGCGCACGGCCCACGGCACGCAACCGTAAAATTCACTAAGGTACGGCAGTTCCGCCAGTTCCTTGGGCAGCGCTATGCCTGTGGCCAGTTCTTCCGGTGAAAGGCCTTCATTCATGCCTTTCACGGTCTCATTGTAGACATACATTATGGCATCACGGTGATTGGTCAAGCGCTTCTTGCAATTTTCCGCGCCGGTTTCCGGCTCATTGTGGCCGGGGATGATTACCTGGGCGTCAAAGGCCAGCATTTTATCCAGGCTTTGCGCCCACACCAGCACGTCGCGGTATGCGGAACCGCGCACCGCGTACAGGTTGGGGAATGAACCGTAAAAATTGTCCGCGCAGGCCATAATCTTTTGTTCCGGCAGCCAGACAAAAAGCTGGTCAGCCGTTTCACCGGGGGCAGCGTAAAGTTCAAAATCCACCCCGGCCAGGCGCAGCTTTTTCATATCCCCGTCAAAGACGTTGTTTGGCCGGATGGGCGCAAGCGGCTTGTCGTCCGGATTTTTGGGCGGCAGCATGGGGTTGGGCTTGTGCATGTCCGGGGGCACAACCGCCCCAAACTGGCGGGCGGCGCGTTTGCCGCTTATTTTTTCAAGCCCGGCAAAACCTTTGGCTTCTACCCCGAAGTTGCTGCGGCTCCATACCGGCAAGGGGCCTTGCCCTTCCAAAAATATTGAACCGCCCGTGCCGTGATCCGGGTGGCTGTGCGTAAGGATTATGCCGGCCAGGGGCTTGTCCGTAAGCTCTTTTATTCTGCCGGCCACTTTTCGCGCATGCAGCGCGGAACCGCCGCTGTCTATAAGCACATGCCCTTCCGGCCCTATAACCAGTATGATGTTTGAAGGCCCGGTAAACACATAAACATTTGGGGCCACGCAAATTTCTTTTTCTTCCTGCGTGCCCGCCGGGGTGGTGTAGGGGTAATGAAACCCTGGTATTTTTTCCGCGCTCACAATATTACCTCCCTGGGCTTTTTATGCATACGTTGATGCTGATTTTGTTATTAGGATGTACATACTCTTTTTCAAAATGAAACGCCAGTGACATAAATCAAATTATACCATGCGGCGGCCATTATTACCTGTTCCTGAAGTGATTTTTTTATGAAAATAAAACATCTAGAGCAATTTACGATTGAAATGAGTGAATTGCTCAGCAAGGATTTGTCTTCAAATCCTTGCCGCGGAATAGTCGTAGGCGAGCTTTGCTCGCCGTTAAGCGGCTATTTCAAGCGTAAACCGTTCTAATAGAGGCCGTTGCACAATGAGAATTTTTGTTCTTTTACAAGGAGTGCCCCTATTCCGTAGTTCCGTGCGGAGGGAGTATATTCAAGCAGATATGACCTTCGCGCGGGACGAAGCACAACGCAGTAAAAGGGCAAAAAGGCCATTGTGCAATGGCCTCAATAATCCATTTTCCAGCCTATGCCCACCTCGCTGGCCTGGCTGTTGCTGCGTCCTTCCAGCGTGAGGTTGGGCATAAGCTCCACTTCCACCCGCACGCCGGTGCTGTCTTGCGTGGCCCCCTGTTCCACCCCCACATAGATGCTGTCGCTTACGTATTTGCCCGCTTCCAGCGTGGGGGTGCTTTGGTCGTTGTTTTGCCCCCTGCTGGAACTTACCCCGCCAAGCTGTTCCATTACCGAGGAACTGCGTTTTTCTTCCACATTGTCTGAACTGCCCAGGCGCAACACATCCAGCCCCATGCCCTTGCGCACGGATGACAGGGAATTTGAAAGCAGGCTGCCCTGCCCCAGGTTGGTCAATTCCCGCGCGCTGGAAGCCAGCTGGATCATTTCAAAGCGGCTGAGTTCCGAAGTGCTTTTGCCAAAAAGCACCCGCGCCAGCACTTCATCTTGCGGGTAAACCGGGCGGCTGGTTATGGCAAGCGTGGGCTTGCGGGCCGTGCCGCCGGCCTTCACAATGGCTTCAAACCCGGAATATTTATAGACAAGTTCAAGGTTTATGGCCGGGTTTATGCGGTTGCCGCCCACAAAGGTTATTTCCCCGCCGGTGAAGGTGAAGGACTTGGAAAGCAAGTCCAGATACCCGCGCACCGGCCTTAGCGCCCCGGTAAGCAGGGGCTTGCGGGCGGAACCGTGCAGCTTCAAATGCCCTTCCCATTCACTTTCCAACCCCATGCCGCGAATAAAAAAGTGCTTGGGCACGTTAAGGGTTACATCCAGCTGCGGGCCGCCCAGGTTCGTTTCCGGCAACGGGACTTCATCACCAATTTCCAGAGTGGCAATGGAGCCTTGCGCGCCGGGTATTATTTCAAAAACACCGCGTTCCACTTCCAGATTGGCGCTTATGTCCGGCGCGGCAAGCGGCCCGTTTACCCCGAATATGCCCGAAAGCATTATGGAAAGATCCGCCCGCTGCAAGGGCGCAAGGTGCGTTGCCTGCCCGCGCAGGGCAATATACGGGCCGGTTGTTGCCCGGTTTTTTTGCGCTGAAGCGTCCCTGACGCCCGTAACGTCCTTTACGGCCGTAACGTCCTTCGCGGCCTTATTGCCCTTATCGAGCTTGCTGAGCTTGGTGATTTTGGTGGTTTTGTCGGCCCTGGCGGTCTTGCCGGTCTTGTCGGCCCTGTCTGCCCTATCTGCCCTATCTGCCCTATCTGCCGGTTCAGCGGCATTTTTTTCCGCCACGACCGGGGCCACAGCAGGGGCCACAACCGGGGCCGGGGACAGAGCCGGGCCTGAGGCCGGGGCTTCCCGCTTCACAGGCCTGCGCGGGGGGGGCTTTTCATACAGGGCCGCTTCCAAAGCCAAGGTGCCGCCCTTGCCGTCTTCGGCGGAAAGCAGGGCTTTTAACGGTAATTCCGGCCTGCTGGCAGCTTCCAGCTGAATTTTGTTCAAAAGCACGCCAAGCAGGCGGTCTTCATACACCCCGTTAGCCAAAAATACCGACCCGGTAAAGCGCGGGGCCAGCAAATTGCCGCGCGCTTCAAAATTCATATGGCTTGGCCCGCTAAGGTAACGATCCGGCAGGGGCACGCCCTGCCAAAGGTTTTCTATTGGCCCGCGCCAGTTCAATTTGCCCGCCAAGGGCGCGGACTGGTCAAGGCCGGGCAAGCCGTCCGCCCCCCTGCGCAAAGGCAGGGAAAAAAGCAGCTGCCCCTGCCCGAACGGGGATGCCCCCGCCCCGGTTTCGGCTCCGGTTCCGGTTCCGGCAAAAGCCGCGTTCAAGGACGCTTCGGGCAGCGCGGGCACAGAGCCGCTGACGGGCGTATCCGCTTGCGTGGCCGCACCTGAATAGGCCTGGGCATTCGGGGTGCTGCCGCCCGGCCCATACGTGCCTGGGCCAGACGCGCTTGACCCGGACTCGTTTGACCCAGACTCGTTTGACCCGGACGTGTCTGGGGCGAATACGCCCGAACCGCCTTCCGGCCTGCGCGCGCCTTTGCCGAACACCCCCTGTCCATTCAGCCACAGGCCGCCGCCCCGGCCAAGCCCCAATTCACCAAGGGGGGCGGGGCGAAGATCCGCCTGGGCATAAAACCCTAATTCTTCCCCCTGTTTGCGGGAAGCATTCAACAAAAGCTCCAGCGTCGCGCCCCCGTTTAGCCCGCGCCCGGCGTCTTCCGCCCGGATATCAAGGTTAAGCCGCCCGGACGGCAGGGGCGCGGTGGTAAAGGCCCGGGCTATGGCCAGGGGGATATCCTTCAGCCGGGCTTCCGCCTTCAGGCCATTGGCCTTTACCGCGGCCACGGCCCAAAGGCTGCCGCCCGGTGTGAAATTGACCCGCGTTTCTTGCAGCTGAAAGCCTTCCGCAAGGGCAATACGGGCCGGGGCCGCCAATTTGCAGCCCACTTCATGTTCCGGCAGGTTCAAAGAAAATGTTTTAAGCTCTATCCCGCCACTTTTCAGGGCGTAGCTTCCGGCCAGCCCCAGGCGCTCAAAAGCCCCGCCCTTGCCCGCGCCGCGGGCTGGCCCGCTGTCACGCAGATACAGGCTGAATTCGCCGCTTTCCGTATTGCCGCGGGCCTTGCCTTCCAGTTTTTGCCACGGCAAGGGGCCAAGGGAACCGGCCCCGGCCTGCAGGTCGGCATTCAGCCCTTGCAGCTTGAAAAGATCATCTACCGCAAACTTGCCGGTAAGCTTGTTTAAGGCCAGAACAGGAGTTTCCCGCCCATCATCCAGCAACAAGGAAGAAAGTTCCAGCTTGCTGTCAAGGCGCTGGGCCGCTCTGCCCGCACCGACCGTTCTGCCTGGCCCGCCCGTTCCGCCTGGCGGCAAGCTATTGGCAAAACGCAGTTCCAGCCCGGCCCGGCCACCGCGCAAGGGCTGGTTCAGCAACGCGCCCAGCCCGGCCCAGTCGGCTATTTCCACGCTGATGTCCCCATTCAGCCGGGGTTCCGCCCTTTGCGGCAATTCCGCCTTCATGTCCATTTCCATAGCCAGGGTGGCCCGCAAATTCAGCCCGGCCCCCTCAGCCTCCAGCCCTTCCACCGCAAAGCGCATGGCCGGGGCCATTGGTTCGGCCTGCCAACGGGCACGCAAGGCCAAAGGCCCGGCCGGGCTGGAAGCCGCGCCCGCCGACAGCGTGCCGGAAAATTTTAACGCAACGGCATTGCCGGGCGGATTGCCCGCCTGATTACCGGACTGGCTGCCCGGCGAATCCCCAGTTGATTTGGGGCCCGCTTCTTTGGCAGCTTCTTTGCCCGATTCTTTGCCGGATTCTTTGACCGCTTTTTTGCCGGAAGGCTTTACCGGGGCGGCTGCGGCACAGGCCGTGGCTTCCACGTGCAGGGCGGCCTGCGTGAATTTGCCGTCCGGCCTTTCCAGTTGCGGAGATTCCGCAGAAAGATCCAGCTTGAATTCATCCGTCCGCCCTTCGGCAGAGGCTTTCAGGGCCAGCGGGCCGGAAAGCCCGGCAAAGGGGGCAAGGTCGGCAAGGCGCAAGTCCGCCCGCGCGGCGAATTGCAGGGGGCCGCCTTCCCGCAGGAGCGGCAGGTTGGGCAAGCGGGCCTCGGCCTGACCGTCCAGCAGCCCGGCGCGCAATTCTTCCAACTGAAGATGCAGCGCTGTCAGGCCTTGCGGCGTGATGCCGCCCCGCAGTTGCGCCTTCAGGGCAAGTTCCGGCCCCAGCAAATCCGTAAGCGCTTTGTCGGGCCAGCGCAGTTCCTGCCCCCGCAAGGTCAGGGTGAAGAGGGGCGTTTCCGGCCCGGCGGGTTGCGGTTTGATTTTGGCGGCTTCCGGCCTGGTCTTGACGGCTTCCGGCCTGATTTCGGCGGTTTGCCTATTGATTTCGCCAGGTTGCAGCGCAGCGCTTTCCGCATTCGCAAACAGGGCGGGCGGCAGAGTAAATTCCGCCTGCAAGTCAATGGCCCCGCCAAAACCGGAGGCTGCCCCGCCCGGCCCGGCTGGCGCTTCTGTCCCGGCCCGCCCGCTGGAGGCAGTTGGGCCGCTTGAAGTGGCCTCAACAGTTGACGCAGTTGAAGCGCTTGAAGTGGTCAGGCCGGTCAAGCCATTCAGCACGGCTTCCCATTCCCCGCCCGCAAGGCCTTGCAGCTTTATCGCCCCGGTCAGGGACAGCGGTTCCAGCTCCAGTTCCGTACGCCCGGCAAGCTTCAGGCCAAGGGCATCCAAAGAAAATTTCCGCAAAATGAACTTGTGCGACTGGCTGGCGACCTGTTCCTCAATATCCAGCAGATAGGGAAATTCCTGCCCGCCCCACCCGGCCTTGCCGTCCAACGTCCCGCCAAGCAGGCCGGAAGCCGGGCTGGACAGGCGGACATCCGCCGTCAGGGCATACCCTGCCGGGGCGGCGCTTGACGCGGTGGTGCTTGCTGTGGTGCTGCTTGCCGGGCCATCGCCTGTTGCGGCATCGCTTGCCGGGTGCGGTTCCGCCACGCTCAGGGCCAGTTCCCCATCAAGGCGGCCGGCGGCGTAAGATGCCCAGCCCTGACCGTTCACCTTCCACAAGGGGCCAGGCTCCGGCGGCAATTTGCCGCTTGCCGCCGGGGTTTGCCGGGATGAATGGGCATTTTGTGGGTGGGCATTTTCTGAAATTACGGAACCTTCAGGAAGCGCAGCGCCTTGCCGGGCCGGGGCCGCGTTTTCCGCGCTGTTACCGGGCGTGCTGTTGCCAGGCGTGCTGTTGTCGGGCGTGCTGTTGTCGGGCGTGGGGGCCAAAATGAAGCCCGCGTCAAACAGCCCGTCTTCCAGTTGCAAACGCTCCACCTTGAAGGCAACCGGCAATTCCGGCAGGCTGTAAAAATTTGGCGGGGTTTGCCTTGCGGGGGCAGGCTGGGGATCTGGCAAAAAATCCGGCGGGCGGTAAAAGGCCGGGGCCTGTATGCGGGCGCTTTCACCCACCACCCGGCCATGCAGCAGGGGGAGAAGCTTCAGCTTCACATCCGCCCCGCCAACAGTCAAAAAAGGCCCCATATGGTCTGAAAGGCTGAAGCCAGTCACCCGGATCTCTCGCGGCAAGGGGCCGAAAAAGTTGCGGAACTCCAGGCTTTCAACCTTGATTTGCAAACCCGTTTCAGCCATAAGGCTGTTCAGCGTCCGCACAATGAAGGGGCCTGATCCGGGGCTTGCAAGCCACAGCCCAAGCGCGGCCAGGGCAAGGCCCAGCAAAAGCGCCAGGGCCGTCATGCCCTTTGCAAGCCTCTTCAGCCAACGCGCCGTTTTGCCAGACATTAGAAACTCTGCCCTATGCTTATGTAAAACTGGAAACTGTCATCATCTTTTCTGGGGTTCAGCGGGGTAGCCACGTCAAGGCGCACCGGGCCTATGGCCGTATAATAGCGCAGGCCAAGGCCAGCCCCCCATTGCATGGAATTGCCCAGCAAGCTTTGCGCGTCCACGCTGACGTTGCCGCCATCCACAAAGGCCGTCACGCCCCATTCCGGGGTAAATTTTACCCGCAGCTCGCCGCTGGCCTCCACCATATAGGCCCCGCCCAGGGGGTCGCCATCCGAGTTTTGCGGGCCCAAAGACTGATAGGCGTAGCCGCGCACGGAACCGCCGCCGCCGGAATAAAAACGCACGGTATTGGGCACATCGTCCGCTGCCGCGCCGCTTATGGCCCCGCCGGAACCCCTTAGCGCCAGCACCACGGTATCCTGACCGGCAAGGGGCACAAAGGCGGCGGCGTCCAGACGCCCGCGCGCAATGGTGAACGGTCCGTTATATTCACCGGTATAAGGCCCGCCGGAAAGCGCCACCCGCACACCGCTGGTAGCGTCCAGAGGTTTTTTGACCGTGCTGTAAACCGCGCTTACCGGTAAGCCTACCATGTAGTAGGAATGCTGGTCTTCGCCCGGTTCCTGCACCTGACCGCCCTCGCCGCTTACCTTCACGCTGCCTACCCAGTTGCGGGAAAAGCGCCGGTCAATCCCGGCATAGGCCAAAGCGGCCAGCAGTTTATAGGCATCCGTATCCTGATGCAATAGCGCGGCATGAATGTTAAAATCCTGACTGGGGCTTAAAAAGTAGGGCAGGCGGTAATCCAGGTTCACTTCCTGCATATCTTGCCACAAAGGGGCTTCCGCGCGCAGTTTGTCGCCCCGGCCTGTAAGGTTGCGGTCTTCCCAGTACCCTTCCACCCCCACGCCGATATCCGAATTATATTTTACGGAACCGCCAACGGTATGTTCCGGCAAAGTGGTCATGTTCAGTTCCACCGGGCGTATGTAGGCTTTGTCAGATTCGTCCGTCTGTTCCGGCTGGCCCGGCTTCAAGCTTATGGCGCTAAAAAGCCCGCTTTGGCGCAGGGCGTCCACATAGGCGTCCACCCTTCTCTGGTTCCATGGGCTGCCGGGCTTCCAGGTGCTTTTGGCCTTCAGATAATTTTGGCTTACGGTATCGCAACCTTGCACCCGCAGTTCGCCCATGCGCACAAAATCACCGGGGTTCAGGCGCAAGGTGGCTTCAAGGGTTTGTGTGGAATGGTCCACAATGTAGTGGCTGGAAACCAGTTCCGCAAACGGGTAGCCGCTGTTTTGGAAAACGTCCACCAAGCGGTCGGCGGCGGCCAGCACGTCCGAGGCCTTTGCCGGGGCGCCCGCCGCAAGGCCAACATCCGCAAGGCTTTGCGGCAAAAATGGGGGGATATTCTGGTTTTCCACCACCGGCTGAAAGGCCGCCGGTTTGCAAATGGCGGCCAGCGCGGCGGCATTCATATTTTCCACCGGCCTGCCGTCTTCATGCACAGCGGCGCAAGCCTGGCCAACAATTTCTATGCGGTTTTTGCCCACCGTATACCGGGGGCCGGGGGTAAAATCAACATGCACGGTCAGGTTGGGCACCTTGCCGTTGAACAGGGCGTCACGTTCCCAGCCGGAAATGTCGCCCAGGGGGCGGCTTTCTCCGGCAATTTCCACCCGCCCGGCCACCTGGCCGGAATAATAGCCGTAACTGTGCAGAACGCTTGTCGCGTCACGCAGGGCGGCATTCAGGCGTTGTTCAAGCTCTGTAAGGCTTTCTGGCGGGCCAAGGGTGTAAAGGGGGCTTATTTTGGCAAAGGTTTCGGCAAGTTCCGGGTCATCGGGTGAAGAAGCCAGCACCGCGTAGCTTATGGAACCTTTTTTCAAGCCAAAGGGGTCGGTTGGAATCGCGCCCAGAATCGCGCCGGGGATTGCGCCCGGAATTGCGCCCAGCCCGGTTTTAGGGGCTGCGTCATGCGGAGCGCCAGGGGAACCGCCCGGGGAAATATTTGGGGAAGCACCCGGCGCACCGTTGGGCGCGGGGCGGCCTTCCGGCAGGGCATAGGCGGCCAGATCGGCCGGGACGCGCGGCGCGGGAATTGGCCCGCCAGGGTCGGAAGCCACAATGGGGGACGGGCGGGAATAGATTGTGCCGGTTTCTTCAGGGAACAGGGCCAGCTTATGCTCTCCGCCACAGCCGGAAAGCAACATGATGCCTGAAAGGCAACTTGCGAGAAAAAGCTTTCTACACACTTTTTCCTTACTCTATGTCTGATGTCCACAGCAAGCAATTTTGGTTTTAGCAATGGTCTCTAATCGCAGGGTTGTTCCGTATTGCCCGTGCATTGTCCAAGGTCATCGCCCGGCAGGCCGAAGCCGGAAGCGTCACCCGGCCTGCTTTGCCCGCCGGAAAGCGTACCCGGCGCAAAGGCCGGGGCAGGCTGGCTTGCGGGCGCAAAAAGGCTGCGAGAAAACCCGTTGCTTTGCACCACCGGCAAGGCGGTAAAGCCATTGGCCGCCAAACGGGATTTGGCGCGTAACAGCTGCCATTGCAGCAATAAACGGCGTTGCGGGCTTATTGTATAACTTTGCCATTCCGGCTTGGCCGCTTCCGCCAGCATTTGCGGCATGGCTTCTTTAAGCGGCTTGCCGGATGCCAGCAAATCTTCCAGCCGGGCTATTTTAAGCAGATCGCCCTCTTCTTTGCTTACGGCGTAAAAATCCGCCCGGCCGCCCAGGGCCTGCACCGCATCCGCGCAGTGCGGGCAAGAAGGGGAAATGTACACCACAAAGTTGCCCTGCCCGGCCTTTTCCAGCGTGCGCAGGGGCAAAAGTTCATTTACGGCGTTGACCAGGTTGGCGGTAAACAGCACCCCCCAGACAAAAAGCAACAGCATAAGGGGTTTTGAAGGGCCTTCATTTTTCCGCCTGAAGTCCGGCCTGGGCTTCAGGGCAAAACAGGTGCAAAGAAAAAGCAACGCGGCCCCAAGGCAGGAAACGCAAGGGGCGGAAAAAAGCATTACCAGCAAAAAGGCGCAATCAAGCGCCAAAAAAAATACCGCGAAAATAAAGGGCAAAAGGCGCTTGCTCTGCAAACAAAGCAGGGCTATAAGCAAAAAGGCCCCGGCCCCAAACCACCACGGAGAAAACCCAAAGATGGTAAGTTGCTTGAAAAGGGCGCAGCCACTGGTCAGGCAAAGGGCCTGTGAACCGCGTTCCGTAAGGGCGGTAAGACAATAAACCACGCCGGCAAGCGCAAAAAGTAGCCCGCCCCACTGAATGGAGGCACGCTTTTCATTATTCATCAGTAACTCCGGTAAGTAACCTTGGACAAAAGGCTTTTTTATGCCGTTCAGGCTGTTTCATGCCGAAACCTAACAGATTTTGCCGGTAAAATAAAGACCCCGGCGGCCCGGAAAAAAAATTATTCCATATTTTGAACATGCCTGAAAAAAATATCTTTAGCCCACAGCCGGAATGGCCCCCCAAATACAGCCTGCGCCGTAGCGGCAAGGCCAAACGCTGCCTTTTGCGCCTGCTGCCCGGCAAAGGGCTGGAGGTTGTGCTGCCCCCCCGCGTGCCGGAAGAGGTTGCCGAACAAATGATAGCAGCGCATAAAGACTGGATTTTAAGCAAACAGGCCATACTTGCGCAAAGGGAAGCATCCACGCGGGAAGCCTGCGCCAACCTGCCGCAAGAACTGGTTTTGCGCGGGGGCGCGTTACGCCTGCCCATAGAATGGAGCCCAAAACCCCAGCTTTTTGTATTTCCGGAAGTCCAAGAAGGGACGGACGGCGCAACAAAGGCCTGTTGCCGCCTGTTCGCGCGCGGCCCCGGGGCGGAACACCGCCGCCGCGCCCTTTTACACTGGGTATTGCGTTACGCCGGGGTGTTTTTGCCGCCCTTTCTGGCAAAAACCGCGCAAACATACGGCCTTGAATACAAACAGGCGCGGGTAAAGTGGCAAAAAAGCCGTCTGGGCAGCTGTTCCAGCCTTGGCAACATCAACCTGAACGCCCGCCTGGTCTTTTACCCGGACGCCATGATAGAGGCCGTTCTGCTGCATGAACTTTGCCACACCCGCCACATGAACCATTCCGCCAAATTCCATGAATTTTTCCGCAGCCTGAACCCGGAAGCCGCCCGGCTGGACCGCCTTTTGCCGCGAGAAAGGCACTGGGTGCCCCTTTGGGCATAAGCGGTACAAGCGGCGTAACGGCAGTGCCAGCGTCTGCGCGGAATATGGCGTTGCAAGGCAAAATCCCTTGTTCCGCAAGGCATTTGACCTTGACTTTAACCTGAACATTACTTAGCTTGAAGCCCATGAGCAAAGCAGCATTAACCGCCCGGTACAGGCCGCAAACTTTTGCCCAGCTGGCCGGGCAGGACACCCTTAAAGCCATACTTTCCAGGGCCGCGGCTGAAGACCGCGTTGCCCCGGCCTACCTGTTCAGCGGCACGCGCGGGGTGGGCAAAACCACCATTGCGCGTATTTTCGCCAAGGCCCTGAACTGCCGCAAGGCCCCCACGGCGGAACCGTGCAATGAATGCGACCGCTGCCGGGCCATTACCCAGGGCAGCGCGGTTGACGTGCTGGAAATTGACGGCGCTTCAAACCGGGGCATAGACGATATGCGCCGGTTGAAGGAATCTGTTGGCTATGCCCCGCTGGAAGGCCGCTACAAGGTATTTATTGTGGATGAAGCCCACATGCTTACCAAAGAGGCCTTTAACGCCCTGCTAAAAACCCTTGAGGAACCACCCGCCCACGTCACCTTTATTCTTGCCACGACTGAACCGCACAAATTCCCGGCCACCATCATAAGCCGCTGCCAGCACCATGTTTTCAAGCGCCTTACCCAGGCGGAACTGGAAAACCATTTAAGATCGGTGCTTGACCGTGAAGGGGTGCCCTTTGAAGACGCCGCCCTGCGCCTTTTGGCCCGCCGCGCGGCCGGCAGCGTGCGCGACGGCATGTCCTTGCTGGGCCAGGTGCTGGCCCTGGGCGGTGAAAAATTGCTGGAAGCCGACGTGCGTTCCGTGCTTGGCCTGGCCGGGCAGGAACTTTTTACCCGCCTGCTTGTTCAGGTGCGCAACGGTTCCACCCCCGGGCTTAGCCTGCTGGTGCGGGAAATTCTTGACCAGGGCCTTGACATTGGCTTCTTTTTGCGTGAACTGGCCGCCACCTGGCGTAACCTTTTCATGCTGCGCCAACTGGGCGATGAGGCCCTGCCCCTGCTTGACCTTGGCAAGGAAGAAGCCAAAGCCCTGCAAGAGGAAGCCAACCAGTTTGAACTGGCGCACATTCACGCGGCCTGGCAAATGGTGCTTGAAGGGCAACGCCGGGTTTTAAGCAGCCTTGAACCAGCGCTGGCCCTTGAACTTTTACTACTTAACCTGGCCCTGTTGCCACGCCTGATTTCATTGGAACAATTCGCGGCTCAAAAAAAAAGCCCTGAGTTAAGGGAAGGCCCGGCGCCGGGCCATTCAGAAAGCCATTCGGCAAATAATTCGGCGGGCCATTCGCTAAATAATTCGGCGGGCTATTCGCCGGGCCGCCCGGTTGATGCCACGTGGCCGAATGGGCAGCTGAACGGACAGCCAAACGGGCAGCCAAACGGGCAGCCGCCGGAACAAGCGCCGGGCCAGCCCGCGCCCGCAACGCCCGCCCCGGAACTTGCGGCCCCTGTGAATGCCCCGGCATATTCCGCGCCCGCGCCGGAGCTTCCGGCTTCAGAACCCGCCCCGGCAGCCGAGACAGATATTTCTGACCGCCCGAAAGAAGCGCCCGAGCAAATGCCTGCCCAAGCAGCTGAACAGGCACCCGAACAGGCGCCGGGCCAAGCAGCTGAACAAGCACCCGAACAGGCGTCGGGCCAAGCAGCCGAACAAGCGCCCGAGCAAGCACATGGCCAAGTGCCAGGGCCGGTTCCCCCGCGTGAAAACGCCACCGGAGAATGCCCCGCCCCCAGAGAATGGGCCGCTTTTGTCCAGGCGGCCTGCGGGCAAGACGCCTGGGGGGGGCAGAACGGCCAACCCGGCGGCGCTGCCATTTCCGGCAGGCTTTCGGCGGTGTTGCGCAGCGTGGCTGGCGTGTGGTCTGAAGACGCCATTACCCTTGCGCCGGATTCCGACTTTACCGCCAGATACCTGAATGACCGCGCGGTGCTGGATGAACTGCACGCCCTGCTGCAAGCCTGGTGCCCCGGTGCTCCGGGCCTGAAAATCCTGCCCGTGCCCCAGCGCAAAACCCGTCAGGAACTGCGGGAAGAACTGGAAGCCACAGACGAACTGAAACTGCTGGCGGAAACCTTTGATACCCGGCTTACAGACTGGTCGCTGGAACACTGAAGCGCCAGATAGAAAATAACAAATACAGGAGTAAAATATGCGTGGAATGAATGATTTGCTGCGTCAGGCGCAGGTTATGCAAAATAAAATGATGAAAATGCGTGACGATCTGGGTGAGCGCACGGTGGAAGGGGCCAGCGGCGGCGGCATGGTCAAGGTGGTTTGTTCCGGCAAGCAGGAAATAAAATCCATCAGCATTGAAAAAGACGCGGTAGACCCGAACGACGTTGAAATGCTGCAAGACCTGGTGCTTACAGCGGTTAATGAATCCATTCGCCTTTCCAAGGAAATGGTGGAAAAAGAAATGACAGCCATTACCGGCGGTATGAAAATTCCGGGGCTTATGTAATTCAGGTACGCGCCGTGCAAAAATTGCCCGAACCCTTACAGGCCGTTATTGACCAAATGGCCCGCCTGCCCGGCCTTGGCCCAAAATCGGCCATGCGTTGCGCCATGACCTTGCTGCAATGGCCCATGGCGGAAACACGCCGCCTTGGGCAGGCCATTCACAGCCTGCGCGACAGCCTTGGCCTGTGTTCGCGTTGCGGCGCGCTTACAGACCATGACCCTTGCCCCATTTGCCGCGACCCTGGGCGGGATTCTTCCCTGCTTTGCCTGGTGGCGGAATGGGACAGCCTGCTCACTTTGGAGCAAGGCGGTTTTTACAAGGGGCACTACCTTATTCTGGGCGGCCTTCTTTCCCCGCTGGACAACATAAACCCGGAACAGCTTGACCTGGAACGCCTTGACAAACGCCTGGCCGAAGGCGAGGTAAAGGAAGTTATCTTCGCGCTGGATACCCGGCTGGAGGCGGAAAACACCGCCAGCTTTATCAAGCGCCGCATAAGTTCCCGCCACCCCGGCATAAGCATCTCGCGCCTGGCCCAGGGCATTCCGCTGGGCAGCGAAGTGCGGGCAATGGATAAGGAAACCTTGCGTCAAAGCATGAAGTTTCGCCAAAATTTGTAGCCGCAAGGCATAATGGTAACACGGGCAAAAAGCATGAATGAGCTCAGGCACCCCAAAATAGTCACCCTGCCGGAACTGCTGCCCAAGGTGCAAGCCTTGCGCGGCGCCGGCAAAAAAGTGGTGTTCACCAACGGCTGCTTTGATATAATCCACCCTGGCCATGTTGACCTTTTGGCCCGTTGCAAGGCCAAAGGCGATGCCCTGGTGCTGGGGTTGAACAGCGACGCTTCCGTGCGCCGCCAGAACAAGGGGCCGGAAAGGCCCATAAACCCCTTCGCGGCCCGCGCCTTTGTGCTGGCCCACCTGGAAAGCGTTGACTTTGTGGTGGAGTTTGATGAAGATACGCCGGAACAGCTCATCCGGGCCATTGCCCCGGCGGTGCTGATAAAAGGCGGGGACTGGCCGGTGGAACGCATTGTGGGCGCGCCCTTCGTGCTGGAACAGGGCGGAGAAGTGCTTTCTTTGCCGCTTCTGGGCGAATTTTCCACCACCCGGCTTGTGAAGGCCCTGCAAAAATAAACAAGGATTTTGCCATGTGTCTTGCCGTACCCGTAAAAGTTGTTGAAGAAATCGCCCCCGGCCTGGTGCGCTGCCAGGTGGGTGAAAGCGACACCTTTGTGAACGCCTCTTCCGCCCTGCTGGAAACCCCGCTCAAACCGGGCGACTACACCATTGTGCACGCCGGTTTCGCCCTGCGCAAGATTGAAACCGCCGACGCGGAAGAAACCATGCGCCTGCTGCGTGAAATGGTGGAAGTGGTTGAATGCGACAGGCAGAACCACGCATGAGAAGCAAAAAAAACCCGGCCACGGCGGAACTGCCGCGCACCCCGGCCCGGCTGGACAAAATAGCCAGGGTGCTGGGGCACCGCCAGCCGGATTTGACGCTGGTGCTGGCCAACATTCATGACCCGCACAATGTTTCGGCCATTTACCGCAGCTGTGACGCCTTTGGCGTGCCGGAAGTGCACCTTTATTACACAGATACCGCCTTCCCCGCGCTTAGTGAAAAAAGTTCGGCATCTGCCCGCAAATGGGTGGGCAGCGTGCGCCACCAAAGCCCGGAAGCCCTGATGCGGGCGCTTAAAGACAAGGGCATGACGGTTTACGCCACCAGCTGTTCCCCCGCTGCCCGCCCCATTGCGGAATATGACCTTGCCAAACCCAGCGCCATCATCATGGGCAATGAGCACAGCGGCGTAAGCCCGGAGCTGGCCGCCCTGGTGGACGCGGAACTTTATATACCCATGTACGGCATGATCCAAAGCTTCAACGTGTCTGTGGCCGCCGCCGTCATTCTGGCCGAGGCCTCGCGCCAGCGCATGGCCGCTGGCCTGTACGACGCGCCGCGCTATTCGCCGGAACAAATGACAGCCCTTCTGGCTGAATGGGAGAAAAAGTAGATGCCGGCCCCCGTTATATCCCCTGTGGCCTTGCCTGCCAAACCGGAGGCCGAACATGATAGCCTACGTTGAAGGCCGGGTTGCGGAAGTTACCCCCAACGCCTGCATTCTGGTAACCGGCGGCGGGGTGGGGTATGAGGTGTTCCTTTCCGCCCATACCCTGGCGCAACTGCCCGCGCGCGGGGAACAAACCTTTTTTTACACCTGCACCATTGTGCGGGAAGACGCGCTGGAACTTTTCGGCTTCAACACCTGGGATGAGCGTGAAACCTTCCTGACCCTTATAGACATAAACCGCGTTGGCCCGCGCACCGCCCTTTCCATGCTGGGCATCTACCGTCCGGACGACCTGCGGGCCATTGTGCTGGCGGAAGATGTAAACGCCCTGGCCCGCGTGCCCGGCATAGGCAAAAAAACCGCGCAACAAATTTTTTTGGAACTGAAGTTCAAACTCAAGCTGGATGGGGTAAAACCCGCGCCCGGCGCAGCGCCAAACCCGGCGGGCGGCCTGTTCAAAGACGCCCTGGCCGCCCTCTTGAACCTGGGCTATTCAGAAGATGAAGCGGCGGAAGTGATAAAGGAAGCCCTTGCCAAAGACCCGAACATAGATTTAAGCGCCCTTTTGCGCAATTCGCTGCGCAAACTGGCCCGGTAAAATAAATTACCAGAAACCTGCCGAATGGTCGCGGGGAAATCATTTCCCCGCGCGGGCTTCCCCACACAGCAAGGGGCAAGGCCCCTGCCCGCCAAAGGCATTCACGGAGCATTTCAAGGCACACATGTCAGACGAACTTCGCAAACCATCAGATGTTGATGAACACATCCGCCCGCGCCGCCTGACGGACTTCATAGGGCACAACGACTTGCGCGACAACCTTCAGGTCTATTTGCAGGCGGCCCGTGAACGCGGGCAGGCCCTTGACCACACCATATTTTTCGGCAACCCCGGGCTGGGCAAGACCACGCTGGCAAAGATTATCGCTTCTGAACTGGGCGTAAACATTGTGGAAACCTCCGGCCCGGTGCTGGAACGCAGCGGTGACCTGGCCGCCATTCTGACCAACCTTTCCCGCCATGACGTGCTGTTTGTGGATGAAATTCACCGCCTGCCCATTGCGGTGGAAGAAGTACTCTACCCCGCCATGGAAGATTTCAAGCTGGATTTGGTGGTGGGCCAGGGGCCGGGCGCGCGTACCGTGAAAATTGATCTGGAACCCTTCACCCTGGTAGGGGCCACTACCCGGCTGGGCCTGCTTTCCGCCCCGCTGCACGACCGCTTCGGCATTCACCTGCGCCTGGAATTTTATAACGCGGAAGACCTTGGCCGCATTGTCAGCCGGGCCGCCCGCATCCTGAACATTGAAATAACCCCGGCAGGCGCGCTGGAAATAGGCCGCCGTTCACGCGGCACCCCGCGCATTGCCAACCGCCTGCTACGCCGGGTGCGTGACTTCTGCACCGTGCACAACCAGCCGGTTATAGACTCCAAAGAAGCCTCCGAAGCCATGGCCCGCATGGAAGTTGACGAATGCGGCCTTGACCCCATGGACAGGAAACTGCTTTCCGTAATCATAAACCACTACAGCGGCGGCCCCGTGGGCCTGAAAACCCTGGCCGTGGCCTGCTCTGAAGACGTGCGCACCCTTGAAGACCTGTATGAACCATTCCTTATTCAAAGCGGCTTTTTAAAACGCACCACGCGCGGCCGCATGGCTACTACAAAGGCTTATAAGCATTTGAATATGTTGGGGTAATTTTTAAAGAGCTTTTTGGAGAATTTTAAGAATTTTTTGGAAATTTTTAAGAATTTTTTTGGGGGAAATGATTTCCCCCAAACCCCCTCGATATTTTGAGGGAGCTGTTTTGGGGAAGTATGCTCATGCCCGGTTCCACCCTGCCCTTTGCGCCTTGCGGCGCTTCGCCTGTTTCACCCGCCCCCCTGGTCTGCCTGAAAAACGTCAATGCTTCCCTGGGCGGGCGGCGCATTCTGCACAGCCTTGACTGGGCCTTGTTGCCCGGTGAACACTGGGCCTTTTTCGGGGCCAACGGGGCCGGTAAATCCAGCTTCCTGCGCCTTTTGCGCGGCGATTTACGGCCAGAACAAAACTTTGATGCGCCGGAAGCTTGCTCCAGCCTGATCTGGAACTTCGCGGATGTGGCCCCCGGCCATGGCCGGCCCGGCGCACATTCCGCATCCTGCCAAAATGCTTCCGGCCCGAATGCTTCCGGCGCAAATCTTTCTGACGCGAATCTTTCTGACGCGAATGCTTCCGGCCTGAACGCTTCTGCCGCAAATAATCCCGGCTGGCCGGATGCCTCGCCCCTGGCGGCCCGGCCTTTCATTTCCCTGCTTTCGCCGGAACTGCAACACCTTTATGTGCGGCAGGGCTGGAAAATTGACGGAGAAGAACTGATCCTTTCCGGCCTGGGTGAAGGCTACCTGCTTTACGCCCCCCCAAGCGAAGCGGAAAGGGCGCTGGCCCTGCAAATGGCCCGCGAACTGCGGGCCGAACACTTGCTGCATGAGCAGGTGACGGAACTTTCTCAAGGCCAGTTGCGCCTGCTGTTGCTGGGCCGGGCGCTTGTCAAAAAGCCCCGCCTGCTCCTGCTGGACGAGGCGCTGGACGGGCTGGACAAAAATGGCCGCCGGCTGCTGTTTGCCGCGCTGGAATTTTTCACCGGGCCGGACAGCCCCGCGCCCTGTTCCGTGGTCTGCGTAAGCCACCGCAACGCCGATTTGCCCGCCTGCCTGAACCGCGCCCTGCTGCTGCGCAACGGGCGCATCGCCTTTCAGGGAACCTTGGATGAATTGCGGGCCAAGGCCTATAAACGCCTGCCGCCCAATGCGGAACCGGGCGCGGAAGCGGGTTCTGCGCCAAACTTCGCCCAAAGTGCAAACCCGGACGCGAGCGTGGATCTGGACGCAAGCGTGGGCATGGGCGCAAGCGTGGGCATGGACGCAAGCGTGGGCATGGACGTAAGCGCGGGCATGGGCGTGAACCCGGATCCGGCCAACGTCCCGGCCTTAAGCCATTCCACCAAAGGCCCCGCCCCGGCTAATGTCACAGCCAACGGCCCGGTCAATATCACGGTCAATGCCCGGCAAGACAGTCCTGTCCCCATTTTTGTCCTGCGCAATGCGGACGTGTACCTGAAAGGCCGCAAAGTGCTGCGCGGGTTGAACTGGCAGATGAACAACGGGGAAAACTGGCTGCTTTCCGGCCCCAACGGCGCGGGTAAAAGTACGCTTGTCCGCCTGCTGCTGGGCGAGGAACACCCGGCCCTGGGCGGCAGCCTTACCTGGTTTGACGCGTCCGGGCAACCCGCCCGCCCCACGCTGGAAGAACGCCACGCCTTTACCGCCCATGTATCCGACTGGCTGCAAAACCACTATGAATATGAACTGAGCGGGCTGGATTTGGTAATTTCCGGCCTGCACGGCAGCATTGGCCTTTACCGGGAAGCCCTGCCGGAAGAAAGAGCCAGGGCGGAAGAGATTATCGCCCTGTTCGGGCTAAGCGAATACCAGCAGAAGAGCAACCTGGAAATGTCTGAAGGGTTATTCCGCCGTTTTTTGTTGGCCCGCGCCATGGTAAGCCGCCCGCGCCTGCTGCTGCTTGATGAACCATGTTCCGGGCTGGATTACCCCAGCCGCAAGGCCTTTATGGAAAACGTGCGCCTTTGCGCCGGGGCAGGCGTGCAAAGCGTTCTGAACGCACAACGCGGCCTGGCGCAAAACAGCTTGAACACACCAAACGGCCTGCACTCAACCGCCCCAACCGGCATTTTGCCGCAAACCGCCGCCACGGGCATTGGCGGGGTTGACGCCCCGGCGGGCCATTGCCCGCAAACCGGCATCATCATGGTAAGCCACAACCCGGAAGACCGGGCCGCCCTGGCCCCTGTGCTCACGCACGAACTGGTGCTGGAACAGGGAGAAATTGTCGCCTGCTCACGCCTGTTACCTGATTGAATTGCCTATTGGAGACTATTGCACAATGAGAATTTTTGTTCTTTTACAAGGAGTGCCCCTATCCCGTAGTTCCGTGCGGAGGGAGTATATTCAAACATATATGACCTTCGCGCGGGACGAAGCACGACGCAGTAAAAGGGCAAAAAGGCCATTGTGCAACAGTCTCTATTGGGCAACGGTCGTTATTGGGGATTTTTAATTTGCTTGCGGGGCCTTCCGGTAGTTTTTTCCGGCTTGCCCGGACCGCGCTCCTGTTCTTCAATGGCATTTTCAATACGCCGGAAGAGTTCCGCGCCTTCTATTTTAAGAGCCTTGCTGATTTGATACAGCGCGGCAACAGATATGCCCCGTTCTCCGCATTCCACAAACGAAATATAGCTGCGCGACAGCCCGCTGAAGTCCGCAAGTTCCTGTTGCGACAACCCGGCGGAATTACGCGCTTCCTTGAGTACTGCGGCAATAGCGGGATAAACATGTGGTATTTTGTCCATATAAGGATAGGTAAAGCAAATCTTGACATTGATTGACTACATATGTAGTCAATTCCGATGAGAATTATTTGCGCCTTCATCCTTTTCGGCTTCGCAGCTCCGGCCCATGCTTGGCAAGGAACTGTTGAACAGATTGTGGACGGTGATACCCTTGTTCTTAAAACACCTTCTTGTGAAGCGTTTAAGATTCGCCTTTACGGCATAGATTGCCCTGAAGACGGTCAAGAAGGCGGAGAGGAAGCCATTGCGACCGTTGCGGCGTTGACGCGCGAACAGGCATTTGAAGTGGAGGAGCGGGGGCGGGATCGTTATGGGCGCACGGTGGCTGTTTTGCGCCAGGCGGGCGGCGCAACGTTGCAAGAGAGCCTATTACGGGCCGGGGCCGCCTGGGTGGCCCCCCGGTATTGCAAACTGCCGGAATGCGGCAGCTGGCAGACAATTGAAGAGGCCGCCCGGCAAGAAGGACGCGGCCTATGGCACTACCCGCAACCAATGCCGCCATGGGAATGGCGGAAGCGGACGCGTTGAGGCTGTAGCTGTTTTTAGAGCACGTTACGAGTGAAGTGAGCAATAGTCGTAGGTGGGCTTTGCCCACCGTTAAGCGGCAATCACAAAGCGAAAATGTCATAGAGGCTGTTGCACAATGGCCTTTTTGCCCTTTTACTGCGTCGTGCTTCGTCTCGCGCGAAGGCCATATATGCTTGAATATACTCCCTCCGCACGGAACTACGGGATAGTGGCACTCCTTGTAAAAGAAC
>JAVBMP010000006.1:0-4594 GCA_031552315.1 Desulfovibrionaceae bacterium | reverse complement strand
CGCACCCCGGTTATTTTAACTCGAACATCTTTAAGGGAAGCCATTTTTACCTCCTGTGGCCTGGCGTCTGTATATTACAACAGGCGTTAAGCCTTGAAGCCTTTTTTGAACTCCCCGATCGCGGCGCCGATACGCTGTTCGATATCCGCATCCAGGGCCTTTTTGGTCCGGATGGATTCAAGAATATCTTTGCGGTTAAGGCGCACAAAATCCAGAAGACCAGATTCAAAATTGCGCACCTTGGCTGCCGGGATGTCATCCATAAAGCCTTTGACGGCGGCGTAAATTGAAACAACCTGCTCTTCGGCCGGCATGGGCGCGTATTGCGGCTGCTTCAAAAGTTCAACCAGGCGTTCACCACGGTTCAGCTTGGCCTGGGTGTCTTTATCCAGGTCGGAACCGAACTGGGCAAAGGCGGCCAGTTCACGGTACTGGGCCAGGTCAAGGCGCAGTGTGCCCGCAACCTGCTTCATGGCCTTGATTTGCGCCGCCCCGCCCACGCGGGAAACGGAAAGGCCCACGTTTACGGCCGGACGCACGCCGGAGTTGAACAGGTTCGGTTCCAGATACACCTGACCATCGGTAATGGAAATAACGTTGGTCGGAATGTAGGCGGAAACGTCACCGGCCTGGGTTTCAATAATGGGCAGCGCGGTAAGGGAACCGGCGCCAAGTTCATCAGAAACTTTGGCCGCGCGTTCAAGCAGGCGCGAGTGCAAATAGAACACGTCGCCCGGGAAAGCTTCACGCCCCGGGGGACGGCGAAGCAGCAGGGACATCTGGCGGTAGGCCGTGGCCTGCTTGGAAAGGTCGTCATAAATAATCAGGGCGTGCTTGCCGCTGTCGCGGTAGTATTCCGCCATGGCGCAGCCTGAATAGGCGGAAATGTACTGCAGGGGGGCGGGTTCCGAAGCTGTGGCGGAAATGATGGTGGTGTATTCCATTGCGCCGTATTTGCGCAGGGTGTCGGCCACCAGGGCCACAGTGGACTTTTTCTGACCAATGGCTACGTAGAAGCAGTGAATATCCGTATGCTTCTGGGCCAGGATGGCGTCTATGCAGACCGCTGTTTTGCCGGTCTGACGGTCGCCGATGATCAGTTCACGCTGTCCGCGCCCGATCGGGGTCATGGCGTCAATGGCCTTGATGCCGGTGGGCATGGGTTCATGCACGGATTTACGCGCGATGATGCCGGGGGCTTTAAGTTCCACCGGGCGGGTTTCGGTTGCGTTCAGGGGGCCAAGGCCGTCAATGGGCTGGCCAAGCGGGTTAAGCACGCGGCCCATGACCGCATCGCCCACCGGAACGGAGAAGATTTTGCCGGTGCGTTTTACCGGGTCGCCTTCCTTGATGTCGTTGTCGCTGCCCAGAAGGGCCACACCGACGTTGTCTTCTTCCAGGTTCAGCACCATGCCCATAAGGCCGCCGGGAAACTCAAGAAGTTCCATGGCCATGGCATTTTTTACGCCATACACGCGGGCTATGCCGTCACCAACGTACAGCACGGTGCCGGTTTCGCTCATTTCCACGCGCTGGTCGTAGTTCTGAATCTGTTCTTCAATGATCTTGCTGATCTCGTCTGCTTTAATCTGCATGGCCCTGATCACCCCTCTTGATATTGTCTTTGAGGATGGAAAGCTGCGCGCGCAGGCTGGCGTCCATTACTGAATCGCCAACTTTAAGCTTTACGCCGCCCAGAATATTTTCATCCACACTGAATGAAAGTTCCAGAGGGCGGCCAGCCTGCTTTTCAAGCTGCTCGCGGACTTTCTTGCGTTTGTCACTATCAAGTTCCACGGCGGTGGTAAGCTCGCCGCGGATAATACCCTTTTGCGTATCCAAAAGTTCACTGTAAACGGTAGCTATGGCCGGAAGCTGGTTCATGCGGCCCTTGTCCACCAAAAGACAACAGAAGTTGCGCAAGGAAGCGCCAAGGCCCAGTTCCCGCGAGAATTTTTCCAGCAGGTTGCGCTTTTCTTCCGAAGAAAAGACCGGGGCAGTAAAAACCTGTTCCAGGTGCCGTGAAGCGCCAATGGCCGAGCAGAGTTTTTGCAGATCCGCGCCAACTTTTTCCTGCTCCGGAAGGCCAGTTTTTGCGCTCAGGTCAAAAATCGCCCGCGCGTAGCGGCGTGCCAGGGTATTGCCTATCAATGCAGCACCACCTTTGTTAAGTATTTATCAATAAGCTTTTCATGCCCGGCAGTGTCAAGCTGCTGCCTGACAAGGCGTTCCGCCGCTTCAACAACCAGGTCGGCCATTTCAGCGCGCACGCCTTCAACCGCCTGCTTGAATTCGTTTTGGGCCGTGCGTTCGGCCTGGGCTATAATTTGCTCGGCGGACTTTTCCGCCCGGGCAATTATGTCTGACTTCAGGGCTTCACCCTGGGCCGCATATTCCTTAAGGATGGCGCGGCGTTCTTCTTCCAGCCCGGCAATGCTTTTTTCAACTTCGGCCAGGTGGGCGGCGGCAACGGCCTTGGCGGCTTCCAGGTCTTTAAGCTCTGTGGCGATGCCTTCTGTGCGGCCCTTCAGGCCCTTTTTTATTTTGCCGCCGGCAAAATAGGCGATAACGCCGACAAAAAGCACAAAGTTGCCGATGCGGAAGGCCAGGTTTTTCCACTGATCGCCAGTGAAAGGTTCACCGGACGAGGCAAGCGCGGTGCCGCAAAAAAACGCGAGAACCAGAAGCGTTGCAAGGCCAAGGCCAAGCGTTTTGCCGAATTTGCTTTTGAGTTGTTTCAAGGCAAGAACCTCCAAAGGCTTAGGCCAGAATTTTTTTCAGCGCGGCGGATGCAAGGGCATCGGCCTGGCCACGCAAGGCTTGCATGGCAACGGCGGATTCCGCGCTGATTTGTTCTTTGGATTTTTGCACAATGCCTTGCGCCCTGGTCTGGGCCTGGGACACAATTTCCTGTTCACGGCGCGCGCCTTCGCTTCTTATGGCTTCACGTTCCTGCCCGGCCTTTGTGCGGGCTTCTTGCAGGGCGCTTTCATAATTACGCAGGCGTTTTTCCGCTTCTGTATTAAACTTTTCCGCTTCATTGGCAAAACTGGCAAGAATGCCTTTACGTTGGGCCATTATATTGCGGACAGGCTTGATCAGCAGGTAATTGAGAAACACCAGGGTAACAAGAAAGTTTACCAATTGGATGACCAAGGTAATGTCAATATCTAACATATGCCTTCCTTGAGTTTATGAAAACCGGGTTGCGGGTCTGAAAAACAAAATTTAGATGGTAAAAGCGCCGTAAATCCTGATTAGAGTATGCCAAGAAGACGAATTTGTCAAAAACTTTCGCCAAATGGGTTAAAACAATATTTTATTCTTTACATTACGGCATGTTATACTATTGATAGGAAGCAACAGGTTCCGCCGCGGTTTGCGCTTCAACCAGCGGTTCTCTTTGAACTTTTTCTTTTTCCGGGGCCACAATAAGTTCCGGTTCCATCTTGATGCTGCCTTGCAGGAAGGCGCCTTCTTCCATTACCAGGGCCTTGGTTATAAGTGTGCCTTTAAGCTGGGCGGTGCTGTGCAGGACGGCTTTTTCCGTAACCACCACATCGCCTTCTATAAGGCCGCTAAGGATAAGCTGGCGCACATAGATGGTGCCGCGCGTTACGCTGCCCTGGCCCACTTCAAGGGTGCCATCGGAAGTAATTTCCCCGGTAAATTCACCGCCAATGTAAACCGCGCCAACAAAATTCAGTTTGCCGGTATAAGAGGTGCCCGCGCCCAAATACGCCTTCATGTCGTCACGGTAATCTTTGCCCTTGTCTTTACGAATCATTGTTGGCTCCTTGCAACATTTTATTTTCTCCGAACTTTTTTTAAAGCTCTACGCGCGGTTTGGCAAGCAAAAATTGCCCGCCGGGAATTATTCCTTGAACAGGAAGCGCCGCATGGAAACATTCAGCACAATGCCCACAAGGGTGAAGTTGATTATAGTTGTGGTGCCGCCGTAGCTTACAAAGGGCAAGGGAATGCCAACAACCGGCATAAGGCCCATTACCATGCCCATATTTATGAAGATTTGCCAAAAAAAGTAAAAGAATACCCCGGCGCAGAGCATACTGCCGAAGCGGTCTTTGGCGTCTCGCGCCGTGGTGAAAATGGCCAGCAAAAAAAGTGAAAACAGGCTTACCAGGGCGGTACAGCCCACAAAACCCCATTCTTCACTGAACACGGCTATGGCGAAATCTGTTTTGCCCACGGGCAAGTAGCCCAGCTTGCTTTGCCCGCCGCTCATGTAGCCGTTGCCAGAAACCCGGCCGGACCCGATGGCTATTCTGGCCTGTTTGATGTTATGCACCGCGTCCTTGGGGGCTTTTTCCGGGTCCAGAAAGGTTTCAATACGCTGCTGCTGGTACGGTTCAAGGTAGGGGATGACCTGCTTCAGCACTATGGGGCTTATCAAAAGCAGTATCATCCCGATAATCAGGATATAGGTCTTTATGCCCCGGTAAAGTATCATGCCGCCAAGAATCAGCAGTATGTTCAGGCTGGTGCCCAAGTCCGGCTGAATAAGCGTAAGGCTGGCCGGAATCAGCCCGATCAGGGCATATTTGAAGATGCCCAGCCAACCCAGCGAATCCTT